>JAJFBJ010000093.1 GCA_020697375.1 Nitrospira sp. | reverse complement strand
CGTACTGCAGCCCGTTTCGGCACATCCCCTGCTCCAAATGATTCCAGGGACCGGTGAAACTTTGGCTACGGCCAACCTTCCTTACGCAAAGAAGAAGCGGCTTATTCGCCATTTGAGTCAACTTCAGACCGATGTGATCATTCTCGATATCGGCGCGGGAACCAGCTACCACGCTCTGGATTTTTTCTTGATGGCCGATCACTATCTGGTGGTAGCCACGCCGGATCCGACATCTGTCCTCGACCTGTACCGGTTTATCAAACTCGCGGCGATCCGGCTGGTGCTTTCGGCATTTCTGGCGCGCGATGCCGTCAGTGCGACACTTTCGGATCGAGATTTCACCAGCATCGAGGATGTCGTGCAAGCGGTGGAAGATACTGATCCCAATGCCAGGGACAGGGCGAGACGCACCTTGCAGGGGTTTCAACCACACCTGATCGTCAATAGGGTATCCGGAAAATCGCGCATCAACGTGCTGCAGTTGAAGAAGCTATTGAAGGAGTATGTCGGTGGAGACCTGACCATGCTGGGCGAGATTCCGGATGATCCCGCCATGAGTCGCGCGGTCCGTAACTATCTTCCGGTGGTCGAATTCGAGCCGGCGGCTCCCGCCTCAATGGCTCTCGAAACGGCGGCTGATACCTTGCTTGGACTGTTAGCCTTCCCCATCGGTTCTGAAGACTCCCCTTCAACGACAAGGGCCGCATAACCATCCTGCACTCAATGAGCCGACTTTCTCGCTCGCAAACGTTCCGCTTGCACATGAAGAATGTGGCGAATGATGTGTTCCTGATCGTCGGCCGGCAGGTCGTTAAAGTGTGTCGCGACATAGAAGTCCGCGCTTCCTTTTCCAATCTCAGTGACTCGAATGATGCGCGCCTGCGCTTCGATCATGGTGAACGGGGGAAGTATGACTTTCAGCGCCAATACATCGTCCACGCGAAATCGCCGAGGCGTGATGAATCCCAACCCGCCGGCGCTGATATTGATATCCGTCAGCCGTGCAATGGCCACCGTCCCGGGCTGGCTTTTCGCCAATGACTTGAGAATCGTCTCCAGCATCCAGTCTATTTTCGATACCCAGGGCAACAACGGCGAGTCTGCCAATGTTTCACCGGCTCGAGTCAATAAATCGTGCGTCGATTTAGACACGGCCGTGGCGATCGAGTCTTCCGTCACTGGAGGCAGATGGAGGTTCATGGCCTCTGCAGGCTCATCGAACAGTCGGTATTCCAACAACAGGCGGTCATCGATGCGCAACCACTCGCGTCGATCTTCATCCTTGGCAACCCAAGGTGACGGAACTCCTGATAGGGTCCTGGAAGGAGTCATAGGGCCTCCCTAACGTGCCGGCGGTTGGTTGCGGTAACGTTCGTTCGAATGACAGCCTGGAAGAGGATGATTATAAGTCCGGCTTCGTGAGGGACCCCATCCATAGGGCGGCGATGAGAAAGAGAAGCCGGATGGATTCCCTGTCGTACAACGCAAAGCGCCCGTTGTACGGCTTCGCGTCCGATGGAATTACGCCTCTAGATGCATGACCCCGCTCGTGGCCGGCGCCTGTCTACTGACATCGGCTAGACGCCGGAGTTCACGTCTCATCCGGGCATTGTCAGCAAGTAACCCGGCAATCCCGGCTTGTGCCACCAGCACTGCGGCGCGTATGCGCTCATCTATGGCGAGCAATCGCTGGGCAACGGACGGATCCAACAGGCATGTCTTCAAACTTGCCTCGCGCTCCGTATAGCAGGCATCCACCTTTTCCCAATCACCTGCTTGTGACGCCTCAAGCGCTTGCTGAGTGAGTCGTTCGATGGAGCGACTATCGTGGGATCGGCTGGGAGTGCGAAGGCTAGCCGCCTGCATGAACCACCGCTTCCTGCCGGGCCAGGACTTGCCAGCCTTCCCGCAATGTCATCAGGCAGCGAATCGGCCCGTCCAGGTGTTTTCCATTGTGTCGAAGATTGGCTTGAATACACTGCTGAATCATATAGTCATAGAGTCGATGTAGCGCCACCGCGATTTCCCCGCCCCGCTCAAAATCCAACACGCTGGCCAATTCCCCGACGATCGCCATGCTGCGATCGAGGAATCGGGCTTTGTCCTTGTAGTTGCCTGTGAGAATGGCCTCCCGCGCCAGTTCAAGGGATTGAATGGCGGAATCGTAGAGCAGCACGATGAGTTGCACCTGGTTGGCGGTCATCACTTGAGTTTGCTGGTAGGCGTTGGCGGCATTGGCGATCATGATGAACCTTTATGGTTATCTCAGTGCTTGCAGGGAGCTGGTTTGTGATTGTAGTTTTTGTAACAGTCCGTCCAGAGCAGCAAACTGAACTCGGAGGCGTTCCTCATATTGCGAGGCGAGATCTTCCTTGCGCGCGATCTCGGCAGTCAGCTTGCTGATCTGGCTGGTGATGGCATTCTTCCGAATCGTGAATGCTCCGCTGTCGACGCTATCGAGAAGATCGACGGCCTGGGTGATGCGCTGGGCCAGGCCCGTCGAGGTCGGCTGGGTCACAAACAGCGCCCTCGTCGCTGAATAGTTGCTCGCCAGGGCGGAATCCAGTTTGGCTGCCTCCACCGTGACCGTGCCGTCGCGTTCCGTTTTAAATCCGATCTGCCCCAATGTCTGATAGGTCGAAGCGCCGTCCACCACGCCTGATAACGCATTGCGCAATTGGGTGAGAACGTTTTTTGCCGTGCGTTCGTCGAAGAAATGTCCACCGGTTTTAGTGGTGATGTCATAGACGGTGCGTTCATTGACGAACTTGACGATATCGTTATAGGCGGTCGCCAGTTCTTTGATATTGGTTTTGACCGTCTCAGGGTCTGAATTGACATTGACCGTCACCGGCTCATCCGCGGTTTTTGATTTCAATGTCAGCGTCACATCCGGAATGGCGTCGGTGACGACATTGCTTTCCCGCTGAATGGTGATGGTCGTCTGATCGGGATCGCCTATCAGAATGATGGCATTCTGACCTGCCTGGAGTGTATCGACACCGCCGGTGCCGCTTCCGTTCGAGAAGTCGAGCGCGGTCGTGTCTGCGACGATGGCGACGGTACCGGTTGCTCCGGATGCTGTCGCCGTTAACGTCAAGCGATAGGCCGGGCTCGATTCGGTCCCCGTATTGATGACCGAGGCAGTAACACCGGCCCCCAGATCGTTGACGGCGGATCGGAGGTCTTCCAGAGTAGCCCCATCCGCGAGGGTGATGGTTTGATCGGACCCCGCTCCTATCCGAAAGGTGAAGGTTCCAGTTCCGCCTGATACGATCGGATCGGCTGTACTGGACAGAGCTTTTGCCGCTTTGTTGGTGATTTGATGTGCTTTAGCGAGCTGCGACACCTGAACGGTATAGCTGCCCGTGCCCGCCCCTGCCGAGGCTTGCGCTTTCAGAACGGTTTCATCGCTCACGCTGCTCGCGGATTGATCGAAAGTGCTGGGCAATCGGAGTTTATTCGCTGCGCTCTGGAGGGCAAGGAGTTTCGTGCCGAGTGATCCATAATCCGTAAGTTTGTTCTGAAGAGTCTGTTTATTCGATGTCAATTTGTCGATCGGTATGCGCTGAACCTTGACCAATTCGGACACGACTTGGCCAAAATCCACGCCGTTGCCTAATCCGCCGAAGCTAATCGCCATGACATCCCTTCCATGCCTGAACCTGGCTACGCCTTGTGGTGCAGCAGCAGTCCGGTTGGACTCTCCAGACTTTTTGCGAGCTCGATGACTTCCTGCTGGGGAATTTGGCGGATCACTTCGCCGGAATCCCCGTTCATGACTTTGACGACCACTCGATCGAGGTCCGGATCGATCGAAAACTCCAATCGAGGAGCCGCTTGTTGAAATACTTCCCGTACTCGAGAAAGGGCCTGTTCAAGCTCTTGTTTCTTAACCTCGTTCGCGAATGATTCAGGCTCGTTGTTCTTTTCTTCAACGGTTTTGTCAGGGAGACGCTGGGATACGTTTGGACTCGCGTGGGGGCCGTCAGCGAGGAGGTCCTTACGATTGGATACCTCTTGAACCATGATAGCCTCCTTAGGACCAGTCCGCGGATAGCCCTTTCAATAGAAAGGGCTATCCGACGGATGATGCCTTATCCTCGCAGCAACGCCAAGGCTTGCTGTGGCAATGCATTGGCCTGCGCCAAAATGGCAATGCCGGATTGCGTGAGGATCTGGTTCTTCGTGAACACAGATGTTTCCTGGGCGATGTCCGCATCACGGATGCGGGATTCCGCCGCAGTGAAATTCTCAGCTGTAATCGTCAGATTCTGGATCGCGACCTCGAATCGGCTCTGAATCGAACCGTAATTTGCACGCGCCGTAGCCACCGAACTGATGGCTCCGTCGATCGTTGCAAGAACCGCCTGCGCGCTCGCCGCCGTCGAAACGCTCGCGCCGGTCAACCCGACGGCTGCAACATCAAGATCATCCAGCGCCACCGTCAATGCGCTGTTCGTCCCGCTCTTGAAACCGATGAACACCGAGAACGTATTGGTGCTTCCGCTCAGCAGCGCCTGGCCGTTGAATTCCGTCGAAGCGGAAATTCGATCGATTTCAGAGCGCAATGCCACAAACTCCTGATCCAGGTACGAGCGCTCGGTCGTCCCGAGCGTACCGCTTGCAGATTGCGTCGCTAGCTCGCGCATACGAGACAGCAGGCTGCCGATGGAGGCGGCTGCGCCGTCGGCTACCTGCGTCAAGCTGATGCCGTCGCCAGCGTTTCGGTTGGCTTGATTGATACTGCGGATCTGGGCCCGCAAAGTTTCGGATACGCCCAATCCGGCGGCGTCATCCGCGGCACGAGTAATGCGCAATCCGGACGACAACCGCTCGACGGAGCGAGACAGCTGCGCCTGGTTGACGGCAAGGTTCCGCTGCGCAGACAGTGACGAAATGTTGGTATTGACTACTAATGGCATGACGTACTTCCTCCTGAAGGTTCTGCACTGCTATCGGAGATCCGCCGGCATCCGTGCCGACGAGAGTGGGAACCAGGTTCGATGAAGATGTGCGCACATCCCACTGCACCTGCTACCTTGTCTCTGTGCCACTTATCGGTACCCCCCCAGAAAGACTTAAGTGTTTCGGGAAGCCTCTGAAATGTCTGCAATGAGCGCCATCATCTCTCTGCCGATCATATCGGGCATCAATGAACCTCAATCTGCCGTGGCGGATTCCGTCAGGCGCGGCAACAATTCGTATTCCAGCAGATCGGCGACGCGAACGGAGTCTGCGGAAGATCGCGCCTCCAATACCTGCTGAATCCATGGCAGCAACATAGAAGAGCATAGGCCGGAGACCCCTTGTGTCCGACCCGCTTCAAGCATCTCCGTGTAATCTGCCAGCCGACCGAGCCACGCGTCGATCGATCCCACCGGCCCTGTACCGGACCGCAGAGACGTGAGCAACGATTCACCGTCGGACCTCAATTGGATCGCAAACCGTTCGATCGCGCGTTTGGCCTCTGTAATGATGGAGTGGAGAGACTGTGACGTGGCCAGTACTGGTCCGAGGCTGTTCGCTTTCTGAGCCAACCATGCCGGGGCGAGATCGCGATCACTGATAGTCTTGCCACCGATGGTCAAGGATGTCACAAGCCGATGCTTGGCGTGAGCTTTGTCACTGACAGAGGCGAGGGCTTCCATCAAGGAGATATCATCGGGCAGCTGCCACTGTTCTTCGTCGAGGGTGATGTGCATGGTTGAACTCCTTGGAATAATCTGCAAATCAGGCGCGAAGGTCTGCTAGGCCCTCTGTGTCATGGGGAGGGCGCGTGACTTCTTTTGCGTCAGGCGACAGTCGGCCGTCTCAAGCGATTGAAAGTGTATCGTGACTTTGTGCAGCCGGCTCTGCCACCGTCGATAGGTTTTGAGACGGGATTGCGCCATGGCGAGGAGGTCGTTGCCGTCATCGCTATGGGTATCCCGCAAGAGAGCCACTGCCAGAGAGGCGGTCGCGGGACTCTGCATGCTGAGGGCTATGGCCTGCTTGCGATCGGCGGTTTCCCGCAGTTGCGCCTGCTGCATGGCTCCCACGGGTAAAGGACGCTGCCTTGCGAAACGGACGAACTCCTCCGCTTGCGACAACAGAGTTGCCGACAGAGGAACGAGGCGGGCCAGGAGGACGGACGCTTCTTTCAAATCCGGGGGAACATCCCGAATCTCAGGCGCCTGACTTGAGAGAGCGGTAAATTCTTCGAACCAAAATCGGCGCCAAAACCGTCCGTACCATCCGACCGTAGGATCTTCTCTGCCGGCGCAGAGCCGGCTGTTTCCGAGGCCATCCTCGTCCACCGACGATCGATAAATGTTGATGCCGGTTGTCATGCTGGGAAACTCCGCCTGAGCGAGGACATTCAAACAGAGCCCTGCTATCTGATCCGGAACGAGCCGGTCATTGCAGGCGTGGTGAAAGCAAACCTGGTCGAACCCGCAGGGGGCACAGGCGATATCCGGCTGCACGATCCAATGACCTGGACCATAGGGGCCGGTTTCCCGAAAATCCACATGGCCGACGGAAAGATCGACGACCGGAGTTCCTACCCCGACCGCCAGATGCATGGGTCCGGTATCATTGGTCAACAAGAGCCGGCATTGGGCCAGCAAGGCGGTCAATTGCGGCAGCGTGGTGCATCCGATCGCATCGCAGGTCGGCCCTGTTCCTCCTGCTTGACGATAGGCCTGTTGCGCAGCGGCGATGGTCTTCCTCTCCTCTTCGGTTCCGATAAAGACATAACCGATTGTGGTCTTTCTACTCAATTCCGCCAAGGTCAAGCCGAACAATTCCGGGCGCCAGGCTTTGATCGGGTCGCTGGCTCCGATTTGAACGGCCATCCAATGACGATGGTTCCGACCATGAGACGAAAGAAACTCGCCTGCCCATTGCGCGGCGTCGGGAGGAACGGTGAGCGACAAGGGGGCAAATGGCCCCGGACCACTCCCGCCCAACGCATAGATATCCACGAGGTTGAAATGGTTGAACCGTCGCTGATTGTGCACGTCGGTCAGATAGGCCATCCATGGATTGTGAATCACCACGTCCCCGTCTTTGGGAGCTGCGATGCCTCGAGTATCGTTGGCGGCCACGTACGAAGTCAGATATCCGCTCCGCCGGTTGAAGGTCAGATTAATGACACGGTCATACCGTGCATCGGCCAACGGGGCGGCCCAACGCGTCACATCGCGATAGAGGGTGACGACATCCTTGGTTTGCGCGCGGCTTTCATCGACCAGGTTATGAAAGTCATAGGTCACGATGTGCCGGAGATTAGGCAGGAGGCCCGCTACCGTGGCGAACCGCTGATCGACGACCAGATCGACAGCCGCCCCGGGCCATTCGTGCTGAAGGCGTTGCAGCAGCGTTCCCATTTGGACGAGGTCGCCCATCCGGGTGATATTGATGAGAAGCACCTGCTTGCTCATAATAGGTCCCGCGTTTCGCTGCGATACTCATCCAACATCAGCACCATCAATTCCTCTCGCCTTAACGCCGTCATCGGCCCTTTGGTACGAATCCGCGCCGCCACATCTTTCAGTTCGACGCGCCGGCCGGCGGGGCAGTCTATGATGAGCGATTCCAGCGAGCGATCATCGGCACAACGGCTGAGCAAGGCTTCCTGCCGGCGGTCACCTCGCAGGACGGCTCCCACTCGGTCCGGGTGAGACAGCCCGATCTGCGCGAGCAAGTCCTTCATCCTGTGCTCATAGGTATGAGCGCTCAACACCCGCTCACGGGCAGCCGTGGCCATGGCCTTCCGGGCTGCCGGATTGGCAAGCCATTCTCGAACCAGGCCGGGAACGTCATCGAAGTTTCGAAACGAGACGATTTCCTGCTCGGTGAAAAGTTCAGGAAGCAGCGAACGATGATCGAGCAGCTGAAATGCCCCGCAGGCCGCCAGCTCGAAGGTTCGGGGATTGACGAAATCGGCCTGCGGATCCAGACCATTTCCGCTTGTGGAATGCAGGTTCAGATTGATGGTCGTCGCATTGAAGACCTTCATGCAGGTGGCGGTATCGATCCGCGCGCCCTTCAATTGCAGCACAGAGCGAAGATCATCAGCTCCGTCCCATTCATCGCCCCAGAGTTTGAACGACCAAGGCTGACGAAGAAGGGCCGGGAATAGGCTCCGGCGATTGGCATAACCGGCGCCGACGAAGGACAGATCCGCGCCATGAGTACGCCGATCTTCCTCGGACAACGTCATGGGACAATGCACGGTTGGGTCTGCCGCCATCGGCAGATAACTGACATGCCTGGCCCCAGCCTGCTTGAAGGCTTCCAGGCACTGTCCCCGTTGAATCGCAAACCAGAACTCATATCCCGGCGCCATTTGCTGCCAGTAGGTCAGGTGACGATAGTTTTCGACGAACCACATGGCGGTGAGAAATTTCTTTTTGCGCAAGTGTTGAAGGACCGGTAACGTCAACGGAGCTTGAGCCAGCGACAGGACGAGGTCGGGAGGAGATTCGGCGAGGGTCGCCATAGTCCATTGGCTCAGCACCTCCGCCATGCGGCTTTGCATCAGCTGACGGTTGCGGGCATCTTTTAGGCTGCTCATTGCGCCGTAACTAGCGGCATGGAGGCTGTGATCGATCCACCGCACCTGATGACCGAGCGCTTCGAGCGCCCGTTTGACATATCCGGCGATCGGAAGCGATCCCCCATAAATCGGCCCCACCAATGCGATGGTCAGTTGACCCCCCGTCTGGCGTGCGATATTTCGGCGCAGGGCCTGTTCAAACGCGTTGTGGAATGCGTTCTCCAGCAGGGCCGCTGCGGTATAGATGAGGCAGCGAATGGGTTGCCCGGTTGTCGTCAAATTGTGAGCGATTTCTTCAGGTGTTCCGCTTAACCAGGCAATCTGCTCGCTCCAGGCCCCCAGTGGTCGCGCAGCGAGCGCATCACGCAGCTCGTCCACGTTCGAGATGAGAACCGCCATCCCGATATCGCGCGACAGTTTGTTTCGAAGCGCTTCTACGTGGTACAGCAGACCGACCCCGGCGATGACGACGGTTTCGCCGGCTTGGCAGGTTGGTGCATGGGTATCGGCCCAGGTTTCAGCTTCGCGAACTGGCTCATAGGCGCTGTGAACCCAACGACCGGACCGCTGCGCCGACGGCGCCCCGCTGCGTGCCGGTTTGATGGCCAGTACTCCTCCGGGAGAGGCCTTGAGGGAGGCGGCCAGTTCCGGGTAGCGCGCTGTCAGACGAGTGATGTTGTCGGCGAAGTTACTCATGCAGCCACCGGCTCGCACAAGGCTGGAGAGAGCGATCGCCACACGGCCGCTCGTTGAAGCTTGGCCTGTTCACCGCCTGATCCATCATCATAGAAGACTCCCCATCCATCCATGTGACTGTTCCACAGTGTCCAGCCAGGCGCTGCGCGGCGACGGTTGTCACATATCAACTCGATACTCTCCATGATCGGCCAGCTGTCAGGCTGATCCTGCCTGGAATGTTGATACACCCAATGGTCCTTTCCATAGGGGCCTGTTTCATGCACGCGAGCCCGTGCCACATAAAATCCTAACGCGCGTCCCCCCACCACCGTCGCAAGGTGAAGCGGTCCGGTATCTCCGCCAATCGTCCAGTGACAGGTTTTCAGTACTCGCATCAATTGCGCCATTCCGGTACGGCCGGTCGTGTCCCATACTCGTCCCTGAAGCAGCGGAGGCACCGCTTCCAGAATCGCTTGTCCTGTTTCTCGCTCGTGTCCGCTGCCGATCAACACTACCTGTCCTACATCCACTTGTTCGAGAAACCGCCGAATCCATAGGGCCCAGACGGCCGGCGCAATACAGCGAGCCGGGTCCCCTGTCCCCGTCACCAGGGCAATCCATAAGCCGTCGCTTTCGCCGATGGGCGCCAGATCGACGGGAAGGTCGATCTTCTTCTCGTGCAGGTAAGGCGCTCGCCCTCGAGGTTTCACATCGCACAAGCCGCACCAGGCATCGGCCAAATGCACGCGGTTGCCTCCGCGGTCTTGGGCCACTTGCCTGAGGTATTGAGCCCATGGCGTCACTCTCTCACCGCCGTGATCTTCCTGGGCGCTTGGCCGGTCGCGATCGGTGAAAAGATGGGCCATGAGGAGGGCCTTTGCATGTTGGTTCAAGTTGAAGACCTGCGCGTATTGCGTCTCTCTGAGCGAACCGAGGTAGGTCTTGACCTCGCCCAACGTTTTAGTCGGATCTTTGGTCCACTGATTTGCCCAGGACCTCCACTGCATCCCATCCCAGGGCAGGACGCGATGGACCGAGCGGCATCCGCTGAGTATCGGAGCCATGGGGGAAGGGCACAGGAAATCCAATGGTCTGTCCGGATGTTGTTCTTGCAAGGCCTCGACTGCCGGCAGCGATTGAACGAGGTCTCCCAGCCGGGCCAGCTGTATCAATAGCGAGCGGCCGTTCGATGGCGAATCACGCAGCATGGTCAGGAACCAAGTCAATAGCGGGCTCGGCCAGCTTCTTCGCCAATTCCTCCAGGCCGTCCAATGCAGGTTGCAGGATGAGCAATCTTTCATATTCCCGCTGCGCCTCCGGTCGGCGACCGGCCCTGAGCAGGACCCCTGCAAATGCAAATCGCAAGGCGACATTGCCGGGATTGCGGGCGAGAAAAGAAGCGAGACGAGACCCAAGCGCATCCCACCGTTCGAGCGCGGTTCCACAGCGCAACAGCCAATGCATGCAGTCTTCATCGTCCGGCTCATTTGCGCAAAGCGGCAACAACAGAGACCAAGCCGCTTCAGGTCGACCGTCGCCCACGGCGGCCATGACCATTCCCAATGAGGCTTTGCGTCGATCCGCGCCGGCAGCCGTCGCCCGCTCGAAGGCTCGTTCGGCTTCGACGTAGGCGTTTCGTTGCATGGAGATAATCCCGAGCAACAGCCAGCCCTCTCCGTGCGAGGGCTCATTCTTCAGCAGCGCGGTGAGATGCGATTCGGCATCATCGAAGGCTCCGGTCTCAATGGCATGTTTGGCCAATGCGATGCGGGCATGCGGATCCTCTTTCAGACCAAGGACCAGTCGCCAGAACGGGATCGATAGCTGCTGCTGTGCCACGCCGAGACAGAGGAGGGCCCCCCAGCGGAGTATCCACACATCCGCCGGCCATTCCTCCACCCGCTTCAGGAGTTCCACGACCGTGGCTGAATCCTTGCGTCGCGCGGCTCGCTGCACGTCGGCCACGAATGCTCGTTGCGCCTTGGTCTTAGGATCGGTGATGAGGTGAAGACGATAGCCCAGTTGGCCTTCCGTAACATAAGTTTCAACGGCATATCCGTCTTCGAAGTGAATGAGATCTTCGTCGGCAAGCCACCAGGAGGCGCCCCACCGGGCCATGAGGAGGCGGCTGTTGTCACCGTCATGAGCCTTCCGTCCAGCTGTCCGGCTTTCCAAATGATACAGCAGGCTTTCCGGCTGATAGACGATCTTCCAATTCCGTTCTCGAATTTTGAGACAAAGGTCGACGTCCTCGAACCCGTTTCGATAGCCTTCGTCGAATCCACCCACCAGCTCGAATACCTCGCGCCGCACCAGCATGCAGGCGGCCGTGACACAATGCAGTTCCCGTCTCCGGGACACGCAGGCTGCCTGCGCATCCAGCCCACGATAGATGTGATAGGGCAGGAAGTACTCGCGTGAGAACGCGACACCCGCATGTTGAACCGTGCCGTCCTCATAGAGCAGTTTGCTTCCCACGACTGCCACATCCGCATGCCTGCGGACTTCTTTTACCAATGCAGCCAGCCATCCCTTCAGCGGAATCGTATCGTTATTCAGAAAGACCAGGAACTCTCCCCGCGCCGCCTTCGCGCCCTGATTGCAGGCCTTGGCAAATCCAAGATTCTCCTGATTGCGGATCACCTGCACGTCGCCGCCAAGGGTCCGTAGAAAATCCTGAACCCCGTCGGTCGAACCGTTGTCGACGACGACCACTTCATAATTCACACCATCGGTCATGTCCGCCAATGCGCTCAGACATTGCTTGGTCAAATCAATGTTATTCCAGACGGGAATGATGATGGAGCAGTGATAGGCGTTGTTCGAAACACGGGATTTCAGTCCTCTCAAGAACCCCCGTTGCGCCTCACGAATGTTGGGATGCGCTTCCACGTAAGGAAAGTATTTTCGATAAATGATATCCGCGGTCCGATAGAACGCATCCTGATCGCGGCTGGTCATCGACGATCCATCCGTTCTCCAGGAGAACTCTGCCGTGGTCTGCGCAATGTGCGCAAAGGGATAGCGCGTGGCGAGCCTGATCCAGAGGTCCCAATCCTCATGGACAAACAGACTTTCGTCGAAAAACCCCACTTCATCGAGGCAGCTCCGCCGATGCATCAGGCAAAGGACCGGAATGTAATTGGAGACCAACAGACGATGGGCATCGAATTCATAGGAATAGGGCCGATCGCGACCGACTTCCGTCAGCTTCCCTTCCACTTCCCGTTCGACGATGCGCCAGGCATCCGTATAGGCGACCTGGTGGGATCCGCGTTCGAGAAATGCGACGAGCGTGCCAAGGTGATCGGGCAACAACCGATCATCGTCATCGAGATAGGCGACATAGGTGCCTTGCGCCATGCGGAGGCCGCTGTTGCGTGATGCGGCCAGCCCGCTGTTATGACCGTGGTTTACCAGAGTGAGGCGCCCGTCGAAATTCAACCGGTTGAGACTTTCCAGGGCGGCACGCAACCGTTCAGGCCGGTCGTACGTCGGCACAATGACCGACACCATCGGCTTTCTGGTAAAGGGCCTCGATGGCGCCACAAATGCGGCCGCTCGCCGGCATGCCCATACCTGATAAATCGGCATGAGCTTCATGGTGCGAAGATCACTGGGAGTCGCTCCGGGGAAATACCGCAGCGATGGAACCTCGATATGGATCCGTTCCATGCCCAGGTGATGGAACCCTCCCTCGGTCAGGAGCCGGCCCAATTGCTGTTCCGTCACCCAATCCTCCACCGGTTGATTCGGCGGGGCGATCCGTCGCCAATCTTCCCAGACATCTCCTCGCGGAGTGGTCAGAATGAGGTATCCGCCGGTGGTGAGCAGCTGCGCGAGGTGATGAATGAAGGACGGCTTCTGAGGGTGCGGCACATGCTCGATGACTTCGGAACAAAGCACGATGTCGAACGGCGAAAAGTCGGGTCTTGCAAGCACCGAATCAGGTGTCCCCGCTTCGAACCGGATATGCGGAAACATGCGTCTGGCATGTTCGACCACGCCGGCGACCGGCTCGATTCCTTCACAAATCCCGTAGGCCGTTGCAAGATTCGTCAACCACCCGCGGCCGCAACCCACATCGAGAATCCGTAACGTACGGCCGGGATCGTCGCCTTTTGTCCGTCTCAAGATACATTCCAGGAACGAGGCGATCTTTGACCAGCGCGCCGCTTCGTCAGGGTTTGGCTCAGGCTTTGACCAGCCCGGTTTGTTGACAAACAGATCTACATAAAAGGCTTCCTGATCCTTCGCCGTTTCAGGCGCGCGATGCGGGGACCCGGTCGGTTGCGGATCTTCGCCTGCAGCGAGAGCCGTCCGGGGTGGCAGCGCCCGGGTATCCGTTGTTGCCGTGCCATGCCCGACCGGCGCCACTCGCGCGTAATCCGGTTCTGTTCCGGTTCTGATCCAGTGCAGGGTGCTCTGTAGGCGCCGTTCGGCCGTGTGATACCGTGCGATCGTATTCTGCGCCCGTCGGGCCAGCGATGCCGCGAAGGGATGGTCATGCAAGATACGGTCGATCTGCCGGGCAAGGACTTCGGGTTCGTCCTGCTGGAACAGCAACAGCTCTTTGTCCGGTTCGAAAAGATTTCGATTGCGAGAGTGGCCGGGAATGTCCCAGGAGATGACCGGCCGCCCTGCCGCCATGGCTTCGATGACCCGGCCTCCATAGAATTTGGCTAAACTCGGCAGGTTCACGATGGCCGGCCATTGAGGAAGCTGTGCCATCCATTCCGTGAACTCCGCGAGCCGTATCTTGTGAAGCGCTTGCACGTATTCCAGGATGGCTGCTTCAGTGACGTCATGACCTTCACTCAGATATTGCGCGGCAGTCTGTTGCAGTTGATTGAACAACTGTTGGTTTTTGGTCAAAGCCTGTGTCGCGTTCGCGCAGTGGAGCCGGTTCCGGAGCGATCTATTGCCCACCCAATCCTGACGACGTCCATAGGGCGTTCCATGGAAGACGGCTTGGGATTGGCTCGGAGGAGCAGAGGGAGCGATGATGAATCGTTCCGGAATCATGGGGGGCCACCAGAGCGCATTGGCCAGTTTGCGCGCGTTCAGATCGGCGGCATCCTGCTCGTCTGGCGCGAGCACATGGGTCAGGAAGGGAAGCTGCGCTTCCAGCTGGGCCTGCCGGAGCCGGAGTTGCGGCGCCCAGGCATAGTCTTCCTCATCATAACGGAGCGACTCCATGAGGAGGCCCACCCGCACCGGAGCCAGCTCGGCTACCCATTCCAACGTGGCGGGATCAAGAGGCGTATGAATCAGCCATAACCAGACTTGATCGAAGCGTCGTCCCGCGAGGACCCTCCTGGCGTGGTAAACCCAGGAAGCCGGGCCGGAGCAGGGATCGCCGGCGATCGCCGGGACCGTAAAACAAGTCGCACCGTTGGCCGACAATCCTTCCCGGACCGCAAAGTTCGCCGAATAGGTCCAGGGGCGCGCGGCGGCCCAGGTGGGAAATTCCAGCTGGAGAAGAAGAATGTCTGGGCGAATGGTCGTCATCTGCTGGCGACTCCTTCTATTGCCTTATCCATTTGGATTTCGCGGATCGCCAAAATGGCCGGCCGGCGCCGCCGCTGTTCGGGACGATGGCGAAATGTGCAGCAACGGGATCGATCCGGCTGGTTTCATGGCAGGAGCACCTGCCGGTCCCATGACCATCGCCTGATCCTGGATGTGCCCGAATGCTCCGTCCCCCAGGCTTACTAACTGCTCATGTGACGACGGGCCTGAACCGCCGAACAGTTTTTGGGACAACAGGCGGGCCACCCGCACCAGCATCAATGTTCCCCCGATCACGCCGTGTTTCTGCAACATGGGCATCCACCGCCATGGGGCGGAATAGATGCTGACGAATCCTTCGTTTTGGAGATCGATCAGGTCGGTCGGCGTCAGGTCGCCCACCGTGGTCACCGCCGAGCCATACCGCCGGTATTCGGAAAAATCCTGCGTCATCAACCGCACGCCCTTCTCGCCTTTCACCGCCAAATTGTGGAATTCAGTGCCGGGATAAGGCACCGCAATCGCGAAGTTAGCCTGCTTTACCTCCCGAGCCTTCCGCAGGAATTCCAACGTGGCGCGTACCGTGTCGCGGGTTTCTCCCGGCAATCCGATCATCACCGAGTTCAACGCTTCGACTCCGTATTTGTTGCAGATGCCGTTGGCCTTCACATAATGCTCGAGAGGCACCTGCTTCTTCATGGTCTTCCGGATTTCAGGATCCACGGTCTCCAACCCGAATGACAGGCGGATCAATCCGCTTTTGACGAGGCGGGCGATGACCTCCTCTTCCACGAGATTGGCCCGCGTGCTGCCTTCAAACGTAATCACCAGCCCTTCGCGATCGATCAGATCGCAGATCTCCACAATGTGGTCCTTCCAGAGCGTCATCACGTCATCGACGATGTAAAAATGCCGCGTGCCGAACGTGTCCACCACCTGCTTCATTTCATTCACCACCGACCTGGGTGAGCGCACCCGCATGTCCGTCGTCTTGAGAGCTTCCGAAGCGCAAAAGATGCATTTCCACGGACAGCCGCGCATGGTTTGAATCGATGTGAACGGCAACCGCCCCCGCAGGGTGCCCAGTCTATAGCGAGGCATGTGGAGACGATGCCTCGCCGGCGAGGGTAACTCGTCGAGATTCGTGATGTTTGCCGGTTGCCCCGTCGAGACAATGGCGCCGTCGCGCCGGAAGATGATTCCGGCTACTCCCGAGATGTCTTGTCCCTTTGCATAGTGATTCAAGAATCGCGGCCAGGATTCCTCGGCTTCCCCTATGAACGCATAGTCGAACGGTTCCAGCAGCGCCTGCTCTTTCATGATGGTGATATGAGGCCCCCCCACCGCGATGGGAATCTGCGGAGCGAGCCGTTTGATGCCTTCCGCCACCGCCTTGCTCAGGTGGAAAAAGGGGCTCGTGGCCGTGAAACCGATCATATCCGGCTGCTGTTCCACTGCCCGGCGCACCATTTCATCAAGCGACATCTGCTCCGCTTCACCGTCCAGAATGGTGACCTCATGGCCATGGCGTTCGGCGATGGCGGCGAGGAGCGCAAGATTCAGCGGAGGCCAGGTCGAATTTCTGCGGGCGAAATGGCCGAAAAGCCCATAGGCTCCCGTCCATGTGGGATACAGCAACAGCACCTTCATCGATCACCTCGCTTTGGAAGACCGCTCGCGTCACGCACCTGTTCATTTCGTATCAGCATGAGCGACCAGGTTACGGCTGTGACCGGGCGTCCCGGCGGACGACATCCGGATATTCGGGGTTCATCCATCCATCGGCCGGTTCGATCACCATGTTCGCCCGGAATTCCTCACGCGGCAGATAGGGATACATGTCCTCGATCGGGGTCTTCCATCCGAAAATCCTCGGTTCATAGGTGTGGAATTCGTGCATGTCCACGTCGCACACCACCGGACCATCGAATCGAAACGCCTCGTCGATGCCTGCATCCATTTCGGCATGATTGGCGATGGCCACGGTCTTGATGCCGTAGGCCTGCACGAGTTTGAGGAAGTCGGGAGGATGGTACCCTTTGGGACCGCAGGCCTCGGCGCGTCCCTGGAAATTGGTCTCCTGGTAGGCCTTGGTGATTCCGTATATGTGATTGTTCAAGATGAACGTTTTGACTTTCACGCCATAGTTGAGAAAGGTCTGGAGTTCTTGGGGATTCATATTGAAGCCCCCGTCGCCGATCGTGCAGACGACCTGGCGCGAGGGATCGGCGAACCAGGCTCCCATGGCTCCTGCAAACGAAAAGCCCATCGGAGAATTGCCGTTGTTGGTCAGGTTTCGTTGGCCATACTTGGTTTCGAAGGCATGGTTACTGACGACGATGTTCCCGCCGCAATCCCCGACCAAAATATCAGTCCTCCCCATTTTTTCCGACAATCGCCGCATGAAAGCGTAGGGATGGACCCTCTCCCGTTGCTTGAAGAACTCCGGCCGAACTGGATCATATTGTTGCTTCCATTCCATCACCCGCCCGGTCCAAGCCGAATAGTCCGGTAACGGCTTGTCTTGCCGGTCAAGCGCGGCGAGCAGGCGGCGGGCAAACACCTTGGCGTCGCACAGGATGTTGACGTCGAACGGAACCTGCTGAAACTTCCGCTGCGCCATAGCCGGGTCGATTTCCACGAGAAATTTCTTGGCCTGCCGCGCGAAGCTCTGTACATTTCCGCCGGTGATCCGGCCGGAAATGCGGCTGCCGATGGAGAGGAGGAGGTCGCTGTTCTGAATGCCGAAGTTCCGTCCCGCTCCACCGTAGGTGCCCACACGGCCGCCGTAATTCTCATAATCCGAGGTAATGACATCCAGCGCATTCCACGTGGGGAAACAGGGCAGGTTTAATTTCCGTCCCAAGGCTCGCACGTCATCCTGCGCGCCTGCCGAGCGCACCCCTCCCCCGACAAGCATCACCGGCCGTTCCGATCTCCGCAGCGCGGCGACCAACCGGCTGATCTGCTCGTCCAGCAAAGACAGATCGAAGCTCATCGCAGCCGGCGGTTCGAAGCCGATCAACTGCTTCGCATCGATCATCGCCTTCTGCACGTCGAGCGGGATATCCAGCAGCACCGGTCCCGGCCGTCCCTGCCGGCAGAGCCACAGCGCCTTTTCCAGTTCATACCGGACATCCTCCGGCTTCAGAATCATCCTGGCGTACTTCGTGACCGGCGTCGCCATGGA
>JAJFBJ010000092.1 GCA_020697375.1 Nitrospira sp. | reverse complement strand
ACGACCGGCCTGCAGGTGAGTTATGAGGCGCCCCTTGCGTCTGGACTCACCTCGCCCGGTGTCTCGGGATCCCGCACACCGAAGGACGCGCTGAAAACCTTGCTGGCTGGAACGGGATTGCAGTTCCGCTTTGTCAACAGTGAAACCGTCACACTCGAACGCGGGACTTCGCTGCCGGCCCTGCCTGCCGTTCCGCCTGGAAGCCAAGCTCCGTCGCCTCTGTACGAAATGACGGCCAAACCTAAAAACACCGACAAACCGGTCAAGGTTCCGGAAATCGTCGTGAAGGAGGTGCGCGAGCGCGACGCCGACGCCGACGCCACGAACTATGTCGCAGAAGAGGCGAGCACGGCCACCAGGACTGATACACCCCTTATCCAAGTGCCGCAGTCGATCGAAGTCGTGACCCAAAGGGTGATGCAGGACCAGCGGGCCATTCGCGTGGAGCAGGCGTTGCGGAACGTGAGTGGGATGGCGCTTGGCGATGTGGGTCAATCCGGTATCGCCGCCGATGTCGCGTATTGCCGCGGGTTCCCTTGCGGCTATTTCAAGAACTACCTCCGGAACGAGGATCAAAATCAGGCCCTCACATTCCGGGACATCGCGAATATTCAGCGGCTTGAAGTGCTCAAAGGCCCGGCATCGGTTCTTTACGGCCGCAGCGAACCAGGCGGCATCATCAACATTCTGACGAAGCAGCCGCTTCCCGATCGCTATGCCTCCATCGATCAAATCGTCGGCAGCTATGGCTATTACCGCACCATGATGGATGCCACCGGCCCGCTGAATGAGAGCAAGACCATGCTCTTCCGCATCACCGGCGCCTATGAAAATACGGGAAGTTTTCGGGATAACGTACAGGGACAGCGGTATTTCATCGCGCCGGTGTTCACCTGGAAAGCCGGCAGCAATACGACCATCACCATCGACGGCGAATACATCCGAGATCGCCGGACAGCCGACTTCGGCATACCGGCCATCGGGCGGGGGCTGGCTCCGGTATCCCTCAGCCGCTTCCTGGGGGAACCGTTCGATACGATGAGGTTCGAGGAGGGACGAGCCGGTCTCACCATCGAGCATCGTGTGAACAGCAATTGGCGCATCGAGAGTCGATTCAGAGCCGACAGGTCCGTCGCGACAGCCTATCGAACCGTCGCGCTCGCGGTATTGCCCGACAATCAGTCCATCGCACGATTTTTTTTCGATCAGTTGGCGCCGATCTCCAGCTATTACTGGCGGAACGATCTGATCGGCAAATTCACCACCGGTTCCATCTCACATGCCCTGTTGACCGGCGTGGAAGCCGGCAGACAGTACGCCTCGTATGATCAAGCTGCCGTTCCATTCGATACATTCAGCATTTTCAATCCGATCTACGGGCAAACCGCCGGACCCACGCTGGCCCGAACGCCCTTCAGCCACAGTTTCGCGAATGCGCTCGGCGGCTATGTCCAAGACCAAATATCGTTGCTCGATAACCTCCATGTCTTGATCGGCGCCCGGGGCGATTACTTCTATCAGCACAGCAATGTCGCCGGCGCCGATACCACAGCGGAAAACTATGCCTTCAGCCCCCGCATCGGCGTGACCTACCAACCGGTGCAACAAATCGCGCTCTATGCGAATGTCACCCGTTCGTTCGTGCCGAACTTCGGCCCCTTTACGGCGGCCAGCAATCAGTTTAAACCGACGACCGGGACGCAATACGAAGCCGGCATCAAGACCGAGATCCTGCCGGGCCGTCTGACTTCAACCCTGGCCTTTTACCGAATCCTGAAACAGGACGTCCTTGCGGCGGATCCGAGCAACCCTCTCTTCCTCGTTCAGACCGGCGCCCAGCGGAGCCAAGGCGTCGAGTTCGACCTGACGGCGCAGTTGTTGACGGGATGGAAGGTCATCGCAACCTATGCCTATACGGATGCTCGAATCGCCGCGGATACGACGATCCAGGTCGGAAATCGGGTACCCCTGATCGCCCGGCACACGGGCAGCCTCTGGACCACCTACGATTTTCCAAGCGGTCCATTGCAGGGATTCGGAGTCGGCGCCGGCCTCTTCGCCGTCGGAGACAGGACCGGTGATCTCGACAACACCTTCAAACTTCCCGGTTATGTGCGGACCGATGCGGCGCTGTATTATCGAAAACCGGCAATCTTCACTCACACGAATCTGATCGCGCAATTGAACGTTCAGAACCTGCTCGATCAGCAGTATTTCTACAGCGGGGGGCAAAGCCGCGCATCCGCCGCGTTTGCCGGCGCGCCGCTCACATTCCTTGGATCCCTCAAACTGGAGTTCTATTGATCCACAAAGGCCTTGCGTGACATTCAAGACATTCGGAACCTGGCATCTCATTCACAAATGGACGAGCCTCCTGTGCACCGTCTTTCTGCTTCTGCTCTGCCTCACCGGCTTGCCGTTGATCTTCAGTGACGAGCTCGCCGTCTGGCTTGGGGAAGCGGTCGAGCCTCCTGAACATGTGACGGCCACAACCCCCGTCAGCCTGGAAGCGCTCGTGGACGACGCGCGCGAACGGCGGCCGCAGGACTATGTGAAATTTCTCACGCAGGATGAGGATCAGCCTGCCTGGTTCGTTTCGCTGGGCGCGACGTTGACGGCTCAGGACAATTCCGCCTTGTTCATGTACGACGCCCGCACGGGACTGTTGCTCCATGATCGTCCGGCTGATGAAGGCCTGCTGAATCTCCTCTTGAAGCTCCATGTCGAACTCCTGGCAGGTCTGCCGGGAACGTTGTTCCTCGGCGCCATGGGGGTGCTGTTTCTGGCATCCATCGTGTCCGGAGTCGTCGTCTATGGGGGATTCATGCGGAAGCTGGCATTCGGGACGATACGGCGTGAAGGCAGCCTCCGGCTCACCTGGCTGGACCTGCACAATCTGCTGGGGATCGTGACTGTGCTGTGGGCGCTCGCGGTCGGCGCGACCGGTGTCATCAATACACTGGACCGTCCACTGCTGGCCTATTGGCAGCAGACGGAGCTGGCCGGTATGATTGCGCCCTGGCAAGGCAAGCCGGCTCCGGCAAGGGTGCAGGCAGTAGACGAGGTGGTCAAGAGAGCCGAAGCGGTTGCTCCCGGTATGGTCGTGAGGTTCGTGGCCTTTCCCGGCACCCCCTTCGCCGGCCCCCACCACTACATGGTATTCATGCGGGGGCAGACGCCGGTTACGGCGAGACTCCTAACGCCTCTCCTGATCGATGCGGAAACCGCCGAGGTAACGGACAGCCGTTCGTTGCCCTGGTATCTGATCGTTCTCCTGCTCTCGCAGCCTCTACACTTCGGTGATTATGGCGGGATGCCCTTGAAGATTCTCTGGGCGCTGTTGGATCTTCTCACAATCGTAGTGCTGGTCAGCGGATTATACTTGTGGTGGAAGAAGCGGCAAGCTCAGGAGGAAGCGCCGTTGTTCGGACCATACTCTGAACTCCCTACGCAACGGAGAGCTTGAACCCAACGATACCCGTTCGCTTCACGATTCCCATCACCAGGCCTTGCCGGCAGGACTCCACACTTAGGGCGATCCGCCGCCGCCCGTATTCACTTGGCGCTGCGCAACTTTTCGATCTCTTCCTCCACGAATGTATGCGTGGCAGCCGTCGATGATTCGCCGAAATGCCGAAAGCTTGCTTCCACTAACAGGGGCGCCAATGCCGGCAGATCATTGTTGTGCCCCCTGTGCATCGCTTCACCTCTCCACAACTCCACCAACGTTCCCTTCGCGCGCGATTCCGGCAGGTCTCCGACGACAATCACCACCTGGCTGGCGAAGCGCTTGACCGACGTCGGGTCCGACGAAGATGCCGCGCCACCATACGCACCACCGCCACCCCCATATCCACTTCCGCCGGCACTCATTCCTCCCGGATTCCCCATAGGAGGAGGGGCGCCGGAAGGCCTTGAATTAACCAAGGGCTCAGTCACCCCGTACCCAAGGTAGACGCCGAGCTTCGCAGTTTTGGCGTCGGACTCTTTGAATCCACGCTCATCCATCTTCCTCGCAACGAGGCCTGCATAGGTGGAGAAGTTCGGATCCTTCTCCACCTCTACCGTTGGCAAAACCGCATAGGTCACCTGTGAAGGAATCGTTGCCTCGGTCTTCTGCGTGCCTTTCGCCTCGATCGAGACCATCGAGGCGCATCCCGCGCTCAACAACATCACACCCGCCGAGAACGTGAAGAACCATCTCATAGCCATAGCGTCACCTCTTCAGAGAGACATGGAGTCAATGTGACTATCACAGCCAGCATACTGCACCAGACAGAAAAGGGGAATGTCCGATGGCCGGAAGCCATAGCGAGCGAGCGGAGAGCGGTACCCTCCATCTGGAACATAGACATTCCACTTCCACGCGCCAGTCTGCTATGTGGATATGTGAATCGGAGGAACGCCGCGCGATGAAGGTGCGCATGAGTACCGGCCAAATCTGGGGCATGCCGGTGATCATCGGTCTGCTCAGTGCCATCGGACTGCTCTCCGCCCTTCTGGGCGATGGTGTCTGGGACGCGTTGTCCTGGCTCGCCCTTGCTGTTCCGGCATTTGTCAGCCTGTGGTACGTGGGACGATCATTCCATCGCAATCGCGCCGGAGCCTGATCGCCTGGGATATTGGAACGGTAGAGTTTGCGCGGGATCGAACATCTCAAGGAGCGACGCCGCTGTCACGGCAGACATTCAGGAGAATGCCCATGTCTTCTGAAAGGAGCCGGGCAACGTTGAGGGAACCGGGCGGTTGACGCAAAGGAATTTCGTGCCAGCATAATTATAGCGGCGGATTTCCTTTTTTGTATCTCGCTCGGGAGAGTCAAGATTCATTCTGAACGATCACGATTCACCGGGCACAGCATGCACGGCCCGACCATGAGCGCCTCGTCAATTCTGATCGGACTCACCGTTTCCATGCTGGCCGGTTGTGCTCAGCTCCCTTCGGAGCAAAGGATCTCGACAACCGAGCCAGGGGTTGAGGGCGCCTGCGAACCTCCAGTCCGGGAAAGGAGCTACGTCGCCGTCTGTGCGTCCACCATGTCGCGACAGCCGGATACGCCGATCCGAGATATTCCATCCTCCACGCATGTCATCACTCGACCCGTCATCGAGGATCAGAAAGCCCTGACCATCGGTGATGCGCTACGTAACATCAGCGGCGTGCAAGGCGGCCGCTGACTTCCATCCTCAGGCATCTCGACGCTCACCTGGAACGCAACCATTCTCTTCCTCCGTCGAGCCGCTCGCATCGGGTGCGCAGGATAGCTCTGCGTGTGAGTTCCAGTCCATGTCATAGCCTCCGGTGATCCTCCACCCCATCGCCATTCACAGCGACTTTCCCTGAAGGACGGCCTCAAGCTGGAGCCATCATGGGAAGGGATCGTGCCGCCTCGACGAAACGATAGAAGACCTTCTATCGACAGAGGCCCCGTCGAAGCAGACGAATATGGCATGACCTGGAGCCCGGACATTCCCTTTCCTGGCCTTGAGGCTCTAGGCTGCCGCTGCAGAAAGGCTGACGCTTTCGACTCACTGCCACAGGTGAGAACACCATAGCGAAGCGGAATGAGAAACGCTGAAGACTACTCACGACATGAACGCATCACCGTCTCTCGACCTCGAACGGCTGTTTCAAGAACATCAACGTGCCTTGCTCGCGATGCTTCGGCGCATGGTCGGCTGCCAGGATACTGCCGCTGATCTTGCGCAGGAGGCCTATACCAGACTGGCCGATGTGCCGACCTCTCAGGTCATTGCATCGCCGCGCGCATTTCTGTTCCGCACGGCGACGAATCTCGCGCTCGATCATTTCCGCAAACAAAAACTTCGCGCACAATGTCAGGCGCCGCTTGAAGAAGCCGAACAGATCCCGAGCGAGGCCCCGTCTATCGAAATTCAAACCTACGCCAAACAACGGGTGTCGGCCCTTGAAAAAACGCTTGCAGGATTGTCGGTCCGCACCAGATCCGCCTTCGTCCTCTGCAGGATCTATGGCTTTTCCTATCAGGAAATTGCGGCGCGTTTGGGCATGTCTGAACGAGCCGTCGAAAAACATCTCGTGAAAGCGATGACTCGCTGCCAGGAGGCGCTGCAATGCCAAGAGACGTCATCTCTCGCTCCTCGACGATGAGACGAGCGCACTGACAGGCCGCTAGAAAAGGGGTATAGTGATTGAGCCGTCTTTTATCCATCGCGTTCCACGGCAAACCGGCCTCGGTCATGCGACCAGAACCAAGCAGTTCCGATCTTCCATCCGGACAGAACATCCGGGATCGGCGCCTCATGCAGGAAGCCACTACATGGTTCATGCGGCAGGGTGCGTCTGATTATTCCGTCCAGGAACAGCTCCAGTTTGAAGCCTGGAAACGACGCAGTCCCGCCCATGCGTCGGCCTATGAACATGTTCGTGCCTTATGGAATTCGGCCGACTTGGATAGGGCGATAGAACGGGTCGTGGCGTCGAGTGAGGTCGTGCTGGATCAGCGTCCGGCTCGATCACGTCGGAGATGGATCGGCACTGCCGTCGCCGCGGCCCTTCTGCTGGTCAGCATGGCGCTGTGGAGCGGTGAATTGTTGATCCGGCTCAAAGCCGACTACCGAACAGGGACCGGTGAACAGCGCGTCGTGACGTTGCCGGATCAATCCATCGTCACGCTGAACACGGATACGACCATTTCCCTGCAGTACCTACCGAATCGTCGCGTGATCCATTTGCTGCAAGGGGAAGCCGCGTTCACGGTGAGGTCGAACGCCGCCCGGCCCTTCACGGTGGAGAGCGGCGGCGTGGCCACCACCGCCGTTGGAACGGAATTTCTAGTGCGGGCCCGCCGTGAAGATGTCCAAGTGACCGTCCTGAGCGGCGCCGTGCAAGTCACAGATCGCAAAATGCCGTCTACGGAGGCCGTGCGGTTGGCGGCAGGCGATCAGGTGTCCGTCGGACCGGACGGCGCAAGGCCGATCATTCACGTCGATACGGCAGCCAAGGCCGCATGGATGCAAGGCCGTCTGATCTTCGTCCGCACTCCCTTGGCCGAGGTCGTACAGGAACTCACCCGCTATCATCCGGGGTATGCCGTCGTCTGGAATCCCGCACTGCAGACGTTGCCGGTTACCGGAATTTATAACCTGTCGAATCCGTCCCACATCTTCACCACCCTAGCCGACACGTTGCCGATTCATATGGTCCGGCTCACGGACCATATGATCGTCATCCGCTGACTCCTCCTCACTCGTTCGTTCAATCTCACATTCACAATCCCTCTCCCTATGCCGGGGGGTGGGAATATTCCATCGCCATACGTCCAGGAACAGAGAGGACATCGCGGACAAACTTTCCGTCATGTCGATGTTTGATATCCTCAGATGGAGGCCGGAATGCAGAGCAGTGCCTGTTGTGTTGAAGCGCACAATCCCTCACCGACATTCGAATCTCAGCTCGCCCGGAAGGATGGCTTTCGAATCCGCCTCGTAATCCTCACGCTTGCGTTCACCCTCGCGGGTATTGCTCAGGCGTTCGCGCAGGGCGATGGATCGGCCTTACCGGTCGAGACCAGGCCGACAATCAACTATCACATCTCTTCACAACCATTGAACACCGCGTTGCGGGACTTTGCGTTAGCCTCCGGGTTGCAAATCAGCTTTCATGATGATGTCGCGGCAGGATGGACGTCACGCGAAGTCGCCGGGTCGTATACGCCCGAAGAAGCCTTGTCGGAACTACTGGCCGAAACAGGACTCTCGTTTCGCTTTATCAGCGCCGATACCGTGACGCTGGAACGGGCCGGCCCCTCCATGATTCCGATTGCTCCTGCCGCCAGAAGCCAGAACCCTGCATCCATTCCGAATAATGGGCATGCAACGGCTTCGGCCGGCCCCAAGCCCGTGAAGGTGCCCGAAATCGTCGTGAAGGACGTGCATGAACGCGACGAGTTGGGCCAGGTCAATGTCGAGGAAATCCCGGGCGTGGTCAATGTGATCACACGGGAGGAGATCGAACGGACCAGGCCCAAGAATGCCGACGAAATGTTGCGCCGCATTCCGGGCGTCAATATTCAGGAAGAATACGGGCAAGGGCTTAGGCCGAATATCGGGCTCCGAGGATTGAACCCCAGCCGCAGCCAAAATGTGTTGTTGCTCGTCGATGAAATACCCATTCAGCCAGCCCTCTTCGGGGACCCTTCAGCCTATTATATCGTGCCGATCGAACGAGTCGAACGAATCGAAGTCGTCAAGGGCGGCGCCAGCGTGCGTTATTCTCCCAATACCCAGGGCGGCATGATCAATTTTGTGACTAAGAGTATCCCGATACGACCGACGTTCTCGCAGATGAATACGTTCGGAAGCTTCAATCTTTTTCAAAACAGCACGACCTATGGCGGGCGATTTGGGAACATGGGGGCGATGATGGGCTATGTCCGCCGTCAATCCGACGGCTTCCGGGAACATAGCGCCTCCCAGTTAGATGATTTTACATTTCGAATCGAAGGCAATCCGGACCAGCGAACCAGGATCGTCGCCAATGTCAATTGGTATAACGAGACGTCGCAAACTCCCGGAGCGATCACTCCGGCTCAGTTTGCGGCCGACAGGACCAGAGCCGGAAAACTGCTGGATGAGTTCAAAGGCCAGCGCGGAGCGATCGACCTGACCGCGACGCATGAATTCGACAATCACAATACCAGCAAGATCATCATTTACGGGAATGTCTTCGAGCGAAATTGGTATATCCAGGATCAGAATTCGGCCACCGGGGCATTGCTCCAGAGCAGCACCAACTTTTTGCGCAAGTTCAACATGTTCGGAGTCGTCCCCCAGCACCAGTTCACCTATGGCCTCTTCGGCCAGCAACATAAACTCATCGTGGGCATGCGGTACCACGTCGAGCGCTTGACCAATACGACCGGCATCGGAACGGCCGGCTCGAAGATTTCAAGAACGACCAACAATGCCGACCTCGAAGCCATTGCCTATTCTGCCTACATTGAAAACGAGATTCGCCTTAGCGACCGACTGACTCTGACGCCGGGGTTTCGCTGGGAGCAGGTCGATCAGAGCCGTGAAACGATGAATGCCATCCCACCGGCTACCGTGCCGAACATCAGAGGATCGTCGACGACCCAGGGTTTGATTTATGGAACCGGCGTGAAATATGAACTAGCGGGAGACACGATGCTCTTCGGCCATGTCCATACGACGTTTCGGCCGCCCACCTTTTCCGACGCCGTCGATCCGACATCCGGCACGGACCGCGACCTGGCAGCCGAGGAGGGGCTGAGTTCGGATATCGGCGTACGAACCAAAGTGCTGCCTGGTGTCTCCGGCGAGCTGGCCGCATTCAGGATGGAGTTCTCGAATCAGATCGTGCAGGAAGGCAGCAGGCTGGTCAATGCCGGCAAGACACTGCATGAAGGGATAGAAAGCTCGCTGTTGGTCGAGTGGGGCGAGATCGCCAAGCCGCTTCAAGGTTTCGTGACCAGGGGGAATGTGACATTATTGCGGGGGAAATCATTGTCGGGTATCACCGACGGCAAGGATCTTCCGTTAGCGCCGAGAATGCTCTTATACGGCTCGGTCGGCTATTTTCACGGCAGCGGCGCCTCGATCGAAATCGATGCCATTTACGTCGCGCGGCAATTCTCCGACCTCAACAACACCACCCCTGAGAATGCGCTCGGGTCGGTCGGCGTGATTCCGAGCTACACCCTCTGCAATCTGCGGCTGAACTATGCGCCGCCCAATGCGCGCTGGGCGGTATTTGCCGGGATTCGAAATTTGTTCGACGAATCCTTCATCGCCCAGCGTACGACTGGGAGTTTCGTCGGTATTCAACCGGGAGAGATCAGGAACGTCTATGGCGGTGTTTCATGGAGATTCTAGCGATGAGGCAGTCGCCGATTTTCTGATGCCCTTAGGGATGCGACGGATTTTTCAGACCCGATAGATAAAGGATCACTCATGTTGGAAGCCATCAACCTCACCAAACGATTCGGTGCAACCGTGGCCCTCGACCGCCTGAATCTGGCTGTACGGCCGGGAGATATTTACTGCCTCCTCGGCGCCAACGGCGCGGGCAAGACCACGACCATCAATTTGTTTCTCGGTTTCATCGAGCCGAGCGGCGGCGAAGCGCGGGTCAACGGCGTGGACGTCCAGCGCGGGCCCGACGCAACCAACGGCGCCCTCGCGTACATCCCCGAGACGGTCGCGTTGTACCCGCATCTGACCGGGATGGAAAATCTCGAGTATTTCGCCGGCCTGGCGGGTCACGAGGCTTCGCGCGAGCAGCTCGGGAGCGCACTGGGCGAGGCCGGGCTTAAAACCGAGGCCTACTCGCGCAAGGTCGCGAACTACTCGAAGGGGATGAGACAAAAGGTCGTCATCGCGCTCGCCATCATCCGGGGCGCCAAGGCGATGTTGCTTGATGAGCCGACCTCGGGCCTCGATCCGCACGCGGCCAACGATTTCAGCGAGCTGTTGCGTCGTATGACCGCGTCGGGGGTCGCAATACTGATGGCCACGCACGATTTGTTTCGCGCCAAGGACATCGCGACCACCATCGGCATCATGAAGCATGGCGTTCTCGGCGTGAATTTGTCTGCGTCCGAAGTGAGCCACACCGACCTAGAGCACATCTATCTGAAGTACATGAGGGACTGACCATGCAGGCACATACCGACGCACAAGCCGTTCACGCGTCCGCCGGCCGCAATCGGAAGGAACGCAGCCTGCTCGATCCTGCCTGGCGCGTGGCGCGCAAGGAAGTGGCCGATCTCTACCGCGACGGTCGCGTCTTATGGGCCATGGCTGCCGTGGCGCTGCTGATCATGGCCTCGATCGCGCTGTCCTGGCAGGACTTCCGCGCGCGCGAGTCGGCGCGAACGCAGGCAGATAGGACGGTGCGCCATCAGTGGGAGAATCAAGGCGCCAAGAATCCACACAGCGCGGCGCATTTCGGCCAGTACGCCTTCACGCCCGAATCGGTCCCCGCGGCAATCGATCCGGGCACGCTTGCCCATACCGGAAGCGCGGTCTGGCTCGAGCCCCACCGCAGGAACCTCTTCCGTTTCCATCCCGCCGAGGATCAGACTGCGGCGGTTCGCTATGGGCCGCTGACGCCGGCATTGTTGCTGCAAGTCGTGGTGCCGTTGCTGATCGTGTCCTTCTGCTTTGCGTCGGTCGCCGGTGAGCGCGAGGCGGGGACGTTGCGGCTCGTATTGAGCCTCGGACTCACCCGCGGCCAACTGTTTCTGGGTAAAGCCCTCGGCATCGCCCTGGCCGGCGCCCCGCTTGGCGTGCTGCTCTTCGCGCCGGTGGCAGTACTGGGGCTGGCCCAGACCGGGCAGGGCGCCGCCGACACCGATCAGATCTCGCGGCTACTGCTGATGGGGCTCGTCTATTGCGCCTACTGGAGCGTGTGGGTGCTCATTGGTCTGGGGGTATCCAGCCGTGCCGCCACGGCGCAGCGCACGCTCATTGTTCTGGTGGCGCTGTGGGCGCTCGCCACGCTGCTGGCTCCCCGGGTCGGCTCCTTCCTGTCCGAACAGATCGCCGGGCCGCCCTCCACGCAGGCATTTGTCGATGGCATACAGAGCGACTTGGCCCACGGCCTTGACGGCAAGTCGCCCGCCGAGATGCGTTACCAGGAACTCGTCGAACAGACGCTGAAAGAGTACAACGTGAAGAGCCTTGAGGAATTGCCGGTCGGCTTCGGCGGCCTGCGACGGCGCTCGCAAGACGCCTATTCGGAACGCGTGCATGATAAACACTTCGACGCGCTGCACGACACCTGGCGCCGCCAGGCGCGGCTGCACCTTCTTGTGTCGGCTGTCAGTCCCCTCATTCCGGCGCAGGCCTTGTCTCAGGGCCTCGCCGGCACAGATGTCGAGCATCACATACATTTTTCCCAGGCCGCCGAACGCTACCGCCGCTACTTCGTCGATTTCACGACCGACGCTCTGACCATAGGCGAACAGGGAACCGAAAAACGAATGACTGCCGGGAACGAGATGTGGCAATCGATCAAGACATTCGACTACCGGCGCCCGACGGCGGGTGAGGCGCTACGCGAGCAGTGGCCGGGTTTGCTGGTTTTGGCGGCATGGCTGGCCGCGAGCGCCTGGTACGCCTACCGATCGTTCCGGCGACTGAATTTCGAGTGAGGACGACATGATCCGATTACTGCATCTCGAATGGCAGAAGGATAAACGCGACCGGTCCCTATGGATCCCGATCGCTTTGCTGTGCCTGTTGCTCCTCGCGGCGGCGATCAACGGCACCGGTGACGTGACCGGATCCAGAGACTCCATGGCGGCTTCGAACGACTACGAGTCCGCGCGCATGGCTGAACTCCAGCGCAGCGCCGCGGAAGTCGCGCGAGGGCACAAGCCCGTTCAGTTCGCGATGGACGGCTCGAATCCTGCCCGCGTGGGCGGAGGAGACGGTGCGCGTCGAGCCTGGTTGCCGCCGGCGGATTTCGCCTCGTTCGCGGCCGGTTATCTGGGCGCGCTGCCGCAATCGCATACGGTCACGACCTGGTCGCGCCATACGCGCACCGACGGCTACGACCTCAGGAGTCCCGCCAACCACACGAGCGGGCGCTTCGATGTCGGCTTCGTCTGCGTGCTGCTCGTGCCGCTGTTCGCCATCGCGCTGAGTTATAACGTCTTGTCCGCGGACCGCGTGGGGTTGCGTCTCGCGCTGCTCATGGCCCCCATCGCCATCGTCAGCGCCGGCCTTTACCTATGGTCGGCGCCGGAGATCACGGTGGAAGGATTATCGAAATGGCTGGTTCTGCTCGCCGCGCTGAGCTGCTATGTCGCGTTCTGGCTGGCGTTGTGCGGGCTGCTCAACGTCTCAGGGCGCAGTTCATCGTTTAATGCGATGACCGGAGTGTCTCTCTACCTTGCGTTCACCATCCTGCTGCCCACTGTCATCCAGGTTGCCGCAGCGAAAACGCTCCCACCGCCTGCTCGCCTGTCGCTCATTCCCATCATGCGGACAATCGCCAGCGACATCGAAAGCAGCGAGAAATCCAAGGCGCTCGTCGACCGCTATTACCGCGACCATCCCGAGGTCGTACCGGCGGCGGACTCGCCGAATAAGATGGAGCCGAGGACCAAGCTTTTCCCCAGGGCACTGGAATTCGACCGCCGCCTGGCTCCGATCATCAAAGAGCAAGAAGCGGCGTCCCAGGCCCAGTCCGATTTCGCACGCCGGCTTTCGTTCCTGTCGCCGCCGTTTGCATTGCAACTGATTCTTGAACAGTGGGCGGGCAACGACTTGAAGCGCAACAGGGCGTTCGCCAGGCAGGTCGATGCGTATGAACAGGCGTGGCGCGAGTTCTTCGGACCCAAGATCATGGGACTCGCCAGGCTGGTCCCGGAAGATTACCTGCGCCTGCCGGTCTTTCAGTTTCGCGAAGAACCAGCGTCGAGCTTCTGGGGGCGCGCGTTCCTGCCGCTGGGTTGGCTATTCGCGGTCAGCAGCGTCACGGTGGGCATACTGGGATTGGCGCTCCCCACGTCGTCTTTACGCTGGCGCAAGAAGCAGGCGAGCCGGGGCGTAGATGAGCGCTGGGCCCGCAAGGCGCATCGCCGGATTGGCATTCTTGCCCTCGGGTTTCTGTTGCTCTCGTTAAGCACGGGACTGTTGTGGGCCAATGCAAAATTCCTGTATTGGGACGAGCATTATAAGGAGCGGGTGCGACCGGTTGCCGGTCCGCCGCTGGAGGCGGCCGGGATTTCGCTTCAGGAAGTGATGGACCGGAGTAAAGCCGCGGTTGAAGGTCCGGCAACCGTGACGCAGGCCACCCTCCGTTCTGATTTTGGACGGCTTCTATATGACGTCAAAATTCGTGCAGGAGGAAAAGCCAGCACGGTTCTGTTTGATGCCGCGACCGGAGAGCTCCTTTCCCCGATTTCCCCGGAGTTGGCTCGGGACATCGCCAGGCAATATGTAAGCGAGAACGCCGAGATCACCGCCGTGGCCACGGAACAATACATTCCGCGAAAAAAGCACAAGGCGCAAGCTGCCGTTCGTGTGGCCTTCAACGATACGAATCGAACCGAAATCGTGCTCGATCGCCAGACCGGCGAGATTCTCGAAGACGAAGGGCGATGGCGTAAAGTGCACTTCGCAGTCATGCAATTGCATCAGCTGAACTTCTTCGGCTTTGAAAAAACCTTGCTCAACATTCCCGGTGTTCCCCTACTCCTCATGGGGAGTACAGGCTTCGCCCTCTGGATCCTGCATTGGGCGAGAAAGAACCGGATACGGTCGCGCCCCTGACAACGCGCTCGTTCGACCAGCGCATGCATGGAAGACGAAACCCATAAACACGCAAACTCATCAATAATTCCGAGGTTCTCGAAGGGCCCATTCTAGAACCCCTGTCAACGTTGCCAATGCACCTACCTCCTAATCCCATACGGCCGTGCATTCGACATTCGGATCCGACCAGATGGACCTGGAAGCCGAACATTCCCTTCTGAGCCTGTCCCGCCATACCATCCGACCGCGTGCGAATAACCTCGGCCAATTGATCGTTCCCAACGAAGTCCGACGCTATGCCTGAACTCACCCACATGGAGCTGTCGACGCTTGTCCGCGAACATGGCCGAGACCTGCAGCAATTCCTCACGCGCCGGTTGGGCTGCGCTGAAACAGCCAAGGACTTGGTGCAAGACACATTCCTTCGCCTGCTTCAGGCCTCCCCGAAGCAGGCCCTGATCAATCCGCGCGCGTTTCTCTTTCGCATCGCCACGAATCTCATCATCGACCATCATCGCCGCCAGCAACACCGGGCGCCCTTTGCAGTCTCCGATAGCGATGTACCGGTCGACCAGCCGGATCCCTGCCCGTCCGTCGAAACGGTCGTCTGGTCGAAGCAGCAAGTGTCGCTACTGAAGCTGAGCATCGCAGAGCTTCCTCCAAAATGCCGTCAAGTGTTCATCCTCATCAAGTTTCACCATTTGACCCATGCTGAAGTCGCAGCACGGCTCCGCATTTCTCAGAGCACGGTCGTCAAGCACATGATCAAGGCTGTGGAATACTGCAAGCGTCGAGTAGCGAACCATGACATCTAAATGGACCAAGCGGATAGATGTTCGGTAGGCGCCGAGCGTCTAGGAATAGAGGAAGATTGTCGAGCTCCGGGAATGACAGAATGTTCACCTTGGCGTTACCATGACTGTCGCGATGGAAGAACAGGAGCAAGAGACGGTCTCCTCCGCAGCCTCGGGCTGGCTGGTGTTGCTGAAAACCGGCGACGCCACATCCGAAGACCGGCGGCGTTTCGCAGACTGGCTTGCGGCTCACCCCGGACATCCAGTGGCCTATCGAGAAGCTGAGCGATTCTGGGAGGGAATGGATTGCTTGGATCAACAGGACGTCCGAGAGCTCGACCGGTACCTCGAAGACCATACGTCCGACTCTCGGATTGCTTCCCCCGTCGGTCGTGGCGCATGCTCATGGCATCTGACCGCCATCGCCGCGACTGCCCTGCTCGTCACGGCGGCCAGCCTATGGATGACCATGGTCTGGCATCCTCGCGGCGACTATCGCACGGTGATTGGACAGCAACAAACTATTACGCTGGCGGACGGCTCCACCGTGCATCTGAACACGGACACGGCGATCTCGGTTGCGCTTGGCGACAATACTCGACGGATTAGGTTGCACCGGGGCGAGGCATTCTTCACGGTTGCCCCGGACGCCCTCCGGCCGTTTGAAGTCACGGCAGGAAACGGTATCGTCCGCGCCTTGGGAACGGCCTTCAATGTCAGAGCCGACGCCGATCACGTCACTGTCACGGTCAGCGAACACAGCATACAAATCACGACGCATGGCGATGAGACCGCCGAAGTCCGCACGGGTGAACGTGTCAGTTACGGCGCGGACGGCCGCATCGGACCGAAAGAACCTGTCGATGTCACCCGAGCGCTCGCTTGGCAACGACATCGATTGATCTTTGAGAATCAGCCTCTCCCGGAGGTGCTCGATGAACTGGCCCGTTACCGCTCGGGATGGATTGTCCTCCGCGATCCTTCATTACGCACATTGCCCGTCACCGGCTCGTTCGATACGGGACGACCCGATCATGTCCTCCCCGCCATTGAAGAAAGCCTTCCCATACGAGCCGTGAGACTCACCGACTGGTTGATACTGCTCCATCGAGATCATAGCCGGAAGCGTTAGCTCCACGCCTCCATTCTCTCTTTCACAAAAATTTTTGATTCTACTAGACCTCTCTCCCGCTCCGTCCGTCGTAGTGAGTGTGCCGGTATCAGACCAACCCTCACGATCGAACGACAACGGAAAGGACGTTTCATGCTCGGACATCGCCTCTTCACTCTGCTCCTGTGCGCCGCGCTGCTGGCTCACGCAGGCATCGCGCCGTCCATCCAAGCCCAAGAGTCTGCCTCAACGGCGGTCCGGACCTTTGATATTTCACCGCAGCCGCTTTCGTCCGCCTTGCTCGAATTTTCAAACAACACGAACTTGGAACTCTTGTTCGATGCGACGATGACTCGAGACTTGAGCACGAACGGCGTCTCCGGCGAGTACAACGCGGAAGACGCATTGCGACGCCTCCTGAGCGGTACGGGGCTCACCCATCGAGTAACGAGCGCCGGCACGGTCGCGCTGGAAACCGACACCACCGTACCGATTCCCGCGACTGTTGCGCCGGACCAAGGGTCGCAAGCGCCTGCCTCGGATACGAATGGCCGCATATCCGCCAACCACAAACCGGTAAAGGTTCCGGAGATTGTCGTGAAGGAGGTCCGCGAGCGGGACGATACACAAACCTACGTGGCGGACGAGTCCATGACCGCAACGAGGACCGACACCCCCATTCGGGACGTACCTCAGTCGATTCAGGTCATCACGCGCAAAGTGATCGAGGAACAACGTACGTTTCGATTGCAGAACTCGCTCGAAAATATTTCGGGCATCAATGCCACCGACTCCGCGGCATCACTGTACGACAATCTTATCCTGCGGGGGTTCGTGGCCACCGATCGCAGTTATTTCCGCAACGGGTTGCTTGACCCCTTCGCCCAGTTCACGGCGTCAGATACCTACAACGTCCGACGGCTCGAAGTGCTGAAAGGGCCTGCGGCGGTGTTGTATGGACAGGGGGACCCCGGCGGGGTCATCAACATCGTCACAAACAAAGCGTTGCCCAATGCCGCTTACATGGCCAATGTCACCTTGGGAAACTTTCACTTCTATCGCTCCGAACTTGACGCGTCGGGACCGCTCAACGCAGCCAAGACGGTCCTCTATCGCCTGAATGTGGCGGGCCAGAAAGCCGGCAGCTACATCGACTATGCCAATCGCGATCTGGCGGCCATCGCGCCGAGTATCACCTGGCTCATGAGTTCGCGCACCACTCTGACCGTGGAGGCCGATTATTTGCGGCGCTGGAGCAACGACCCCTACGGTCTTCCTGCGCAAGGCACCATTTTTCCGAACATCAACGGGCCGATTCCGCGCAACCGATCCGTCACATTGGGCGACTTCAGTTCGTTCAACCGCACGACATACCGCGTCGGGTATGATTTGACCCATCAATTCAACGACCGCTGGTCTATCCGGAACGCGTTCAGACATACGATCGCTGAAGACGACGCCAACAATTTGTACGCATTCCCCAGCTTTCTCGAACCCGACCAACGCACGCTCCAGCGGTTGCAGGTCCTGCAACCGGGTGTGGCCCGTCGGCATGCCAATTCGATGATCACGAACGTGGTGGGCCATATCCGATTTCTTGAGATGGACCATACGTTCCTGACAGGTGTTGAACTACGGCAGGAGAAAACCGATCAATCCATCTTTACTGTGGCCGGCGCGCCGCCGTTGGACCTGTTTGCTCCGAATTATTCGCTGCCCCCGCTGCCGTTCGACGGCGACAGGTCCAGCTTCAGGTCCGATAACAAAACCGCCGCCCTGTATGTGCAGGACCAGGTGACCATTCTGCCCAATCTTAAATTTTTGGGAGGCATGCGGTTCGATTACGTTCACCAATTCCAACAATCCGCAGTCGGGCCGAAACAAACCTCGGACAACCACGCGGTCAGTCCCCGGCTGGGCCTGGTCTATCAGCCGATCGAACCCCTGTCGCTCTATACGTCATGGACCAAGGGCTTCCAGCCGCAGTCTGCCTCCACTTTCAATCCAAACGGTGATCTGTTCAAGCCGGAGCGGTCCACTCAATATGAAATCGGCATGAAAACGTTTTTCTTGGACAACCGCGTCTCGGCCACCCTCGCCTGGTTTCACCTGACTCGCGAGAACCTGATCACGCCCAATCCCGATCCGGCCCTGGCCATCCAAGGGTTCTCGGTGCAAACGGGCGAGCAACGGAGTCAAGGTGTGGAACTGGATGTGACCGCGCAAGTGATGCCGGGCTGGAACGTCATTACCGGCTATGCCTATACCGATGCAGAGGTCACCAAAGATAACGATGTGGCCCTGGTCGCCAAGCGCCTCGCCAATGTGCCGTACAATAAATTCACCCTGTGGTCTACCTACTATTTCCAGGAAGGAACCCTCAAAGGATTTGGATTCGGCGGCGGGCTGTTCGCATACAGCAATCGCAGTTCATCGATTTTCGGAGATCCGGTCGAAATCCCCGGCTACATTCGAGCCGACGGCGCGTTGTACTACATACAACGGCTCAACGGTCTTCTTTTTCGGCGAGCCCCGCACGGTACTGGCCACGGTGGGTCTGAGGTTCTGAGGTATATTGATGAAATGGAACAGAACGCCAGCCGGTCTATCCGCCATGTTGCTGGTGCTTTCGGCCTGTGCCGAAGGCCTATGGGTATATCCAGAGAATACCGACCTACAAACCCAGCAGGACTGGGAAACATGCAAGACAAAGGTGCTGTCGGGTCAGGAACACCGAAAGGACACCGTGGCCGGCGGCATCAATCTGAGTGGGTGCATGCAGTCGAAAGGGTATAGCTACGTCGAAAGACCAGCCGCCGCGCGTTCCTAGCTCAGAACGGCCGGCGCCCCGTTGAACTGAACGCCGCCGGCTACATGCGGATGGATGCCCCACTCGGGCCAAGGACTATAGTTCTGACGATTGCCGTCCATATAGAGTAGGCAACCTCCTCAGGATGGCATAAGTACGGAGTTCGAAAAGGGCCGCAGTTCCAGAGGCCTGCAGCATTGAGTTTTTTATTCGAAGTAACCAGTATCCGGAAAACGAACATTCCCTCTAAGGCACCTTCCCAGGTATCTT
>JAJFBJ010000017.1 GCA_020697375.1 Nitrospira sp. | reverse complement strand
ACGAATGTTTTTTGCTGACCTTCCTTCACCCCTTGTTTAGATGCTTGATCTGTTCCTTTCTATTCTCCATCCAGAGGTCGAAAAGAGCTGAAAATCGCGGGTAATCAGTTAATAGGCGTCGGAGGCGTTCGGCTTGTCGATCGGCTTCGGTCTGTGCTTTGGATTTCGGCCGGAGCGTAGCTTTTATAACTGAGAGTTTAGCCTTGGCCTTGTCGCGGTGGGCCTGCTGTTTCTGTGCGGATATCATTCCCATGAGAAGTTCCTCCGTAACGGTCGGGCGGGGCTCAGAGTTTAGCGCGGAAGAGAGAACTTTGCTCGCTCAGGTCAAACCAAGATTATGGGGTGGGATGGATTTTTGGAACTGGGAATACCCACCGTTCGCAGGCCGACTTTAATCAGATAACAAAGCCTTGAGAGATGATTCCAAGCGGTGTTTACACTGGCCTGGTTGTGCGATAGCACAACCATCCTCGGTGGCATGTGTAGTACGGTGAAACGTGAGCTGGCGATGGAGCCTCATGCGAGATGAACTCGAACCTATCTCAAATCGTTTGGCAGCATCGTGATGGAGGCGAGTTGGACAAAGCCCAGGAGGCTGGCCGCGTAATCCTCCCAACGGACGAGGAAGCGCCGCTTAAATTGCAGCCAAGCAAAGAAGAACTCGACGACCTACCAGCGTTGATAGCGGCGGAGGAACGGTCGTCTTGGGTCTCGAGTTTCCGCGTAGACCGATGCGGCGCGATTATCTTCACGCCGTCCTGCTTGAGGTCCTTTCGAGCCCATCACTTGTCATACGCGCTATCGCTAATGAGATGTTCCGCTTGGCCTCCAGCATGTAGACATCGAAGCTCAGTTGCACCAACGTAGCCTCACGATGGTCGGCCGCATGCGTGCTCACGGAGAGTGCCATTCCATGGCGGTCGACAATCGCGATGATTCTCACGCCTTTGCCACGGCGGATTTTCCCAATTCCGTCGTCGCCGCCCTTCGCCGAGGCAAACGTCGCATCAATGAAGCTCTCGCATTCGTACTCATCAGCAGGGCGGTGTGATTGGCCCAAGCGGCGCCTCTCCGAACAAGGTCGCTGTGCTGATCGACACGCCCTCATTGGTCGTGAATCCTTGCAGTACTTTTCGGTCTTGAATTGCTTCCTTGGCATTCCTATACCTTGAGGCACCAGTTGGTTTGCTCTTTGTGGAAGTATGCATGTGCTCCTCCGTGATTCCTCACTCCACTTTTCCCCATAAGGTACTTTGTTGTAGAGACTCCCCGCAAATCTGCATCCCAAGTCTAGATACTGCTGTTGGGCATCAACATTGTCCATCAGAGCTGTTGAGATTCAATGAAGCAGAGGATGCCTATAGCGACTGCCGCCGGGAGACATGTTTATTGCGTACTCGCAGATCTGGCAGGCCGCCATATTAAGGGCGGTGATTATTTTGGCTCGGCCGAAAGGTCTATGTTTAGCGTATCAAGAAAGATACTGCTTGTATCCATTGAGATAATCATTAGGGTCGTATGGTCCTAACGTGAGACAGGGATAGTCCAACCTCATGTGACGTATGCAGTCCACTTTGCCGATACGCGCTTCGCAGCGATATCCCGTTAAATTTACAGAATCTGGATGTTAAGGGCGCATCGCTTCTACAAGGCTGCGATGTTACCCACCTTCTTGGCTACTATGTGGCAACATTCTTGCGTCCATGAATATGTGTACTTATGTATACGGAATGCTCACCATGGCGGCCAACGCCAGCACAATGGAGGAAGTCATGAATAACGTTCTGTCGCATTGTGGCATTCGCCGGTCCAGATCAGCCCGAACGAGCTCGGCACCCGAATCCCGAGCGCCGAGGTATCGGGACAAGGACGAATGAAGAAGTCCGAAAATACTCCGGGAAGCATAAACCGATTCAGATCGAGATTGATGAACGAAAGTCCCTGTTCGTAACCGAGGTGGACATTCTAAAGCATTTCACATTCGATGAACTCATGGAGAGGTTGCTGCAAGACAGTAGCAGCCGTACGTTGACCAAAAAGAACTGTTTCAACAATGGCGGGACAGCACGAATGCCGAAGATCAGTTCAGCCTGGGCCTAGGCGGTCCGAATTGCATTTCGCCAGAAGTCGAAGAGATTAATGACCTAAAGATGGATATGCCCGATGAGAGTTTGACGTTGGAGATAATGAGGCGACTGCATTGAAAAATACAGTGCCGGGACCTATGGAGTATAGCAAGGCTTTCGCAGGCTCTCCCCAGTTCAAGACAGCCATCCAGAATACAATTGGCTCTGGCTCGGCTTTAACGCCTGAAGACCTCACCAGGCGAGCACAAACGCAAACTTGTGCCGAATGCCACAGACTGAGTTCAGGACCAGAAGCTACCTTAGGCGGCGGTCAAGAGTGGCCTGCAAGCTTCATTCACTCGCAACTGAAAGACCCTGAAGATGGGCAGGATGGGAAACGTTTTCAATCTCCGATACGTTGAAGGCTAGATTCCTCCCGCACAGAAAAGAAAAAATGGAGAACTTCCTAACGGGTCAATGATGGCGAAGGTCAAACTCCGGCTGCGCGTTCTGAGCGTTGGCCGATCGGCGTGACCCGGATTCAAAAGACTGGCATTTTTCGGTGCCTGTCGCAGATTTCAGTAGCAGCTACAGGTGTATTTGACGATCGTCCATGTCGCAGCATTCAACGCCGAGGTGTGAACGTGAACATTGGAAATGCATGGCACTTGCCGAGGAATTCCCAGCCACGCGGGCAGGTCAGTATGCGGGCGCCTTTTGAGGACATCGATGCAGGCGTCGATGTGATCTTGTCCAACGGCAATCAGTTCCGGGGCGGAGGTCGTTCAGGAAATCAGACACAATCCGGCAGTGCGGTGATGGTTCGCAGAGCAGGTGATAGCGCCTGGACGCCACTGTCAGTGCAGTTCCAAGCGACAGCCGGAAACGACAAGTTCTTCTTCGCAAGGGTTCCGGCAAATCGCTTCCCCGCGGGGGCACTTATTCAGTACTACTTCAAGATAGAGTACAGCGATCGGCAAACGACTTTCCTCCACGGAGACGATGCTCGCTCGTTTGCGACCACCGAGGAGGCTGCGGCTCAGGCGAGTCCCTTCACCTATTCAATTCGATTCTCTCCAGATGCTCAGGGTCCCACCGTCTCGTTCAACGCAGGACCGCTTCAGGGTCGGATTTATCGCAATTCAGGGCACATCGAAATTGCCGGACCGGATCTTGGTGGGGTTGCCCAAGCCAATGTCGTGGCATTAGGACCTCCCGCCGTTGAGATTGAAAACCGCCTGTTCAACATTGGTCGTGTCCTGACCTCGGCTCCGTTGCCAAACGGGGTGGAAGTTACACAGGAGCTGGGCGCCGAGCAGGTCCGGACGCGCCTGACATTTCCGGTCACCGGGATTATGAGATACGAGGTAGTGGATTGGGGAGGGGAGCCGCCGAGTCGTCTTGTGATCTCTGCCGAGTCCGACGAAGACGAGCACTTTTACGGGTTCGGCGAGAAGTTTAATCAGCTCGACCAAGCCGGCAAAGTAGTCGACATTCGTGTTTTTGACGCGCCGGGTGACAAGGGCGACCAATCATACAAGGTTGCCCCTTGGTTCGTCAGCAGTCGTGGCTATGGCTTTCATCTCGACTCCACGGCGAGAAGCACGTTTGACATGCGCACTGCGATGAACGGGCGGTACCGCGTCTCGACGGAGGCGAACAATCTGCGACTGAACATCGTCTATGGGCCCAGGCTGCCGGAGGTGTTGATGCGCTACACCGAGATGACCGGCCGGCCGCCGCTGCCGCCTCCTTGGGTCTTTGGACACTGGATTTCGTCAGACGAATGGCGAAGCGGCGGCGAGGTCCGCTACGCTGTATCCCGGTTCCGACAGCGAGGAATTCCGAGTTCCATCTTTGTCTTCGATTCCCCCTGGGAAACTGCCTACAACGACTTCCAATTCAACCGGGCGCAATTCGCGGCCGGCGGTGAGTTTGAAGGACAGAGTTTCACCGGCTTTACTGATCCCTTGGAGATGATGCGCTTCCTACAGGAAAACGGATTAAAAGCGGTCTGTTGGATGACGCCTTTTATCAATACGCGCTCGGTTGATGAGGATATACCGGGCCAAAATCTTGACGAGGCGAACAATTACCGGGAAGCTGCCGATGGTAATCTGTTTGTCCGTGCGTCAGCCGGCGGTCCCCCGTTGGAGATCGATTGGTGGAAGGGCCATGGCAGTCCGGTCGACTTCTCGAAGCCGGAAGCACGGGCCTGGTTCCAGGAGCAATTAAGAAAGCTTCTCGAAGCTACGGAAGTCGACAGCGCTACCGGAAAGGAGTCTGCGATCGGCGGTTTCAAGACGGATGACGGCGAATTCGGCAATGGGCAGGAGGTCTATATTCCGCCGACGGCAGTATATGCCAACGGTTTGACGGGGCGGCAATTCATCAATGGCTATTGCGTCGAGTATCACCGGAGTGTGTACGACGTGCTGGGCGAGACCGGCTTTCTTTTCGCGCGGAGCGGGTTTACGGGCACCCAGGCATTTCCGGCTTACTGGGCCGGCGACAACCAGCCTAACTTCGGGGACGAGAATGGACTTCGTAGTGTGATCGTCGCCGGGTTATCGGCGGCGATGAGCGGATTTTCTGCATGGGCTCATGATATAGGCGGCTATCAGAACGCGAACTTCTCGCCCGTTTCCAAGGCGGACCTGTTCATTCGTTGGACTCAGTTTGGGTGCTTTTCGCCGATCATGCAAATACATCGGCAGGTAGATAAGTCGAATCTGCAGCAGTATCCATGGGGCTACGCCCAGGCCGGTGAGTCCACCAACAATAATCGAGCGCTCGCTAACTATCGCTTTTATGCCAGACTTCACACCCGTCTATTCCCTTACCTGTACACCTACGCGCGGGTTTCGCAGGACACCGGAATGCCTATCCTGAGGCCTATGGTGCTGCAACATCAGGACGATCCCCGAACGTTTTCAATTCAACATACCTATTATTTTGGAGCCGATCTCCTTGTTGCTCCCGTGATCCAGCCACGAGCGAATAGCAGGAGGCTGTACCTGCCTGAGGGAAAATGGATCGATTTCTGGACTCACCAGCGGCATGCGGGCAAACAAGATATCGTATGGCAAAATCCCGACCAACCGGAGGATCCGGCTTCGAAGATTCCTCTGTATGTGCGGAGCGGCGCGATCGTGCCGTTTCTGCTGGGGGATGATATCCAAAGCCTATGCGACCCGAACTACATCAACAACCCGCAGATCAAGACATGGGATGGCGGGCTCGATATTCATATCTATCCCGATGGCGACACCCAGTTCGAAATTTTCGATGGAACAAGGATCGAATCTCTGGCGTCTGCCGGGTCCATCACGGTCAGAATCCTTTCGCCGGTCGCGCGAGAGTGTCTACTGCGTATTCTGACCTCACGTCCCGTTATTGTGCGAAGGGATGGAACGGCCTTGCCGGAGGCTGCATCAGTGGCGGCGTTCGACGCCGCTGCCGCGGCATGGCGCTTTGATTCTGCAGGGAGCTTCGTGCTGGTCAAATTTCCGCATTCCGGTGGCACGGTGGTGATCACACTTTGATGGAGCCGGCATCTCGGGACAGCGGACGTTTTCTGACGATGGAAAGGAGACATCAACGATGGCAAATCTCGGCAACGCGTGGCACATCCCGGCCAACCCCGAGCCAAGAGGGCGGGGCGGCATGCGCGACCCAATAGGCGCGATTGTCCCCGGCACGGCCGTAACTATCATCAGCGGCAATCAGTTCCAGGGGGCTGGTGGGAACCCGGGAAATCAGTTACAGACTGGGAGCGCTATTTTTTTTAAGAGATCGACCAGCGCGACGTGGGCATCCGTGCCGATGACGTTCCTCAAGACCGTTGGTAACAACAAGTACTATTCGGGAGAGATCCCGAGAGACAGCTTCAACATAGGCGATACGGTGCAGTATTACCTGCGCATTCCGTACGATGATCATGACACGACATTCGTTCATGCAGGCGGCGCGGCATCCATAACGACCGCTGTCGAGAATGTGGCGCAAGCGGGCCCATTCCGTTTCGCCCTTGAGGATCCTGCCATCAAGGGTCAATGGGGACCGGTTTTTACTCTTCCCAATATTGCGGCGCATGCGCACGTCTTGCCGAACGGCCTTATCCTGATGTGGGGCAGGCGTCTTATCCCGGGGCAGGGTTCGCTGGATGTTCATGAGTGTACGCCGTTCCTGTGGAATCCTGAAACTGAGACAGTGATCGATACGCCTCAGCCTAAGTTGGCGAATGGAGCCAAGGTCAACTTATTTTGCTCCGGACACGCGTTCCTGGATGATGGCCGTCTGCTTGTGATGGGAGGTCATAACGCTGATAGTGACGGACTCAGCCAGGCGGCCCTGTATGACTGGACGACCAACACATGGACAGCGACTGCGCCCATGACCGCGCCCAATGGGGACTCGATACGACGATGGTATCCGACGGCGACAACCCTACCTAATGGAGACGTGTTGGTTCTCTCAGGCAGCTATATAGACCCCACAAGGAAACCAGGCGAACAGACGATCGTGGAACCTCTCCTTCAAATCTGGTCGAAGGGGAACTGGAAGACGATCAGTAAGGCCGACGGGACGCCTCTGGATTTCAAGGCTTTGCCGTTGTACCCGCGCATGCATGTCGCCTCAGACGGGCGTGTCTTCATGTCGGGTACGAATGGCCGAACCTTGCTGTTGAAGACGACTGCGCCGGGGAATTGGACTGAAGTCGACTTCCGATCACTGGGCGCACGGGACTACTGCCCATCGGTCATGTATGACCTCGATAAATTTATTTACATTGGAGGCGGCAACAATGTGGACGATCACGCCCCTACCGCCCAGGCTGAAGTTATCGATCTCAAAGCAAACCCAGCCAAGTGGCGCAAAACGAAGAAGCCCATGAAGTTTGCGCGCCGCCAACATAATGCCACAGTCCTGCCGGACGGCACTGTGCTCGTGGTAGGGGGAACAGGTGGAGGTGGAGGTCTGAGAGGCTTTAATGACCTGAGCGCCGGCGAGCCTGTTCATGTGGCCGAGCTCTGGGATCCGGATCCGGCTAAAGAGAGCTGGGCAGAGCTGAGCGCGGAATCCGTTGACCGTTGCTATCACTCCGCGGCAATGTTGCTGCCGGATGCGAGGGTTCTCAGTGCCGGCGGCGGTGAGTATCGACCGGACGATAAGAATCCGAACCTGCCGGAAGACACCCATCCCAACGCGCAGGTGTTTTCGCCTCCTTACCTGTTCAAAGGAGCGCGCCCCGGCATCACCTCGGCCCCTACTTCGGTGGACTACGGGGCCGGGTTCGAGGTCGGGACGCCGCAAACGAGCCAGATCGGAAAAATAAGCTGGATTCGGTTGCCGTCCGTGACTCACTCGTTCGATGAAAACTTGCGCATCAGCTTTTTGCCTTTCCAGGTGAGGGCGGGGAAGCTTGCCGTTACCGCTCCTGCCTCATCCAACGAGTGCCCGCCCGGCCACTACATGCTGTTTTTGGTGAATAAAGCCGGCGTGCCCTCTGTGGCCAAAATCATACAAATCAAGGGAATCGCGCCACCATCGCGGTCAGCAGCGGCGCCGGAGGATGAAGCGGCGAGTTTACTAAGCGAAACCGAATTCGCCGCTCTAAGTGAAAGGATGGCCCGGCCTGGAGCCTATAACCAGATCTATGCGCGAGAGGCTGAAATTGCGGCAACCCCTAAAGGAACGGCCGTCAAGGTGGGTATCACCGGAACTTGCCCGTATGGCATCGGCGCATGCTGGGGAGGAGCATACGAAGCGCTGGGTCGACTGGACGGTGTAGTGCTGGTAAGCCCCGTTCCAAATACGGACGATTCGACCGCCGAAGTTTTCCTGGAGGACGATCGCTTGCCCGCATTGGATCGCTGGGAAGAACAATTCCGGAATCTCGTCAACGGGACGTACGATATGCGCGGAGTGGAGGTGACGTTGAGAGGCACGATAACACAGGAAGGCGGCTCCTTCCTGCTGGTGAGTCGCGGACAGAGGCCTCCTGTGCCTCTAAGGCCTCTACAAGCTTACGAGAAGATCCAATGGAACCACCGTGAGCGTGAACGCAAGCCGCTGGAACCGAGTGAAGCGGGCGCGTACCACACACTCGTGACTTCGATGGCTGGTCTGGCGTCAGGACATGAACTCACGGTGACAGGTGCGCTTAAGCGGACTGGGATCGACTATGAGCTGCACGTCCGCTCTTTCAATGTATGAATCGCAATGTTTCGGCTGTGGTGCAAAGATGTTTTTGTGCAGCAGCGGGAAATAGGAGGCCACCGCTGATTTGAGGATTCGCTCCATACCTTCGCCACAGGTCTTGTATGGGCCGGGGTCGATATTCAACGATCGCTACAGTTCAGATACTTGGACGATGGAAAACCATCTCTATGGTGATGCGATACGCCCATCATCATCCTCATCATCCAGCAAGTTTGAGCGCTGGTATGGAAATTTTTATCGTCCTGGCAGGAGGTACCACAGTTTAGCGCAGTCGGATTCTCATGTAAGAGCCGAGGTCGGGAACGACATTGCTGTAAGTAGAAGAGCGAGGAGGAGAAGGTTGGTTGCGGGGAGAGGATTTGAACCTCTGACCTTTGGGTTATGAGCCCAACGAGCTACCAGGCTGCTCCACCCCGCGGTCGGATACTAGCAGGCACGTGAAACGAGAGTCAAGGAACGCCCCGCGACAATTGCATTCACGGAATGAGAATGATAAAGCGAGAGCATGCGAATCATATTCATGGGGACACCGGACTTTGCGGTGCCGTCATTGGAGGCGCTGCTCAAGTCGGACGATCAGGTGGTCGGCGTGGTGACGCAGCCTGACCGGCCCAAGGGCCGCGGGCAGGAAGTCATTCCCTCTCCCGTAAAACTCCTCTGTCAACGAGAAGGAATTCCTCTGCTCCAACCCCTCAAGATGAAAGACCCTGCCTTTCTGGAAGCGCTGCGGCAGTGGAAGCCGGATGTCATTACGGTGACGGCATTCGGCCGGATCCTGCCACCGGCAATCCTCACGCTTCCGCCTCGCGGCTGTATCAATGTGCATGGTTCGCTGTTGCCGAAGTATCGCGGCGCGGGACCGATTCAGTGGGCCGTCATCAGGGGGGAGCGGGAAACCGGTATCACGACCATGTTGATGGATGAAGGCATGGATACGGGCGACATGCTGTTGCAGGAGAAGGTGGCCATTCATCCCGACGATACTGCCGACGCACTCGCCGTTCGACTGGCCGACGTGGGCGGACGATTGCTGATCGAGACGCTACGCCGGCTTAAAGCGGGAACGCTGACTCCTCAACCGCAGGATCACGCGCAGGCGACCATGGCGCCGCTGCTCACGAAAGAAGACGGGCTGATCGATTGGACCCTGACGGCTATGGAAATTGGGCATCGTGTGCGCGGCCTCTCCCCTTGGCCGGGAGCCTATACCCAGGTGAATGGTGAACGGTGGGTGATATGGCGCGTGGCTGTCGAAGAGGAATCCCAGAAAGCGGCTCCCGGGACAGTGGCGAAGGTCACCAAGGACAGAATCGACGTGGCGACCGGCGGCGGGACGATCCAGCTCATTGAAATCCAACCTTCGAATAGCCGTCGCATGACAGTGGCGCAGTATCTTGCCGGCCATCGCCTCACCGAAGGAACCAATTTGCAAGGCAAGTCTACGCCCCAGGGTTAAGGCAAGCCCCACACGCGCAACTCAGATCTTCTCGCCATGACGATTCTTTTCTCACATGGCGTCTGACCAGCAACCAGAAACATCCGGTGAAGCTGCCTCTCCAGGACGGCGCGCCGCCGTGAAGGCTCTGCTTGCCATCGATAAAGCGGGCCTGCTGGAAGAGGATCTATTCGACCAGGTCACTGAGAGAACATCGCTGGATACGCGCGAGCGGGCCTTCATGGTTGAATTGACACGCGGCTGCTTGCGCTATCGAGCGACGCTTGATTGGCGACTGGGAGCGATATCGGATCGTCCGGTCGCGCGACTTCCTACGCTCGTCCAAATCATTCTCCGTCTCGGGGCTTATCAGCTTCTGCATATGGACAGGGTGCCGGAATCCGCCGCCGTCAATGAGTCGGTGCGGATGATGAAGCAGCACAGCAAGCGACTAGGCCGCGACTGGAGCAGGTTCGTCAATGCGGTACTCAGGAGCCTGCTCCGATCGCAGGAACCGGATTGGCCTGATGCCACCAAAGATCCCGTCGAGGCCTTCGCCGTCCGTTATTCCTGCCCGAAGTGGCTCGTCGAACGCTGGTGTCGTCTCTGGGGAACGTCGAGGGCGGAGGCCTTGTGCCGTGCTTCACTGGAATCGCCTCCCCTCACTCTCCGCGTCAATACGCTGCGGACATCCCGCGGTGCGTACCTGGCTGAACTGGCGGCAACTCAATTGGAGGCCGGCCCGACGGCGATCAGTCCGGTGGGCATTCACCTGGCGCGTTCAGGCTCGGTGGCGCTTCTTCCCGGCTATGCCGACGGGCGATTTTATGTGGAAGATGAAGCGGCGCAGTTGATCCCTTTGCTGCTGGATGTACAGCCGGGCCAGCGCGTACTGGACGCTTGTGCCGCACCGGGTGGAAAGGCAACACACTTGGCGACACTCATGGCGAATCGAGGTGAGATTGTTGCGGTGGACCGGGCCGCGTCACGTTTGGAACGAGTGATGGATAATTGCCGCCGCCTTGGGGTGACAATGGTGACACCGGTTATCGGCGATGTGCGCGCGCTGGTCGATCAAGAACCTCTCTTGAGCGCGCGCGGCGGCAGGCGTCTCTCGCGCCAGGCCGATCTGAAGGAACCGTTCGATCGTATTCTTCTCGATGCTCCATGCAGCGGACTCGGTGTGCTGCGGCGACATCCGGAAGGAAAGTGGTACAAAACGCCGGACTCGATCGCGAAGCACCGGCAGGTACAGATGGAACTACTCGCGGCGACGAGTCGTCTATTGCGGCCCGGCGGACTGTTGGTCTATAGTACCTGCTCGATCGAGCCGGAAGAAACCGAATCGGTCATCGATGAGTTTTGCCAGTCGCATCAAGCGTTTCAGCGCGAGTCGATCGCACCCTGGCTGCCTCAAAGCGGCTTGCCGTTCGTGACCCCTCGAGGGGATCTGTCTACCATGGCCAATGTGTACAGCATGGATTCGTTTTTTGCCGCCCGTGTGCGGAGGAACCAATGATGACGGGCCGCACAGTTCGTATCTCGCCTTCCATATTATCGGCGGATTTCGCCCGCCTGGCGGAAGAAGTGTCCTGTGTGGAACAGGCCGGCGCAGACTGGCTGCACATTGATGTGATGGACGGGCATTTTGTGCCGAATTTGACGGTCGGCCCTCCGATTGTCGAGGCGCTGCGAAAAGTCACTACCTTGCCGCTCGATGTCCATCTCATGATCACCCATCCCGATGCGTTCATCGGTGAATTTGCCGAAGCAGGCGCGGATTACCTGACGGTGCATGTGGAGACTTGCCCGCATTTGCATCGGACGGTCCAATCGATTAAGGAGCGGGGCGTCAAAGCGGGAGTGACGTTGAATCCAGCGACGCCGGCCATCATGCTGTCGGAAATCGTCCGCGACGCAGATCTCCTTCTCATCATGTCGGTCAGTCCCGGATTCGGCGGTCAGCAATTTATTCCATCGTCGTTACAAAAGATTGCCGAGGTTCGGGCGATGATCGACCGCACGAACAGCCAAGCCCTCCTCGAAGTGGACGGGGGAGTGAAGCCGGACAATGCGGCGGACATCCTGGCGGCCGGCGCGGATGTCCTTGTGGCGGGATCAGCCGTGTTCTCCACTCATGATTATGCCGCCGCCATTACAGCGTTGAGAGCCGGGCGTCACCCCGCCGCACGCACCATGAGAATGCCAGCCGCTCAGCGATAAAAGGGCATCAGACCACGCCGTTGTTCATGGATAACCTTCATCCCCTCGAAAGCAAAGTGCTGCTTGCGCTGACCAGGCAGCCGGACTGCCCTGCCACGCTCGATCAACTTGCTGAATCCACCCATTTGGAGCCGTCGCAACTGAGCATGGCGGTCGAGTGGTTGCTGGCCAAGTCCCTGATCACTGTCCATGCCGAAACGGTCACGCATATCGCATCGTTGACTTCGATCGGCGAGTCGTACTTCGAGAAGCATGCCCCCATTGAACGGGTCCTGTCGGCTGCCAGGGAAGCCGGCCAGACCGGGAAGCGTCTTACGATTCAAGATATTCAGGGCAAGGAAGGCCTCGACCCTTCGGATGTGAGCAAGGCGGTGGGGACCCTCAAGAAAGAGGGCGCGATCCTGATCGTCCAGGGCGGGTGTATCGAAAGCACCGGTCGCAACAGTCCGACGGCCGAATCGATGCGAGCCTTGCTACAAAAACTGCGGGGTGGGCAGCTCGAACTGGCAACGGTGGAGGAGCCTCATCGGAACGTTCTCCAACAGCATGCGGTGAAGCGTGGCAATGCCAGGGAACCGTTCCGAATCGATGAGCGGGTCACGCGATCGTTTCTCCTGACTCATGCGGGGCGGGACGTGGCTGATCGACTGTCGGCAGAAGGCATGGCGGACGAAGTCTCTCAATTAACGCCAGAACTTCTCAAGGAAGGCGCCTGGCGGACCAAACGGTTCCGGAAATATACGATCAGTTTGCGGGCGCCGCGGATTGCCGCCGGGAAACGGCATCCTTATCGAGAATTTCTTGATCTTGTAAAGCTCAAGCTGGTCAGCATGGGGTTTCAGGAAATGCGGGGCACGCTCGTCGAAACCGAGTTCTGGAATATGGATGCGCTGTTCATGCCGCAATTTCATCCGGCTCGCGACATTCACGACGTGTATTTCGTGAAGGAACCGACGCACGCCCGCGCCATCGCCGAGCCTTTTTTGACGCAGGTGACCGAGGTGCATGAAAAGGGCGCCGGGACCGGATCGACCGGCTGGGGCTACGCCTTCGATGGGGAGCGCGCGAAACGGCTGGTCTTGCGGAGTCAGGGGACGGCCGTGTCGGCGCGTACCCTGGCAAGCGGCGCCTCCGTGCCAGGGAAATATTTTTCAATCGCCCGTTGCTTCCGTTACGACCAAGTCGATGCCACCCATGCCACCGACTTTTTCCAGGTGGAAGGGATCGTGTTGGGGGCGGATATCAATTTCCGAACGTTGCTCGGCCTGCTGAACCTGTTTGCGCGGGAAGTGGCGCAGGCGAAAGAGGTCAAATTTCTTCCGGCCTATTTCCCCTTCACCGAACCCTCCGTCGAAATGCACGTGCGGCACCCTAAGCTGGGGTGGATGGAATTGGGCGGCGCCGGATTGTTTCGTCCGGAAGTGACGACTCCGCTCGGGGTATCAGTGCCGGTCATTGCCTGGGGGCTGGGGCTTGATCGCATGGCGATGGTGGCGCTGGGCATTCACGACATTCGCGATTTGTTTTCGGCGGATTTGGACTTCATTCGCACCATGCGAGGCAGTTTTTAGGATGACCATACAATGCCCACTATTACTCTACAGCGAGATGATCTCGAAACGTTGATCGCCGGATCGGACGGCAATCCGGCTCGAATCCCGCTCGATCAGCTGGAACAATCGCTGATGCTGGTGAAGGGAGAGTTGAAGGGCCACAATCCCGAGACCGGCGAGTTGCGCATCGAGTTGCAGGACAGCAACCGTCCGGACCTCTGGTGCTGCGAGGGGATCGCGCGGCAGATCCGCATTAAACAACGCGGAACGTCAACTCCCTATCCCTTCCTCAAAACGCAAGAGCGCCCGGTTGGAAAGCTGGTCGTCGCGCCCGGGTTGGACAAGATCCGTCCCTATGTGGCCGCTTGCGCGGCGGTGGGGTACCGAGTCACGGCTGCCGGGCTGGGGCAGCTGATCCAAACACAGGAAAAGCTGGCCGATATCTTCGGACGCAAGCGGCGGTCCGTATCCATTGGATTGTATCGCCTGGCGCGCATTGTCTTTCCTGTGACCTATGATCTGGTCAAGCCTGACGAGGTGCGGTTTACTCCGCTGGGGATGGAGACGGTGATGACGCTGCGGGAAATCCTCATGGTCCATCCCAAAGGCGTTGAGTACGGCGGTATTGTGAGCGGCCATGACCGGCTTCCCGTGCTGCGCGATGGCAGCGGCCAAGTGCTGTCCTTCCCGCCCATCATCAACAGCCGCGAAATCGGAGAAGTTCAGGTCGGAGACCATGAATTGTTCGTCGAAGTCACGGGAACCGATCTTTGGATGGTCGCGCTGGCGCTGAACATTTTTGCCGCCAACCTCGCCGATCGAGGAGCCGTGATTTCGCCGGTAGAAATTCAGTCGCCGGTAAAAACTACCTTTGGAAAGCGCTGGAGCACACCGATCGATTTTGGAAAACCTCGGAGCATTTCACTGAAAGCCATTGAATCCGCCTTGGGAGAGACCATGGGCGAGAAGGAGGTCGCTACTGCGCTCGTTTCCTACGGATATGAAGTCAAATCGACTTCCCAAAAGCTGACGGTACGGCTCCCGCCCTACCGCAACGATTTGCTGCATACGGTGGATGTGGTGGAGGATGTGGCGATCAGTCAGGGGTACGCGCGCTTCGCTCCGGTCATGCCCTCTCAGTTTACAGTGGGCAGTCTGTCCCGATTAGAGCAGATGGCCGACCGGGTCCGCCACCTCATGGTGGGCATGGAGTTCCAGGAGATCATTTCGAACATCATGGGTTCTCACCAGGATTTTTGCACGAGGATGCGCTTGAATAGTACGGAATGGGCAAAGGTCGTGGAGGTAGATAATGTGATGTCCCTCAGCTACTCCTGCCTCCGTCAGTGGATCACGCCATCATTACTGCAGGTCGAAGCGAATTCAAGCCGGGCCTTCTATCCTCACCGTATGTTCGAGGTCGGTGAAGTGGCCATTCCGGACGAAAGCGCCGATGTCGCATCCCGGACGGTGACTGTGCTGGGGGCTGTGATTGCCCATGCAGGGGCCCATTTCTCAGAAATTCATTCCTGCCTGGATCTGCTGCTGTATTACCTGGATCGCCATTTCACGCTCGAGCCGCTCGTTCACCCGTCATTTCTCGATGGCCGGGTCGGACAAATCATTGCCGGTGGGCGGATGATCGGGTTACTGGGAGAGCTGCATCCCGAGGTGTTGGAACAGTGGCAAATCGGAGTGCCGGCTGTCGCCATGGAGTTGGAGATCGACCGGTTGCTGGATGAGGCGTGACGGGAAATCCGTTCAATTAGGATCCCCCGCCACGAAAATACAGGCGGAATGGGGTCTGCGCAGATATGAACCTCAGACGGCGGTCCCGAGCTGTTGCTTGGCAAGACCGACCAGCTTCTCGAATCCCGCCATATCCCGGATTGCCATATCCGACAGAACTTTCCGATCCAACAAAATATTCGCCTTTCGCAGGGCGTTCATGAATCGGCTGTAGACCATGCCGTGCAGCCTGGTTGCGGCGCTGATCCGGGCGATCCAGAGTTGGCGGAAGTCGCGTTTCCGGTGCTTCCGTCCGACATAGGCATAGGCCTGACCCTTGTCGACGGATTCAGTTGCTGTTCGAAACAGCCGGCTCTTGGCGCCATACTGGCCTTTTGCCAGCTTCAGGCGCTTTTTTCGCCGTTGTCGTGTCTTTGGACCACCTTTTGTACGAGGCATGACTCACTACTCCTTTCAGCTCCGGTTCACCGCACAGTAATCATGATTGTGGAAGTATTCGATTCAGCGCAAGAGTCGACGTCTGCGAAACGACAATCGTCCCCTTCAGGCGCCGCTTGCGGTCTCTGGCCTTGCCGGTCAGCAAATGCCGCCGTCCGGCCTTTCGTCGAACCAGCTTCCCCGTGCCTGTTCGGCGGAACCGCTTTTTGGCGCCGCTATGCGTTTTCATTTTCGTTTTCATCGTCCGATTCCTTTCATACGTGCGCGCCGCGCACTATTTGGGAGCCAAAATCATGATCAGGCTCCGCCCTTCCATCCTCGGCGAAAATTCTACGGTGCCGGCCTCGGTGCATTGCTGGATCACACTCGCCATCATCGATCGGCCCATTTCCTGATTGGCCATTTCCCGACCGCGATAGGTCATCGTCACTTTGGTCTTATTGCCGTCAGCCAGGAATTCCTTGATTTGCCGGACCTTGATCCCAAGGTCATGCTTGTCGGTGCGTGGACGAAGCTTGATCTCTTTGACCTGCGTCGATTTCTGGTGACGCCGGCTCTGGTGATCCTTCTTGCTGAGTTCATACTTATACTTCCCATAGTCCATGATGCGGCAAACCGGCGGCTGGGAAGTCGGGGCGACCTCAACAAGGTCGTAGCCTCCTTCCTGTGCCTTCGTTAAGGCTTCTGCGGTCGGCAGTATGCCTAGTTGCTCGCCTTCAGGACCGATGACTCGAACTTCACGTATCCTGATTTCCCGGTTTACGCGTAATTTAGGGACGATGGGGCACCTCGTTTGTGAGTGGGTTACCGTTCAGTGGCGTCTGATTCGTGTCTGCGCGAAGAATGTCCAGCAGGCCGTTGATGGGCAAAGTGCCATGATTCGCCCCGCTTCGGCCTCGGACCGAAACCATGCCGCTCTGCACTTCCTTGTCTCCGACCACCAGCATATAGGGAATTTTGCTTTTTTCGGCTTCGCGGATCTTAAAACCGATCTTCTCGTTTCTGATGTCGGCCTCGACTCTGAAGCCATGGCTCTTGAGCTCCGAGACCACCTTCGCGGCAAACTCTTGCTGCTTGTCCGTGATGGTGAGTACCAGGGCCTGTACGGGAGCCAGCCAGGTCGGAAAAGCGCCGGCATAATGTTCGATGAGAATGCCGAAAAACCGTTCGATCGAGCCCATGAGCGCGCGGTGAATCATAATCGGCTGGTGATGTTTGCCGTCCTCGCCGGTATAGGTCAGCTTGAAGCGCTCAGGATTATTGAAGTCGACCTGTATGGTCGAACATTGCCAGGAACGGCCGAGGACATCCTTGATCTTGATGTCGATCTTGGGCCCATAAAAGACTCCCTCACCCGAATCAACACGATACGCCACGCCGCGTCCTTTGAGCGCTGCTTCCAAGGCGCTGGTGGCGACGGTCCAGTTTTCGACGGAACCGACGGATTTCTCTGGACGGGTCGAAAGGTAGACCTCGAATTCTGTAAAACCGAACGTTCCGAGGATGAAAAAAGTGAAATCCAGCACCCGGCTCACTTCGGCTTCGATCTGATCGGGGCGGCAAAACAGATGAGCATCGTCTTGCGTAAATCCACGAACGCGCAACAGCCCATGCAAGACGCCGGTTCGTTCATAGCGATACACGGTGCCCAACTCTCCATACCGGATCGGCAAATCCCGATAACTGCGCAGATGGGACTTGTAAATCATGATATGAAAGGGACAGTTCATGGGCTTGAGTTGATAGTCGCTGCCCTCCAACTGCATCGTGGCGAACATGTTTTCGCGGTAGTAGTCGACGTGGCCGCTGGTTTTCCAGAGATCCAGACGGGCGACATGCGGCGAGTACACCAACTCGTAGCCGTCCTTGATATGTTGTTCGCGCCAGAAGTTTTCGATGAGCAACCGGATCAAAGCTCCCTTGGGATGCCAGAGCACCAGGCCGGGGCCAATCTCGTCCTGAGTCGAAATCAGGTCCAGTTCTTTCCCGAGTTTGCGGTGGTCGCGACGTTTGATTTCTTCTAATTTGGCAAGATGGGCATCCAACTCTTTCTGCGTGGGAAACGACGTGCCGTAAATCCGCTGCAACATCGGGTTCCGTTCGTCGCCCCGCCAGTACGCGCCACCGGTAGAAAGCAGTTTAAATGCCCCCACATGACTTGTCGTGGGAAGATGCGGCCCCCTGCAGAGATCGACGAATTCCCCTTGGCTGTAAAGCGAAATGGGCGCCTGGTCATCGAAGCCCTGGATCAATTCAACCTTGTAAGCTTCTCCGCGGTCTTGAAAAAACTTGATGGCATCCTGTTTGGAAAGCTCGGTCCTTGTGACGACAAGGCCTCGTTTGGCAATGTCCTTGGCCCGCGCTTCAATTTTTTCCAGATCTTCAGGAGTAAACGGGCGGTCAAAGGCGAAATCGTAATAAAACCCGTCTTCCAATGCCGGACCGATTGTCAGTTGAGCAGTTGGAAACACCTCTTTAACGGCCTGCGCCATGATGTGAGTGCTGCTATGACGATAGACTTCCCGCCCTTCAGCAGATTCGAAAGTCAGGGGTTCGATGGAGGCGTCATGGTCCAGCAGGCGTGACAGATCCATAGGCTCGCCGTTGATCTTGGCGGCAAGTATCTTGGCATCAAGGCGAGCCCCTGGCATAGTGAGTGCCTCGCCTGCGGTGCATCCTGCTGGTACTTGTTTTCGAGTTCCGTCAGGAAGGGTAATGTGAATGAACTGTGAGGTCACTCCAGTCTGTCCCACAAAAATACAATATCGTGCCGACCACAAGATCTCCGACAGTCGACTCGAACGTTTTCCAGCAATGGTAGGCGCGGACGGTCTTGAACCGTCGACCTCTACCGTGTCAAGGTAGCGCTCTCCCCCTGAGCTACGCGCCTATCGCTGGCGATGCTAATACAGCCCCACCAAGAGTGTCAAGGAAACGAGCCGGCGAAACGGTGGGTTTGGCGTTCTCGCCAATATAATCATTAGACGAGAGATCATCGATGCGCCATCGAGTCACGGCGAAGAGATTACTTAACCGCTGCCTTGAGTTCCTTGCCGGCCGAGAATTTGGGAATGCGAGCGGCCGGAATTTTCAACGATTCTCCGGTCCGGGGATTGCGACCCATTCGCGCCTTTCGTCTAGAAACCGTAAATGTGCCGAAATTCACCAGCGTCACACGTTGTCCCTTTTTCAGCGAAGTGGTGACTGCTCCGGTGAATGCTTCAAGCGCTGTCGTGGCGGCGACTTTGGTGATGCCGGCGCTAAACGACATTTTGGCAACCAGTTCTTCCTTGGTCATTGCTTCCCTCCATTAGTGTTGAGTGATCGTATGGCACGTGGGTATGCGGCTGTGCGACCCCGAATGAGGTACCAAGCGGCTTGGGAGGCGGAGGCTTAGTTCGCCCGTGCTCGTTTGACCGGAATGTGCAGATCGAGAATTTTTTTCCTAAGCGTGTTTCGATTCAGCCCCAGTAGTTCAGCAGCCTGTATCTGATTGCCCTTGGTCTCACGGAGAGTCAAAAGAATCAAGGGACGTTCAACGGCGGCAATCAACATCGGGTGCAGATTTCGTCCTGAGCCGTTCCGCATGCCTTTGACGAAATCCCCCACCTTGTGTTCCAGATAGGATTCCAAACATATCGATTGCCCCGTTCCATTAGGGAGTGGGGGGACAGCCTTGGGGGCTTTGGTACCCACCAGCAGTTTGGCCGTCCGTTTCAAGACGGTCCGGGATCCTGCGAGCATGAGCGTGCGTGCGGGATCGATTCCGGCGAACAATTTGCTTAATTCCGTCGCAGAGTGGTTCTTCGATTCCACGATGACGGCATCGTAGCCACGTTTGGCGAAATCTTTCGACAATGGCAAGCCTTCTCGGCCGATGGTGATCGCCTGCTCGCCGAAAAGGTCCTTGTAGTGGGCCTGGATTTCGCTGTCTGTGCTGAGCAACAGAATATTAAATGTGGATGAGCGAAGCGACATGAAGGTACCGCAGAAGAAGAGGGCGGGATTATCACCCAGCCCCAAAATGATGTCAATCACCAATAGTCCATCAGGGGTAAGGGTTCAATCGTTGTCCCACATAACGAGCTGGACAAGACTCTCTTGACAGGAAAGAGGCGCGCCAGGTATAGAGGGATAGGAATTCCCATCGGAATACTCGACAATGAAGGTTAGCCTTAGGGCCACGTATGGAATCATTGCCGCCGTTGATCTTGCAATGCACCACGCCGAGCAACCGGTCTGTGCAAAGTCTATTGCCAAGCGGCGGTCGATTCCAGCCAGATTTCTCGAGCAGGTTCTGCATGCGATGAAAAAGGCGGGAGTCGTAACAAGCCAGCGTGGGGCCCAAGGCGGCTATGTGCTGAGCCGTAAACCGTCCGACGTCTCTGTCGCGGACATTCTGGATGCGTTGGAAGGCCCGCTCTTGATGGCCAATGGAGCGGCCGGTTCGAAAAGCGCCCGTTCTCGCGGTGGGAAGCAGGACGCTCTATTGGCGCATATTTGGGATCGCGTGAAACAAGCGGAACTGAGCGTCCTATCGGAAGTGACCATTGAAGAACTGGCCAGGCGCCAGCGTGCTCTAGAGGCACAGCATACCTTGATGTATCACATTTGACGGTGTTCGAATTATCCATAGAATAATTGTCTCCGAACCGGCGAGGTCGTGATCATGACTCCAAACATTGTGGATCTTCGTCCAGCGATTAAAACAGAGCCCATCCCGGCCCATATAGCCGAAGAAATCGAGACCTTCGAAGCGGAAGCCCAGCGTATCCTTGCGGGTGATCTCTCGAACGACATCTTCAAGCCCTTCCGGCTGCAATATGGAATTTACGGCCAGCGGCAATCCGGGGTCCAGATGGTGCGCATTAAGATCCCGTTCGGAGGGCTGACGGCGAATCAATTGCGGCAAGTGGCCGACCTCGCCGACCAGTTCGCCACCGGCGTGGGCCATGTCACGACGCGCCAGGATATTCAACTGCACTTTGTCGAACTCAAACATGTTCCGGAAATGATGCGCCTGCTGGCCTCCGTGGGACTGACCACGCGGGAGGCCTGCGCCAACACCGTGCGAAACGTGACGGCTTGCCATCTGGCGGGTGTTTGCCAAGGAGAAATCTTCGATGTCACGCCCTATGCGAAGACGGTGGCCTTGCATCTGCTGCGGAACCCGCTCAATCAGAGCCTTCCCAGAAAATTCAAGATTGCGCTGTCGGGTTGTCGGCAGGATTGCGCCCTCACGCCCATCCACGACATCGGCTTACTCGCAGCGAAGCGGGCCGACGGCGTGATCGGCTTCCGAATGGTCGCGGGTGGTGGATTGGGATCGACCCCTCGCATCGCTCAGGTGCTTAGAGAATTTACGCCGATGGACGAATTGCTTCCCACGATCGAAGCCGTGATCAAGGTTTTCGATACACTCGGGAACCGCAAGAATCGCAACAAAGCCCGTATGAAGTTCGTCATCGAAAAACTGGGATTCGATGAATTCAAGCGGCGCTGGGAAGCGGCCTATGCCGCCATGGGCTATGCAGTGCCGACGCATGAGCCGATCAAGCTGCTGACCCATGCCGATGAACCGCCGTTGATCATGCCGGTGAAAGCTCCCGCCCTCTCGAATGGTAACGGTCATGGCAATGGCACAGCCGCCCTCAATGGAGATACGTCTGGGTTTCAAGCCTGGAAGCGAACGAATGTCGTCCCTCAACGGCAGGCGGGATTTGCCGTAGCGGCGATTAAACTGCCGATGGGTGATCTGACGGGCGACCAAATGTGGGCGGTGGCTGACCTTGCCGAGCGCTATTCCAATGGAAACATTCGAACCACGATCAATCAGAACATGGTCATCCGTTGGATCCCCGAGGGACGATTGGAAGAGTTCTACGGGGAACTCGTGGCGCATAGCCTGGGCGATCCCGGCGCCGAACTCGTCGAGGACATCATCGCCTGCCCCGGCACCGATACCTGCGGATTGGGAATCACCTCTTCGAAAGGAATGGCGCGGGCATTGGCGGAGGTATTTCCAGCCGGCCAAGTCCCCGAAGATCTGAGGGACGTCAGCGTCAAGATCAGCGGCTGCCATAACTCCTGCGCACAGCACCATATCGCGACCATTGGATTGCACGGGGTCGGGAAGCGTCTCGGCGAACATACGGCGCCGCATTACGAATTGCATCTTGGCGGACACGTGGACGGCCAGCCGAAGATCGGACAGCTGACGGTGAAGCTGCCGGCGAAGAGCGTTCCGGCGGCCATACGCCATCTAGTGGATGTCTATCGCCGGGACCGGAAGACCGGCGAGACCCTCCAAGCATTCCTCACGCGCGTCGGTAAAGTCGCTCTCAAGGAAGAGCTCATTCCCTACACGATTGTGCCGCCCTACGACCAGGATTCGACCTATTACTACGACTGGGAAGGCGAAGCGGAATTCGTGCTGGAGGACTTGGGTCCCGGTGAATGCGCAGGCGGGGCGTTGGAGATGATCGATGATCGAATGTTGGAGGCGGACCAGGAGCTCTATCAGTCCAAGCTGCTCGTTGAAAAACATCAATATGCCCTGTCGGTGAACAAATCATATCGAGCCGTACTGGCCGCCGCCAAGGCCCTGTTGGTAACTGAAGGGATCGATCCGGCGACCGATGCGGAAACCTTCCAGGAATTCGATCTGCGCCTGGTGAGCAAGGGCATCGTGACCGATACATATAAAAACCTCGGCGGGCAAGTCGGGGATCTCGGTTCAAAGAATGCAACGGTCGAAGCGGCGACGGAAAAGATGGCGTTTGCCAGGCAATTTCTCGCCGTATGCCGGACGGCTACCGAGCAAATGGGCAAAGATCTGAAATTGACGCAGGTGAAAGAGGAAGCCCCGCCGACCGGGGCTCCATACGTTGCCCCGCCGGCGCCTGTCGCGGCGGTTCAGGTTCCGGTCTATGATTTGCGCGGCGTGGCCTGCCCAATGAATTATGTAAAGACGAAATTAAAACTGGAGATGATGGACAGCGGCGAGCAGCTCGAAGTTTGGCTCGATGCCGGGGAACCCATCCGCAATGTGCCGATGAGTTTGCGAAACGACGGGCACAAAATCCTCAGTGAAGGACCGCTGGAGCCCGAAGCGAATCATTTCAAAATCCTTGTGGAAAAGGTGGAAGGGTAAGGAAGAGAGCGGTGGAACTGAAAGATACCATCATGCCGGTTGCCCGTCCGACGAACGAGGAGCTCAAGAGGCTCAGCGACTCATTCGAGTCCAAGCAGCCGTGGGATGTGCTGGAGTACGCGCTCCGGACCTATGCGAAACGGATCGTGCTGGCCTGCAGTTTTGGAGCGGAGGATGTGGCGCTGGTAGACATGGTGCATCGCATAGACCCAGAGACGCCACTTTTTTATCTGGATACCGATTTCCTGTTTCCTGAAACCGTCGACGTGCGTAACCGCATTGTCACGCGGTACGGATTGAAGCCGGCACAGGTCATTGAAATGAAATCTCTCCTTTCGCCGGAGCAGCAAGCCGCACGGCATGGAGCGGCGCTCTGGGAAAATAATCCCGACCAATGTTGTCAGCTCAGAAAAATTGAGCCGTTGAGCCGCATCCTTGCGACATACGCCGCATGGATCACGGGGATCAGAAGGGAACAGGCCCCGACTCGAGCCAATGCCGGACTGATCGAGTGGGATCAGAAGTTCAACCTGGTCAAAGTGAACCCCTTGGCGCGCTGGAGCAGCGAACAGGTCTGGATGTATCTCCGCCTCCACGAGGTCCCCTATAACGCCCTGCACGATCGCAACTATCCCAGCATCGGCTGTACGCATTGTACGGCGCCCGTGCTGCCGGGCGACGATCCGCGATCCGGCCGGTGGAAGGATTCCGACAAGACCGAGTGCGGGTTGCATAAGTAATTTTCGTCACACTGAATCAGATTAAGGTCACAACATTTCATGCAACATCTGCTCGCCAAAGTCTCCAGGGGTCAAAAGACATCCAAGGATCTCACGTGGGAAGAAGCCAAGCAGGCCATGCGCCTGATGATCGAAGGGACCGCCACGCCAGCCCAGATCGGCGCATTCCTGACCGCCATGCGATTCAAGTCCGAATCGGTCACGGAGTTGGCCGCCTTCACCTCCACCGCGCGGCAATATGTTCCTCCTGTGCCGGTACGATCCGACCTCGCGGTGGTCGATGTCCCGACTTACGCGGGAAAGCGGGAGACCTTCCATGCCATCATTCCCGCGGCGATCGTCGCGGCGGCCGCCGGAGCGGTCATTTTGCTGCATGGAGTGGATGGTCCTCCGGATCGACGCGGCATCTCATCGGTCCTGGGACTCCTGGGGATTCCCGTGGATCAGACAGCCAAGCTGGTCGGCGCCGAATTGGAAAAGAAAGGCCTGGCGTACTTGGATCTGGCGCTGTACCACCCGCCTGTCAGCCGGTTCCTGGAAATGCGACAGGAATTGGGTCTGCGCAATGTCTTTCATCCGGTCGCACGGATGCTCAACCCCGCACGCGCCACCTCGCAAGTCATCGGTCTGTCTCATCCGCCTTACTTCGAAAAGACGATTGAAGCGTTGCGCATGCTGAGTTGTCCACGGGCTCTGGTCATTCGCGGTGTCGAAGGTGACCCGGAACTTTCGATCGGGAATATGACGCGGTTGTTGGAGCTTAAGGAGGAACGAATCACGCCTTTCACGTTCCAGCCGAAAGACGCCGGCTTGACCATGGCGACGTTTCGGGAAATGGCCGGTTTCCCCGCGGAGCAGCGCGAGCGCGAGGCCGACTTGATTAAGCGCTTGGTGGCGAATGAGATCCAGGGTGGACAGCGGGACTGGGTGCTGCTCAATGCGGCCATGCTGCTCTATGCGGCCGGCAAGGGGACCTCGATCACCGGCAACTTGGCGACCGCTCAACGCACGCTTGAGTCCGGTCAAGCGAAGGCCAAGCTGGTCGAGCTGGCGGCAGCGAGAGGATCGGGAACCGGGGCTTCGCAAAAAGTCGGCATTCCAGCGTAACGAGAAGAGTGTGAACCATGAGACATTTGCGTCAGCTCGAAGACCAGAGCGTCTATATTCTTCGCGAGGCCTACAAACATTTCAATCATCTCGCCATGCTTTGGTCTATGGGAAAAGATTCGACGGTGCTTCTGTGGCTGGCCCGCAAGGCCTTTTTCGGGCATGTGCCCTTTCCATTGCTGCACGTAGATACGAGCTACAAGATTCCGGCGATGATCGAATATCGTGACCGGATCGCACGCGAATGGCGGTTGAATCTGGTGGTGGGGCAGAATAAGGAGGCGTTGGCCGCCGGGATGAATCATACCCTCGGCCGGGAGGTCTGTTGCACGGCATTGAAAACTACGGGGATGAAGAACTTGGTGGAAGAAAAGGGCTATACCGGCATTATCCTCGGGGTCCGAGCCGACGAAGACAGCACCAGGGCGAAGGAGCGGTATTTCTCGCCTCGCGACAAACATGGCGATTGGGATTTTCGCGATCAGCCGCCCGAACTGTGGGACCAGTTCAAGACGACCTTTCCTCCGGGGACGCACATACGGATTCATCCGCTCCTCGATTGGACCGAAATCAACATTTGGGAATACATCAAGCACGAAAACATCCCCTTCATGGATCTCTACCTCGACAGGGGAGAGGGGACGCGGTATCGCAGCCTGGGCTGCGCGCCCTGCACTATGCCCATCAAATCAACGGCGAAAACGGTGGACGAGATTATCGAGGAGCTCCGCAACACCCATGTGGCGGAACGGGCAGGACGGGCACAGGATGCGGGTAGAGGTATGGAGATGCTTCGCAAAAAGGGTTACATGTGAGGCAGTCGCGCAGGCGTGAAGGGATTGGTTTCATCAGGTGAAGATCGAGCGAACTCCATCGAGCAGGCGAACCACATGACACAGCACGAACAGGCCGAACCGAAAGAAAATCTCAACATCGTCATCGTCGGCCATGTGGACCATGGAAAGTCCACCCTCGTCGGCAGGCTCTACGCCGATACGGGGTCCTTGCCGGAAGGCAAAGTTGAAAAGGTGCAGGCCATTTGCCGGCAGCAGGGCAAGGAGTTTGAATATGCCTTCCTGTTCGATGCATTTCTGGAGGAGCAGGAGCAGGGCATCACCATCGATACGGCGCGGACGTTCTTCATCTGGAACGGGCGGCAATACATCATCATTGACGCGCCGGGGCACAAAGAGTTTTTGAAAAACATGATTTCCGGCGCCGCTCGGGCTGAAGCCGCTCTGTTATTGATCGATGCGTTGGAAGGTGTGCGTGAACAGTCGAAGAAGCACGGCTACTTGCTGTCCCTGCTCGGAGTGCGCCAGTTCGCGGTCGTGGTCAACAAAATGGACCTGGTCGGGTATCGGCAGGATGTGTTCGACGGAATCGAAAAGGAATATCGAGAGTTCCTCGGGCAATTCAAGGCGGTTCCGCAACAGATCATTCCGGTCAGCGCCAAACTGGGAGATAACATCGTTACCCCCAGCAGTCACATGGGCTGGTACAAAGGGCGCACGGTACTGGAGACGCTGGCTCTCTTCAAGAAGGAGCAGGCTTGCTCTGAACAGCCGCTCAGATTTCCGTTACAGGACGTCTACAAGTTCGACGCCCGACGGATATTGGCGGGGCGAGTCACGGCCGGACGTCTCAAAGTCGGAGACCAGCTGGTGTTCTCACCCTCGAACAAAACGGCGGTGGTGCAGTCCATCGAAGGGTTCAATGTCGATCCGCCGGCGAGCGAGGCACAGACCGGACAATCGGTCGGGATCACACTCGACGAGCAGATCTTCGTGGAGCGAGGAGAAATCGCATCGCACCGCGATTCGATTCCGCTCGTGTCGACAGCGGTTCGGGTCAATCTATTCTGGATGGGCAGACGGCCGCTGGAAAGGGGCCGGAAATACGTCTTGCGGCTCGCCACGCGGGAGGTGACCTGTGAGGTGTCCGCCATCCACCGCATCATCGATACCGCGGACCTCGCCCAGCTTCAAGAAAGTCAGTCGGTGACCAAAAACCAGGTGGCTGAATTGACATTGCGGTTCAAGGCTCCGCTCGCGTTCGATCTGTCTTCCTCTTTCGAATCGACAGGGCGGTTTGTCCTGGTCGACGAGTACGACATTGCCGGGGGCGGAATCATCACCGAGCTGGTGCACGACGAGCAGGAAGACTTGCGAGAGGAAGCCAGGCAGCGTGAATATGCCTGGCTGACGGGAGATGTGAAGGCGGAAGACCGGGCCGCACAATATGGGCACCGGGCCGCCATTGTGCTTTTTACGGGCTCAGCCCAGACTGGCAAGACCTTTCTCGCGAGGCGGGTGGAGGCCCTGCTCGTGGCCGATAGTCGACATGCCTACTTGCTGGAAGGGGAAAACCTTCTGCAGGGTTTGGATGCGGATTTATCCGCCGCTGATCCCTCGTTCGGGGCCGAGCGCGTGCGTCGCTATGGAGAAGTGGCGCGGTTGTTGATCGATGCCGGGCTAATCGTCGTGTCGACCAGTAAAACATTCGGTATCAATTATCAGCGTATGGCCGACATGATTCGGACATTGGTGCAGCCTGCCCCCGTTCTTGCGGTTCACATGAGCAAGGCCGGTGAAGAACCACCGCCGAACACCGACCTCCACTTTGCCGGTCCGCAGGATTTTGACGGAGCCGCCCGACAGATCCTTGAGGAGTTGAAGCGACGAGCGGTGCTCATCCACACGTCCGGGACGAAACCAACCATTCAGTATTCGATCTAGTCTGATGCTGAAAAGATCCGTCATATCTATGCTTCGAAGCACCGAACGTTGTTCAGCAATCTGTCGGTGCGCGGGCGGGGTGTTGTTTGACTCTATTGAAATCCCTGTGGTAGCGTCCTTCATCAACAATTTCGAGGGCTTTTCATGACTATGGCTGCCGGCAAGGATCTCAAATCGATCCTCACGAAGCTTCAGTATTCCGATGACGCGAAAGTCGTTCAGCAGATCACTGCGCAGATGAAACAGGTGCAGGCTCGAATGGCAGGCATCAAGCAAAAGCTGGTGGTCATGAGCGGCAAGGGGGGAGTCGGCAAGAGCATGACGACCGTCAACCTGGCGCTCGCTTTCGCTCGACAGGGAGCGAAAGTCGGCCTGCTCGATGTTGATTTGAACGGTCCCTGCGTCCCGAGGATGATGGGCTTGCACGGAAGGTCATTGACTATGACTCCGGACGGGGCGCAGCCCCCGGTCGGTCCGCTTGGCATCAAGGTGGCCTCGATGGATTTTTTTCTCGACGACGCCTCGCCCGTGCGTTGGAAGGGACCGATGGACCTGAGCCCTGTGTGGCTAGGCTTGATGGAAATGAACGTGATTCGGGAGTTCCTGGCCGATGTGGTTTGGGGAGAGTTGGATTACCTCTTGGCCGATCTGCCTCCTGGCGCTGCCGCCGATAAACCGCCGGTCATTGCTGGATTCATCCCGGACTTAGCCGGAGCCATCGTGGTCACGACGCCCTCGGAAGTCGCTTCAGACGTGGTACAAAAGTCCGTCACCTACGCGCGTGATATGGGTATTCGGGTGCTCGGCATCGTGGAAAACATGAGCGAGTATCGTTGTCCGGCCTGTGGGGCGGAGAATGAACTCTTTGAAGGCAATACTGAGGCGATGTGCGAGGTCCTGGACCTGCCGTTGCTCGGCCGCATCCCGTTCGACCGAAAATTGGCCAAGAGTTTCGATAAGGGGCAGCCGCTCCTTGATCCTGATTATCCGACGATCCAGAAATATCAGGAGATCGTCGGACGGATTCAAACGTTACTGGATTACAAAAAAGTCCTGGCGGAAAAACTGTAAACACATCGGCCAGGAAGGGAGAATCATATGAAGTTCGTTTGCCTGAACTGCGAAACCTACATGACCTTCGAGAAGGTCGAAAAACCCGGTGAAGGCTCACTCGGTGTTTTCTTTGGCTGCCCCTCCTGCCAGGCCAAGTTTTCCATGGTTACCAATCCGGGGGAAACGCAAATGGTCGCGTCCCTCGGCGTGAAATTAGGCGGCCGAACCGAAACGGCTGAACCATTTGAGATGACCCGTGGCACTCTCAAGGAAGAAGCCCAGGCCGGGGCAGGACAGATGGCTGCGTATCTCAATGAGAAGATTCAGAGCGGCCAGCCGGCGACAGCTTCGGCAGCCCCTGCCGGCGCTTCGTCTCCCGGAGAGAAGCCCTCCGGTGGCTGTCCCTTCTCTGCGATGGTGGCGGACATGGGTTTGACCTCCGGGGGTAAATCCCAGAACGGAAACGGCACGAGCGAGTTCACCTGGACGCCGGATGCAAAAGAAAAGTTGGAGCGCCTGCCCTCGTTTGTAAAGCCCATGGTCCAGAGCAGCGTCGAAGCCTATGCGCGCAAGCAGGGGTACAAGAATATTACGCTGCAAGTCATGGACGACTCCAAGAACGATTCGCCCAACGGCATTGCCTGGACGAAAGATGCGGAACAGCGGATGGACAATATCCCCGATTTCATACGCCCGATGGCTCGCCGTGAAATCGAGCGGATTGCCAAAGAGCGCGGGTTGGCGGAGATCACGGCCCAGGTCATGGATGAGGCCAAAGAGAAGTTCATGAAGTTCATGTAGCCGCGAATGCATGTGTGAGACGAGTTTTCGGCCCATCTGGAATTCCGGGTGGGCCGTTCCATTCCCGCCATTTTTCTTCTCTCGACATTTTTTTCGTCTGAGATCGCAGGGGCCGTGGATTCGGCTCTTGGGGCTTCTGTGCCTCTCAGCCTTTATCGGAGAGGTTCCATACGCAATGGCACAGCATGCCGATCATGGCCTGGTCGCGCCTTCAGGGGAGCATGGGCATGGTCACGCGGCTTCGAAGGAGCCGGCCTGGGAAGGCTCAGCCGCCGGCATCGCCTATTCTGAGTTCAATCATCATTTGGCTGGAGTCTTTATTCTTCTGATCGGGCTCAGCGAACTGCGCCCAGCCCTGGGATGGCGGGCACTCGCCTGGAGCCGATTTTTGCTTCCCGGCGCGTTCCTCGTGGGCGGGGTGTTTTTGCTCATTTGGAGCGATCACGATTCCTGGCCCATCGGGTCGCTGACTCTCGTCCAGAGCTTCTTCGGCCACGATCACGAAATCATCCAACATAAGACCTACGGGATGCTTGCATTTGCCGTCGGGACGGTAGAACTTCTGCGCCGGCTCGGATGGTTTGCCCATGCGGCTTGGACCGTACCGCTGCCACTGTTTGCCATCGTGGGCGGGATGATGTTGTTCAGCCATGCTCATGGAGACCATCCCGCCGCCTATAAAATCGCCCTGCACCATGCCATCATGGGAACCATGGCCATCACCGCCGGCTCGAGCAAACTTCTGTCCGGCTGGCGAGGACGGCAGCTTGTCGAGGAACGATCCTATTGGGAACTCATCTGGGCCTGCCTCGTGCTGGTGATCGGTCTGCAGCTGCTCATTTACAGTGAATGACGGCGTTCTGGGCGTTCTGTCTAGTCTGATGGGCGCGATGCTACGGCAAGGCACCCTCGTGGCTCCAATCCCGTAATCCGACAGTGGCGGTCCTCATCGACAGATGCGGATGAAGATTTGTTGAGGTGCCGTTGCGTTGACAGCCCTGTCGAGACTGTGATAGCAGTACGTTTTTATAGCCGATTTCGATTCAAGGCCCGCGCAGGACCTGCGACGCACGATGGGCTCGGGAAAAGAGGAGTCGCCATGGGTGGCCACAGTCATTGGGCAACAATCAAGCGGCATAAGTCGGCGGTCGATGCCAAACGGGGGAAAGTCTTTACCCGCATCATTCGCGAATTGACGATTGCGGCGCGGTCAGGAGGAGATCCCGACGGCAACCCCCGCCTCCGGCTGGCGATTGCGAAGGCCAAAGAAGCCAACATGCCGGGCGATAATATGAAAAAGGCCATCCAGCGCGGCACGGGCGAATTACCCGGCGTCACGTATGAAGAATTTACGCTGGAAGGCTACGGTCCCGGCGGAACCGCGGTGTTGTTGGAAATCACCTCGGATAATCGCAATCGCACCGTAGCAGAGATTCGTAATTTGCTGACGAAGAATGGTGGTAACATGGCGGAGGCGGGCGCCGTGTCCTGGCAATTCCACAAAAAGGGCCTTTTGGTGGTCGAGAAGGAGAAGGTCGAGGAAGATGCTCTCCTGACCCTTGCCCTGGAAGCAGGCGCCGAAGACGTCAAAATCACCGATAAGACCTTTGAGATACTGACCAATCCACACGATTTCGAAGCGGTGAAAAAGGCGCTCAGTGAGGCCAAAATCGAGTGCACGCTGGCGGAGTTGCACTCTGTTCCTCAGAATACGATCGCCTTGGAAGAAAAGGCCGCCGAGCACATGTTGAAACTCATGGAAATTCTGGACGAACACGACGACGTGCAGAAGGTCTATGCGAACTTTGACATCTCCGATGAAGTCATGGAGAAAGTCGCCGCCGCCACCGCGTAATCCGGGAGCACCGGCACTGAAGATCGAGTCTCACGCAGCCCATTCGACAAACACTCCATCCTGCACCCCACTGCTGGTCACATGATCGCGTTACTGACGGGCTTGGTCGCCTCCAAGGCGCCTTCGCACATCACGCTCGATGTCCACGGCGTCGGCTACGAAGTCTTGATTCCTCTCAGCACGTATTATGCGCTACCGGATCAACGCGAAGCCGTGACGCTCAGCATTCACACCCATGTGCGCGAGGACGCGATTCAGCTTTACGGGTTCCTGACCGCTGCGGAGAAAGAGGCCTTTCTTCTGCTGACCGGCATCTCCGGCATTGGGCCCAAACTAGGACTCAGTATTCTCTCCACACTCGCGGTCCGCGACCTCTTCGCAGCCATTCACGCCGGCGATATGGAGAAACTGGGATCGGTTCCCGGAATCGGGAAGAAGTCTGCAGCGCGGATCGCCTTGGAGTTGAAGGACAAGGTGGCGCGGCTGCATCCCCCCAGCGGGCAAGTCGAGCCTGGAAAGGACGGCGTGGTGGCTCCACTGTATGAAGATGCGTTGTCGGCGCTTGTGAATCTCGGGTATCGAGCTCAGGATGTGAAAGACAGGCTCAAGAAAATCGAGAAATCCGGGACAGCGGCGCAAGGGTTGAAGGACGTGATTCGCGAGGCCCTCAAGGACCTTGCCAAGGGGTGACGCAGATGATGGACTCGCATGTAGGACGGACTACCGGTCACATGGTCGGCCTCGTGGGATTTGCGATGTGGGGCCTCTTCTTCTGTTCCGGGACGGGTCTTGCCGAAGCAACTGACGGAGTCGATGAACCCAGGAGCATTCGCAAAACCTGCGGTCAATGCCCGGAAGGCTATGCGACGACCGGTGTTACACAGGCGCCTGAGATCTGCAAGGATGGCGAACCGACCTTGGTGCAATGCGTTCCCTTAGGCGGCAATATGCTCTCGGTCTGCGGGCCCTGTCCCGAGGGGTATGCTGAAATCGGTCGGTCAAACGTTCCAGCGCGTTGCGGATCCATAGAGGGAGGATTGGTTTCGCAGTGCCAATTCAAACAGATGGGGTCGAGCATGCCTGATCCGAGCCAAGGCGGCGTGAAGTGTCCTCCCGATTGCGGAAGCACGGCTCCGCCGGGGCAGGGTGCCGCGCCACCTCCGCCAAAATTCAGGCCGTCCCCGGAACATCCGTAGCAGCACATTGTTGTCTCGGCAGGAGTTCCCGATGTCCGACCGCACCGTCACCAATCAATTGACCGACGACGAACGAGGGATCGAAGCTGCCCTCCGTCCACAAAGTTTGCGGGAGTATGTCGGACAGTCTCGCATGAAGGATGCCTTGGAGATCTGCATCCAGGCCGCCAAGCGCCGCGGCGAGGCGCTGGACCATGCGATTTTTTATGGCCCCCCCGGGTTAGGCAAGACAACCATCGCCCACATTATCGCGCGTGAAATGGGCTCGGCCATTCGCTCGACATCGGGGCTTGTCCTGAGCCACGCCGGCGATCTGGCCGCGATCCTGACTAATCTGCAGGAACGGGATGTCTTGTTCATCGACGAAATTCACCGGTTGCCTGCATCGGTGGAGGAAGCGCTCTATCCGGCGATGGAAGATTACCAGCTGGATTTGGTCGTCGGCCAAGGGGCTTCGACGAGGACGATCAAGCTGGAGTTGCCGCGCTTTACCCTCGTGGGGGCCACCACCAGAGCGGGAGCCTTGACCTCGCCCTTGCGAGACCGGTTCGGGCTGGTTCACCGGCTGGAGTTTTATTCTGCGGAGGAACTGACGACGATCGTCACGCGCTCGGCGGGACTGCTGAATATCCCCATGGAGGCCGCCGGAGCGGCTGAGATTGCCTGCCGGGCTCGCGGCACGCCGCGCATCGTGAACCGGCTGATCAAGCGGATCAGAGACTATGCCGAAATCAAGGCGGAAGGCCGCATCACAAAACAGGTGGCTCAGGATGCCCTTCTTTGGCTGGCGGTCGATGCCGCCGGTTTGGATGAGATGGACCGCAAGATCCTCCTCACAATGATCCAGAAGTTCAACGGCGGGCCGGTGGGAATAGAATCCCTGGCGGCCGCGGTGCAGGAGGATAAGGGAACGCTGGAGGATGTTTATGAACCCTACCTGATCCAGGCAGGTTTTTTGGAGCGGACAGGACGGGGGCGTCAAGCGACCAGGCAGGCCTTCGACCATTTCAAGACACGAAAGGATCTCTTGTCCCTCTCTGATGAGACCGCACCGATCACAACTCCTTGAAACCCCACGACTATCCTTGCAATGGGTTCGCCGGCTCCTGTAGGATACCCACTTGACCAAGTCATGAAGCGCGTCCGGACTCGTTTCACGGATCCCCTTTCCAAAGGCAGGCTCCGCGAGGAGGGAATCCCCCGTCATGTCGGAATATCTAGAGGGGCATCGGCAGGAAATCGACCGGATCGATGACCAGATTCTGCGCCTGCTGAACGAGCGCTCGAAGTCGGTCATTGAAATCGGCAAACTGAAAAAGTTGAAGGATGCCGACGCGCAACTGCATACCCAGGCGCGCGAGGCGGCCATCTTCGAGCGGCTCAGCCGGCAGAATACCGGGCCCTTCCCGACCGAGGCCATCAGGGCGGTATACCGGGAGATCATGTCCGCCTCGCTGTCGCTTGAAGGGCCGCAGAGGGTGGCTTACCTCGGACCTCGGGCCACGTTCACGCATATGGCCTGCATGCAGAAATTCGGCTCGTCCGCCCAGTACATCCCCGTCAGCAGCATCAAGGACGTGTTCAGTGAAGTGGAGCGAGGACGGGCTCACTTTGGAGTCGTGCCGATCGAGAACACCACCGAAGGCGTGGTGAATTACACGCTCGATATGTTCATCGACTCCAGCCTATTGATCTATGGAGAAGTGTTGCAGGAAGTGGCGCATCACCTCATGTCCAAAAGCGGCGTGACGGGCGATATCAACCGGATTTATTCCCATCCCCACGCGATCGCGCAATGCCGAAATTGGCTGGAAACGAATCTGCCCCATGTGCCGGTGTCGGAAGTGGCCAGCACGGCCCGGGCCGCGGAATTGTGCGTCGATGATCCTTCCTCCGCCGCCATCGCGTCGGAATTGGCGGCAGAATTGTACGGACTGAAAGTGATTACGGCTCGGACAGAGGACAACATCAACAACTTCACGCGGTTTCTCGTTCTATCGCAAAAGCCGCCGGAACGAACCGGTCGCGACAAGACCTCGTTGATGTTGTCGATCAAGGATAAAGTCGGTGGGCTATACGATCTGTTACGGCCGTTCGCATCCCACGGTCTCAACATGACGAAGATCGAATCGCGCCCTTCTCGCCGCAAGGCCTGGGAGTATATTTTCTTTGTGGACATCGAGGGGCACATCGACGAAGAGCGGCTCAAAAAGGCGGCTGAAGAGGTGAAGAGCCGCTGCCTGTTTATGAAGATTCTTGGGTCGTATCCCGCCCATTCGTAGAGGATCCGGTTACATCATGCCATTGAAGGTGCATTCCGATATTGCCTCCCTCATTCCCTATGTTCCCGGAAAGCCCATTGAAGAGTTGCAACGAGAACTTGGGTTGCCGCGCGCGATCAAGCTGGCATCCAATGAGAATCCGATCGGACCATCCCCAAAAGCCCTGGCCGCTCTGGCGGAGAAGGCTCCCGCCTTGAATCGGTATCCGGACGGAGGGGCGTTTCGATTGCGCGGGGCGCTGGCCGAGCGCTGGAAGGTCACGCCGGATCACATCATTCTCGGCAATGGTTCGGACGAAATCATCGGACTCCTCGCTCGCACTTTCCTGTCGCCGGGAGATGAGGCCGTGATGGCGCAGCATACCTTCGTCATTTATAAGATGGAGGTGGCGGCGGCACATGGCCTGGCAATCGAGGTGCCGCAGAAGAACTGGCATCATGATTTGCCTGCGATGGCAGGCGCCATCACCGACAAGACGCGCTTGCTCTTCGTGTGCAATCCGAACAATCCCACCGGTACCATGGCGACCAAAGCAGAGGTCGATGCCTTGATGGCGCTCGTGCCCGAGCATGTCGTGGTGGTGCTCGACGAGGCCTATTACGAGTATGTCCGGCATCCTGAATTTCCGGAGGCGATCGGCTATGTGAAAGCCGGGCGCCATGTCATCGTGCTACGGACCTTCTCGAAGATTTATGGATTGGCCGGGCTCCGGATCGGTTATGGCATCACCACGCCTGAGATTACGAACTACCTCAATCGAATACGCCCTCCCTTCAATGCCAACAGTATGGCGCAATGCGCGGCACTGGCCGCTTTGGATGATGATGCGCATGTGGCCGCCAGCCGATCTCTCAATCATGCGGAAATGGATAGGGTGCGGGCCGGCTTGCAGCGGCTGGGGATTGAGGCCTTGCCCAGTGAAACGAATTTTCTTTATTTCGACGTCGGAAGAGATGGTCGCGAGGTCTTCGACGCCCTCTTGCGGGAGGGCATCATCGTGCGCCACATCGAGGGGCGGATGCTGCGGGTGACCATCGGCCTTCCGGAAGAAAACCAATTGTTCCTGAGCGCGCTCGAACGTATGACGCGCGCGTGGCGATAAGGAAAGCGAGACGAGATCATGATTATTGTCTTGAAGCCTGAGGCCTCGGAAAAGGAAGTGGATCATATCATCGACCGGCTTCGTGAGCTGGGATTGAAGTCGCATATATCTGCCGGTCAGGAGCGCACCATCATCGGAGTGATCGGAGACGACCGCATTTTGCACAATCAGCCGTTGACTGCCTTGCCGGGTGTCGAGAGCGTCTTGCCCATCCTGGCCCCATGGAAGCTCGTCAGCCGCGAGTTCAAAAAAGAAAACACGGTCATCGATGTGAATGGGGTCCAAATAGGCGACAAGAAAATTACCATCATGGCTGGTCCTTGTGCCGTCGAACGGTTGGAGCTCACCGTGGGCATCGCGCATGAAGTCAAATCGTCGGGAGCCAGCATTCTTCGAGGCGGCGCCTACAAACCACGGACTTCGCCCTATTCTTTTCAAGGCTTGGGGCGCGAAGGACTGGACTATTTATTGGAGGCGAGAAAGCAGACCGGCTTGCCGGTGGTGAGCGAAATCCTGGATACCCGCGACATCGAATTGTTTCTGGAGAAGGCCGACATCATCCAAATCGGCGCCCGCAACATGCAGAACTTCGAATTGCTCAAGGAGGTCGGAGCGTATGACAAGCCGGTGTTGTTGAAGCGCGGCCTATCGGCGACGATCAAGGAGTTTTTGCTCTCCGCCGAGTATGTCATGTCACGCGGCAATCGTAATGTCATGTTGTGCGAGCGGGGCATCCGTACCTTTGAGACCCAATACCGGAATACGCTGGATCTGGCTGCCATCCCGACCCTCAAGGATCTCTCTCACCTGCCCGTGATCGTCGATCCCAGCCATGCGACCGGGAAGTGGGACCTGGTGGCGCCCATGTCCAAAGCTGCGATCGCCGCCGGGGCTGATGGACTCTTGATCGAAGTGCATTCTAATCCAGAATGTGCGCTCTGCGACGGCGAGGAGTCTATCAGGCCGTCTAAATTCAAGGAACTCATGGGAGACTTGCGCAAAATCGCCGAGGCGGTTGGGCGGACAATCTGAGCACCTCTATCAGGCGCAACGTACAGGTTTGCGACACAGTCAGATGACAGCACCACATTTCAAGCAAGTGGCGATTGTCGGGGTGGGTCTGATCGGCGGCTCGCTCGGAATGATCCTTCGCCGGCAGAAGCTTGCAGACTCCGTGGTAGGCATCGGGCGGCGCGTAGAGAATCTCAAGACGGCCGTCGAATTGGGCGCCATCGACCGCTATGTGTCGGATCCGTGCGAAGGCGTCCAAGGCTCTGACTTCGTGCTCATGGCCACGCCGGTTGATACCTATGCGCATCATCTTCAGGAATGGGGGTCCTATCTGACTCCGGGCGCCATTGTCAGCGATGTCGGCAGTGTGAAGGGCAACCTGGTCACGCAGTCCGAGGCTCTGCTTCCGCCTGCTGCGCGGTTCGTGGGCGCGCATCCGATTGCCGGCAAGGAGAAGACCGGCGTCGCGGCAGGCTCGGAGACACTGTTTGCGGGCGCCCGCTGTATCTTGACCCCCACGGCCAAAACGGATCCCGAAGCTCTGCGAGCAATACGGGGTCTCTGGGAGGCCGCCGGGTCGATCGTGCTGGAGATGGACCCCTTTCTTCACGACCAGATTCTCGGTGCCGTCAGCCATCTCCCCCACGCGGCGGCGTTTGCGTTGATGACTGCCTTGGCCGAAGTACGTGATCATGTTCTGCCGGAACTGGATCTAGCCGGTCATTCGGGCGGAGGCTTGAGGGACACGACACGGATCGCGGCCAGTTCGCCGGAAATGTGGCGAGATATTTTTTTGTGGAATCGGGACAATCTCGTCGCCTTGCTCGACAGGTACGAGCGGCATCTTGGCGGACTCAAACGGCTGATCATGGCCGGCGATGCAGCAGGCATTGAGAAGCAATTGGACAAAGCCAAATTTGAGCGGGAGCGGATCACGCCCCGCGCTCCTGGGAAAGCATAGGCTCGATGGCCTCCTTGACCATTACACCGGGCCATTCACTACGCGGCACCGTCGTCATTCCCGGCGATAAGTCCGTAACTCACCGCGCAATCATTCTCACTGCCCTCGCGGAAGGACCCAGTACCGTGAGCGGATATTGTCGTGGCGAGGATTGTCTGAATACCGTGCGCGCGTTCCAGGCACTGGGAGTGCGAATCGAGGAGACGGCAGAGCGGTTGCATGTCCACGGGAAAGGATTGTGGGGGCTCACGGAACCCTTCGCTCCGATCGATTGCGGCAACTCGGGAACCGGGATTCGTTTGATGACCGGCTTGCTGGCGGGCCAGGATTTTTTCACGGTGCTCACCGGAGACGACTCGATTCGGAGACGTCCTATGGGCCGCATCGTGAAGCCGTTGCGTGGCATGGGTGCTGCCATTGCCGGCCGAAAAGGAGGGGAACTGGCGCCGTTGGCGATTTCGGGCACCAAGCTCAAAGGCGTATCCTATTCATCGCCGGTCGCGAGCGCTCAGATCAAATCGTCGCTGCTCTTTGCCGCCCTCTACGCCGATGGCCTTACAACCCTGTCGGAGCCGCGGCTGTCTCGCGACCATACCGAGCGCATGTTTACGTACTTCGGGATCCCGTTTGAACGCGACGGCTCAACGGTCCGGATCGAGGGGAGCCCATCGGTCCGATGGGGCGGCAAAGCCTTGCTGGTGCCCGGTGACCTGTCGGCGGCGGCGTTCTTCATCGTCGGGGCTACTATCGTCCCGGATTCGGATGTGACCATTCTTAACGTCGGCATGAATCCCACTCGAACCGGGCTACTGGATATTTTGCGGCAAATGGGCGCTCAGATAGACCTGATCAATTTGCGGGAAGAAGCCGGCGAGCCGGTGGCTGATGTGCATGTACGTTCGATGCCGCTCCGGGGGGTTCGGATCGGGCCTGAGCAGATCCCTCAAACGATTGATGAATTTCCGATCCTTTGTGTGGCGGCAGCCGTGGCGGAAGGCGAAACGGTCCTGACCGGGGCAGAAGAATTACGGGTGAAGGAAAGCGACCGGATCGCGACGATGGCAACCGAGCTACGGGCCATGGGCGCGAAGATTGAAGAACGACCCGACGGGATGACGATTCTAGGGCTGGGCGGCAGCGGGAATAATGGGAAGCTTATCGGCGCCACCTGCACGAGCCACGGGGACCATCGTGTCGCAATGTCCGTCGCGATCGGGGCATTGACGGCCGTCCGGCCGACAGTGATTCGGCAGACGGACTGTATCGCGACGTCATTCCCGCACTTCGATCGTACGCTACGGGAACTGTTGACTGAACCTGCAAAACGTCTATAGTGCGAGGGTTGTGTGGGTGAAACATTGAAGTGTCGTCAGGATAAGCAGGGATTGATCATCGCGATCGACGGCCCTGCCGGCGCGGGGAAAAGCACCGTGGCGAGACTATTGGCCTTGCGGCTTGGATACTTGTACTTGGACACGGGCGCTTTGTACCGTGCAGTCGCCTGGAAGGTTCAAAAAACCGGGGTGAATCCTGATGATGGAGCCGCCATTGCGGCATTCTTGCCCGAGACGAAATTGCGCTTGGAATGCGGTCCCGCGCAGGCGCATGTCTTCGTCGATGGGCGAGAGGTCACTACCGAATTGCGGACGCCCGGGGTGACGGCCCTCGCGTCCGTGGTGTCGGCGATTCCCGCCGTGCGCGAATGGCTGTTGCCGGTGCAGCGGGAAATCGGCGGCGCCGGTTCCGTCGTGGCGGAGGGGCGTGATATCGGGACGAGAGTGTTCCCGGAGGCCGACATCAAATTTTTTCTCGAAGCCGATGCGGATGTCCGCGCGACGCGCCGCCACCGGGAACTGGTTTCGGCAGGCCACGCCGTGCAGTTCGACCAGACTAAGCAAGATCTTGCCGGACGGGATGATCGCGACCGATCTCGAACGTCCGCGCCGTTGATGCCCGCCCCGGATGCCGAGCGAATCGATACATCAAGCATGCCGGCCGATGCGGTCGTCGAACATATGATAGCTGTGATCACGGCGAGACTGTGACTTCCGCGCTGTATGGCCTGTTGTGGATCCTGTCACGTGTCGTCGGGTGGTTGTGCTTCCGGTATAGAACGGTCGGCAGAGTTCCCCGTCAAGGCGGGTTTCTCATTGCCTCGAACCATGCCAGTTACCTGGATATCCCGTTACTCGGCTGTGGAATCCCTCGAAGGGTCTGGTACATGGGGCGGCATGACTTGTTTCCGATTCCGTTCCTCAACCGCCTGTTGCAAGCGCTTGGATGGATTCCGCTACGGGTCGGACGGCTGGATCGTGACGCATTCAGCAAGGCCGTTTCCCTGATCAAAGAGGGAAAACCGGTGGCGATTTTTCCCGAAGGAGGACGAACGATGACAGGCGCCCTCAAGCCGGGGAAGCCCGGCATCGGAGTCATCGTGTCACAGACCGGCTGTCAGGTCGTGCCGGCCCATATCGCGGGTACATTCGATGTGCTGCCTCCGGGAGCGAAGTGGCCGCGGTTTCGACGGGTGACGGTGGCCTATGGGACGCCGATTGATTTCTCATCCGACGCTGCGCGCTTGGAAGGAAAGGCGTTTTATCAACATGTCAGTCGGACGGTGATGACGAAGATTGCCGAGCTCGGACAGGTTCCGACGCCGGGGGACTCCTCAGTGAATGCTGAAAAGCCCGCAATCCTGCGTCTCGTTCTACGGCCAAGTCTTGCAACGCTGAGTAAGATTTGGTCTTTCTCATTTTCAGCAACCGGCGAGAGCCGGAGGACGAGGACCTTCTCATGAGTACTGTCACACCACAGAGCGAACCCAAACTCGATCGCGACGCCTTGGCGGCTATGTACGAGGAAACCTTCCGCAATTTTGAGGAAGGGACCATAACCGAGGGCGTGGTCGTGGCTATCGGCAAGGACAAAGTGGTGGTCGATATCGGCTATAAGTCCGAAGGCATGATTCCGGCCGACCAATTCTCACACGATGAATTGCAACAATTGAAGATCGGAGATCGGCTTCAAGTGTATCTCGAGGAATGTGAAGATGCCGACGGCAATCTGGTGCTCTCCAAAGAAAAAGCCGACAAGATGAAGATCTGGGAGGAACTGGAGACGCTTCATAAGGAGGAAAAGAGCATCGAAGGCAAGATCATTTCCCGCATCAAGGGCGGCATGATGGTCGATATTGGCGTCAAGGCCTTTCTGCCCGGCTCGCAGATCGACCTGCATCCGGTGCGCGATTTGGATGGGTTGGTCGGCAAGACCTTTCCCCTCAAAATTATCAAGATCAATCACCGACGAGGCAATGTGGTGGTTTCGCGCCGCGTGCTGCTGGAGGAAACACGCGATCGCCGACGCCAGACGACATTAGCCACATTGAAGGAAGGCCAGTTGATCCAGGGTATGGTGAAGAACATCACGGATTACGGAGCCTTTATCGACCTCGGCGGCATCGATGGATTGCTGCACATCACCGACATGTCCTGGGGTCGCGTGGGCCATCCATCCGAGCTGTTCCAGGTCAGCGACAAGGTGGAAGTGACGGTGCTGAAGTACGATCGGGAAACGGGGCGTATTTCGCTCGGTCTCAAGCAGAAGTCGGCGGATCCCTGGACCGGGGTCGCCGCCAAATATCCGATCGGCACACGCGTGCGCGGGCGGGTGGTGAGCTTGACGGATTACGGCGCCTTTGTCGAACTTGAGCCGGGTGTGGAGGGATTGGTGCACGTCTCGGAGATGTCATGGACCCACGAGGTCCGACATCCCTCTCGCGTGGTGTCCGTCGGCGACCAAGTCGAAGCGGCCGTGCTGAATATCGATCCGGGCAGCCGGAAAATTTCCTTGGGAATGAAGCAAACCGCCCCCAACCCCTGGGACATGATCGAGGCCAAATATCCCGCCGGCACGCGCATCGAAGGAAAAGTGAAGAGCCTGACTGATTTCGGCGCATTCGTCGGCTTAGAGGAAGGCATCGACGGGTTGATCCATATTTCGGATATGTCCTGGACGAAGCACATCAAGCATCCGTCGGAGCTCTTCAAGAAGGGACAGAAAGTCGATGCGGTGGTGATCCGCATCGACAAGGAAAAGGAGCGTCTCTCGCTTGGCTACAAGCAATTGTCGCGTGATCCGTGGGAAGAACAGATTCCGAGCCGTTATCGGGTAGGAGACAACATTACAGGCAAGGTCAGCAAGATCGCTGATTTCGGAATCTTCCTTGACTTGGACGGAGACGTGGAAGGGCTGATCCACATCAGCGAGGTGGGCTTGGATCCCACCGCGCGCATGGAAGACAAGTTCAAGCTGCAGGATGACGTGACGGCGAAGATCATCAAGGTCGATCGCGATGAACGGAAAATTGCGCTGAGCCTGCGCGATCATCAGATGGATTCGGAGCGGCGCCAGGTCGATGAATTTCATGCCTCCCAGAGCGGCCTGGATCAGAGCCTGGGCCGGGCGGCCAAGCAGAGCCGGAAGCGCAATCAAAACGATTCCGAAGCCTAGCTCCCTGGAGTGTTTATGGGTCCAAACGCGGAGGTCGCCATCACGCCGAAGCGAAACCTACTGCGCCGGATATTCTGGGCGATCGTGATCGGGGTGGGAGCATTGGTTTTGTTGAACCTGCTTCTCCCCGACCTCGATCTGTCGGGACAGGACCGTGTCGCATTGATTCGCATCGAGGGAGTGATTATCGACGCGCAGGCAACCATCGGTGAATTGAAACAGTACAGCGAAAACCCTTTAGTCAAAGCGATCGTGTTGCGTATCGACAGCCCGGGCGGGGGTGTTGTTCCGTCTCAGGAAATTCATGATGCCGTAAAGCGAGTAAAGAACAAGAGCAACAAGGCGGTGATCGCGTCCATGGGAAGTGTGGCGGCATCAGGAGGCTATTACATCGCCGCCGCAACCGATCGCATCATTGCCAATCCGGGCACGCTGACAGGGAGTATCGGCGTGATCATGGAAATGGCCAACTTGGAAGGCCTGCTGAAGAAAATCGGCGTCGAAGGCATCGTCATCAAGAGCGGGCGGTTCAAAGACGTGGGCTCCCCGTTGCGGAAAATGAGCGACGAAGAGCGCAAACTTCTCCAGTCGGTTATGGACGACGTGCATTATCAATTCATCCAGGCCGTGGCCGATGGTCGTTCCTTGGAACCGTCCGAAGTGGAAGCTCTGGCGGATGGCCGGATTTTTACGGGGCGTCAGGCCAAAGAAGCCCGGTTGATCGACGAACTGGGCGACCTCGACGATGCGATTCACATCGCGGCGGACGTGGCCGGCATTGAAGGGGAACCCAAGGTCTTGGAGCCGCGGAAGCGATTCTCGATTCGAGACTTTCTGGAATCACGATGGTCGTCGGTCTTTCCCAAACTGGAGCTGGAGACCGGTATCAATCTGAAGTATTTGATGGCGTTCTGAGCGGTGGACGGCCATCGGCATTCGATACAGCAGGAGTCTTGCGTAAGCCCACCCATGAGGAGAGGGATTATGACCAAAGCGCAGATTATCGAACGGGTTTCGGAGCAAGTCACGACGTTGACGAAGCGCCAGGCTGAAATCGTCGTCAATACGATCTTCGATTGTATCCGCGATTCGCTCCGAAACGGCAACAAAACGGAGATCAGAGGGTTCGGCAGTTTCCGGCTCCGCGCCAGACGGATGAAGGAAGGTCGTAACCCGAAGACCGGGGCGTCCGTTGCCGTACCGGCCAAGCGTGTGCCGTTCTTTAAGGCCGGTAAAGAATTAAAGGAACTACTTAATAAGTAACAGGGGTGTACCGTGGCAGAGTCACCAGACACTACAACCCAAGAGGTTCGATGGAGCGAAGGCGCGCTCAAACGCATGGAGCGCGCTCCCATATTCTTGCGGGGCATGGTTCGCCGCCTGGCCGAAAAGAAGGCGCGTGAATTAGGTTACGCGGAAATCACCGAAGAAATCCTTGACCAGTTCAAAAACCAAATGATGGGGACCATGGGCGGCGAAGGCGGCATGGCGGAGGCTGCCGATCAGATGGCCAAGGGTGAGCTTCCCTGGACTGCCGCCGCGAAGGAACGCCTGGTCGCCGTGCCGGAATTCATGCGGGGGATGATCAAGCAGATTGCCGACGAGATCGCCCGCAAGGGCGGGCATATGGAAGTCAACGTCGACCTTTTCGAGAAGGTCGAAGCCTTGGGAGATATCCGCGAACGAGAATTGCCGCCGTTGGAGTGGACCGAAGGCGCGCTGGCGTTGCTGCAACACAAGATCAAAGACTCACCGCCGATCGCCATGGAGTTCGTCAGCGGTATGATCCGGCATGATACCGAAGAGTCGGCGCGGGAAAAGGGCCTCATCAGGATTGACGAACAGACGGCGATTCAATTGTGGGAAGCGCCGCAGGAGCGGGTTACTTGGAGCGACGAAGCCTGGAAGCGCTTGCAGACCTCGCCTGATTTCGTGCGCAGCGGCATCCGCAAGGCCGCGGAGCGAAGGGCCCGCAAGCTGGGGCTTAAAGAAGTCGATTCAGATCATCTCACGACCTTCCGTAATCAGGCCATGATGAAAGCGGTGAAGCGTATCAGATCATTTGGCTATAATGAACTCACATTCGACGCCTTCGACACGGCTTTGCAAAAAACCAAACGGCTTCAAGGCAACGAGCAGGCGGAAAAGAGGCTCGAAGAAATCCGCTCACACTTCAGCGACCCCGACAGCAAAAAACCAGAGGGCGGCACTCTCGGCGCCGAGCTCATGGGGCGATTCAGGAAGTTCCTCAAGGGAGAAGGATCGCTCTAGACCATCCATTGAGAAACCATAACTCCCCTTCGCCCGACGCATCCTGGTAAGACCTGTAGATATTGCGATACGAGTCCGGAGAGTCAAGGCTGTTGCGGAACATCAGAATGGGGCGGCAAGGGGTGACCCACAAATAGCGAATATCTGTGGGTCACTCGTCATGTTGGTCGGAAAGCCGGCCTCTAGTGAGAGGCGACGACGTTTGGCCAAAATTTGTGACGAATTTGCGGGAGCGGTTCGTTGTCCAGGTTGGGAATGTCATAGAGACAACGGTCGATGATGGACACTTCATCTTCGGTGAGATCCAATACAACCTGCTTCTTCCAAAACTGGTCTAACGCCAAATAATCATTGGAAGTCGGCTTTTCAGATAGCAGGGATTGCATTTTCTTGAAGCCTTCCGTATCGACGCCGGCCACGCGTCCGTTATTACGATCGATACACCACTTCAAGACTTCCGCTACGCCGTACATCGATAAGGGCATCTGGACTTTCTTGCTCATGGATACCTCCTCAACACTTGGCGGCATTGTAGCCTAAGGGGCCACAGATTTTCAAAGGGGTGAATGGCCTATGCCGCATCTGCCCATTCGGCGTACCACTTATCCGGCCGGCATGTCCTGGTGGAGGTTCGTCGCGTTGCCAAGCGAGATGGGCCTCTGTATACTCCGCTCAACGCCTGAGGAACCGGGAGCGGCGAAGCATGGACTTAGCCGACATGTCATGCATTTTCCCACGAGATCGATATGACCGGCAGCCGATGGAAAATCAGGATGCCAGCGATGGTCCGCTTCTGTTTCGCGCTGTTGGCCGGTTGGCTTGTGCTGGCCGCCTGTTCGAAATCCGATCCGTATGTCCCCCCGGATCCTTTTTACTATTTTGCCAGTTATCCGGTCGGCAAGAATCCAACCACCGTCACCACGGCCGATTTCAATCACGATCAAATCACTGACCTCATTACCACGAATATTTCGAGCAACACGATTTCAGTCCTGTTCGGCAATGGGGATGGGACGTTTCGTGATCAGGTTCAAATCAAAGTCTGCCAGGAACCGCGTTCGTTGGCGGTCAACGATTTTAACCATGACGGATACCTCGATCTTGTCCTGGCCTGTTCCGGCAGTGATCAGGTGTCGATCCTATATGGCCGGGCGAATGGGACATTTGAAGAAGGGGCGCAGTATCCGGTCCATCGTTCGCCTGTGTCAGTTGCAAGTGAGGACGTCAACGGCGATGGCCATCCTGATCTGGCCGTAGCTTTACGCAACGATAAGATCAAAATCTTTCTCGGAAGCGCCGGCGGAGCCTTCCGGCCCACCGCGCAGTACGAGTATGGAGATACGCCGACATCCGTGGCCCTCAAGGATCTCAATCAGGATGACAAGCCGGACATGATTGTGACGTATGGAGGACCGATGTTGAGCGCTGTATCACTCTGGATAGGCAACGGTGACGGGACGTTTCGAGAGCCGAAAGATTACAAGACCGGAAGACGTCCCTTGGGCGTAAGCTTTGCTGATTTCAACAATGATCGAATGCTTGATCTCCTCGTGATCAACGGGGAGGGAGACAGCTTCACTACATTTCTCGGCAATGGCAATGCAACTTTTCAAGCCGGGAAGGATTTCGGAGCCGACGCCAGTCCGAATTTCGGCATGGCACGTGATTTCGACGGCGATCATATCGCCGATGTGGCCATCGTCAATCTCCAGTCGACCGACATGTCGATTCTCTTCGGACGCGGAGACGGCACATTCAACTATCCGCCGAGGAATTACCGGACGAAATCCGGGCCATTCGCAGTGGCCAGTTATCGGGTCTCGGCAGACAATGTAGAAGTTCCCGGTCTGGTGACGGCTGATAATGGCGCGGGTACGGTGTCGGTCTTTTTGCATCGCGGATGGAAAAATCAGATTCCGGGAACCCGCGCCCAGGAATAGCGGCCGGCTCATGTTCGAACCAGGTTTGACCGAACGAGTAAGACAGGGCAGATTGCTTGACAGCTTGGCAGGGCTCGGCTAGAGTCAAAACGCTGTCGGACAAAGCGGTCGCGCTGTTTTCAAGCATCGAATCGTGGGGGTTCGTGCGAGCGTTTTTGTGGTGGTTTTGCATGGGCTGCCTCATGACCTTGGCAGTCTTGATGGTGCAAGGCGGGGTGCGCGACCTGATTTCCGGGGCCAGCCAAGTTGCTGGTCCGGGCGCAGTCCTCTCCTTCGGCACGACGATCTTCGGGGGCGGGTTATTGGCCGGCTGCCTTGCGCTCATCCTTAATCGTCTCCGCTAAACAGTGTGACGACGTGCGTTTCGGTTTGAGGTGTGTTGCGCGTGCAAGAAATCATGTCGAAGGGACGCCGGTCGGATCATGCATTGCTTGAAGTGCAAAGGCTTTATGATGGTGGAGCGCCACTACACGCTCATCAACCGGCGACTGTACGCGCGTTGTTTGAATTGCGGATTCTGGATCGACCTCGCGGATTTGCTCCGATTCTTTCACAAGGTGATTGAAAGCAGCCTGCGCGGCTCAAAGGTGCGAGAAACCTATACCCTGTGAAGGCCCGAAATAATCGGCGCATCACGAGAAAGCCACATACGCCTGCATGAAATACCCACAAGGTGTCCTGTCGATCTTGGCCGCTGGAATCCTGGTGTTTCTTTCGGCCATATGGAGCAATGAGGCATCTGCGATCGACAGCGATGTGGACGATGAAGTCATTACGGTTCCCTTCGACCCCTGGCCGGTACCCTCTGCCAGGCAAGCGCATCATACTCTCCGATGGCGGCATGTTCCGGCCCACAGCATTTTGCTTAAAGAACTGAAAAGCGGGACGACCCTCTACCAGTTTGAAAGCGGAAAGAAGCTATCTCCAGCCAGCTTGACTAAGATCATGTCCGCGCTGGTCATCCTGGAGTATGGCCACCTCAACGATGAGGTCACCGTCAGCACAAAGGCCGCGCGTGCGCACAAGACCCACCTGCGTTTGCGGACGGGCCAAATCTTTCGATTGGGAGATTTGCTGAAGGCTATGCTCATTGTGTCTGCCAATGACGCTTGTTTGGCGGCGAGCGAACATGTCGGCGGAGACGAAGCGCGTTTTGTGGATCTCATGAATGCAAAAGCCGCTGCGCTCGAATTGCCCAATACCCATTTCAGCAATGCGTGCGGTTTTGATGCTCCCGAACATTATTCGACGGCTGAAGACCTCGCAAAACTCAGTGAAGTCGCCTTGCGCCATCCTATCTTCAAGGAATTGGTTAGTGAAGAACGAGAAATCATCATGCCGATCAATGGACATCGTGTGTACGTCCTGCGCAATACCAACCGTCTTCTGGGACGGATTCCAGGCGTACAAGGCGTCAAGACCGGTTTCACTTCCAAGGCCGGCCGGTGCCTTATAGCCAAAGTCTCGCAGAATGGTAATGACCTGCTGCTCGTCATCCTCAATTCCAAGCGCCGCTGGAACACCGCGACCAGCCTGATCAATTACGGCCTTCGGCTGGGGTCCGGTCGTGCCGTTCCCGCGCAATAGCCTGTTGCTTCGTCGCCAGGCCGTAACAAATTAAGCGGGTCCTAATCTGATGAAGGATGGAGAGGGTAGATCTGGCTGGCCAAGGAGATCGCGGAACAGCATGCGCGATCTCGACAGATGAAGGAGGTTTATCTGGGCGGCGCAAATTCCACGTTGATGTCCTTGCCGAGGTAATTCACCTGAAAGCCCTGCTTGTCGTAGGCTAGCACCGCGCCCATGACGTTCTCGTCTCCGTAATCTTCCTTGCCTAAAATCTTACGCACGTCATCCGGGCTTTCACTGTTCAGCACATTCCTGAATATTCCTCTCGTCTTGTAGGCAAATCGGTTGTTGATGAAAATGAGATCGACTTTGCCGTCCTGTACCCGAACGCCTGCCATCGGTCCCGTGGGCTTCCGTTGATCGAGAAGAAAAATAAACGTCGCCTCTTGTTCTGCCTTGATGCCTGGAATCTTTTCGTTTACCAGCACGTCGAGCGCCTTCCCTTCGTCGTCTCCCAGCTTGACGCCGAACAAGGAGACGTCTTGGCTGGAAATTCCCTTAGGATCAGTCAAGTCATTCTTGCTGAGCTCATACGGTTCGGCGCCCAGTGTGGCCATGTGGCAGAAAAAGCCCATCGTTGCCATTAAGGCTGTGAACGCCCGCTTCCGCTGCATCATGACTGCCTCCTTGGAACAGGTCCTCACACGCATATGGTGTCGAGGGTGGGTGCCGAATATCGGTGGGATGATTCAAACAACGACGCATTTTATCTAACGAGCCGCCTGACTTTCAAGGTGCTGAATGACCAGCCAGTCCCATTCCAGGCTTTCCAGGATATATGGCTTTCAGCCGCCGATGGAGCGATCCCGGTTCAATGCAGCGCGTCCCTCAAACGACTGCTGCGTGATTGAGGTCGTACAGATCGGTCATGTGCGGCCTGCATCGGCAGATGGAGGTCTACGTAGGAGTCAAGGCATGGACGCATGGCGCATTTGTCGATCAAGCTTGTCACGGGTAGGCAATGCCGTTACGGCGGAGGGAACCATGGACCATCCACCGATAATCAGCTGCGCTCACCTCTAGTCCGGCCGGCTGGATCGAACGAGTGCCGTTGCCAGTCGCCGAAGACGGGTAAAATAGGCCAGGCTATCTTCGGTAAGATCGTCGAGCAACGTATCGAGATCGGCTACGCAGTCTTCGAGGATGGCGACACGCTGGCCGTCCAGTTTATCTTCCCCGTCGAGGTAAAATACCGCGCATCCACCGATGACCGTATCTAATGTCATCAGTTGCCCTTCGTGGGGGCTGGAGAAACGAGGCCAGTCTTCGTGGCTATGGGTGTCCCACAATTGCGCGACTGATTCGTGGCTCATGGACATGGTCTTGATCGATAGCGGTCATGGCAGTTAATGGTCGCTTCTGCAACCTTACCGTTCCGGAAGGGGAACCGCAAGCCTGCCAGCCAGTCCATGAGACAGGGTATACTCGACAAAACCGTCCACGGCGCTGAGTGTCCACTGCTGTTGTCTCGCCGGAGCGACTCCTCAACCCTCCGCACCGTGAACAGTCAAGGAGATCTGCCGTCCGAGTTCAAGCAACGTCCGGAGCCTGTATCATGTCAAGGTAGAACAGAAGCAGAGCCTTGCGAACAGGTTCCATCAAGGATAGAGTCCACGTTGAAGATGGGCTTGGGCCACCTTGTCGATACCGGACATCAGCGCCGCCATCCGCATCGTCGTGCGTTTCTCGATGGAAAAGTGCAATGTCCTATGGAACGCATTGGTGATGATATCTTGGAGTCGTTCTTGTATGTCCGTGGCTTTCCAGAAGAAGCGTTGCACGTCCTGCACCCATTCAAAATACGACACGATGACACCGCCCGAATTCGCCAGAATGTCGGGAATGGTGAAAATGCCCTTGTCGTTGAGAATCCGATCAGCCTCCAATGTCGTGGGCCCGTTCGCGCCCTCTGCCAGAATTCGGCATCGCAATCCGGGTGCATTGATACCAGTGATTTGCTCGGAGAGCGCGGCGGGAATCAGAACGGTACAGTCCAGTTGAAGTAATTCCTCATTGGTGATGGATTCGCCGGGCCTGTGGTCGCGAAGCGGCTGGCGATGCTCCCGATAACGCCGAAGGAGCTCCGGGATGTCCAGGCCCTTGGGATTGTAAATCCCACCCGTTACGTCGCTCACCGCCACCACCCGCACGCCGGCCTGCTGCATGATCAAAGCCGTGTGGGACCCCACATTGCCGAAGCCTTGAATCGCAACGGTGGCGTTTTCCACGCCTATTTTCATATGACGCAGCGCCTCCAGGGTGACATACACTACCCCACGCCCGGTCGCCTCTTCGCGGCCAAGACTGCCGCCGATGGAAAGCGGCTTACCTGTGACGACACCCTGCACGGCATAACCGACTTGTTGACTGTAGGTGTCCATGATCCATGCCATGATCTGCTGGTCCGTCCCCACATCCGGAGCAGGAACGTCCTTATCGGGACCAATCAATGGGAAAATCTCCGCCGCGTATCGGCGCGTGAGGCGTTGGAGTTCTCCTCGACTCAATTGTTTGGGATCCACTTTCACGCCGCCCTTGGCTCCGCCGTAAGGTAAGTCGGCCAGTGCGCATTTCCAGGTCATCCACATGGATAGCGCGGCAACTTCTCCGAGATTGACGGCAGGATGATAGCGAATGCCTCCCTTCGAGGGGCCACGCGCCGAGTCATGCTGGACACGATAACCGGTGAACACTTCCACGCGTCCATTGTCCATCATTACAGGTACGCTCACGATCAGCGACCGCTGCGGCAGGGTCAGTCGTTGGCGCAGGTTGGCGTCCAGGTGCATCGCCTCTGCCGCCTCATTGAATTGGGCGACGGCAAGGCGGAACGTGTGGGTATCGAGTTCATGCATCGCCTCGCTCCTTATGGCCGATTTGCGCATGGCTGTGGAGAGTCAGGAGAGAACCGTTGTCTTCGGCAACGGACAGGAATCGCTCCGGACTCATTGTTTCCACCCAGGTGAGATCGAATCGTTCGGCAAAGCCGGCAGCGACCCGTTGCTGTACGGCGCTCAGTTCGGGGAAAGTCCCTAAGAGCTCGGCCATAGAAGTGACGCGGCAGTCGGCAATCCCGCAAGACACGATATGAGAAAATGGCGTCAGATTCATGGATACGTTCAACGCAAAACCATGCGTGGTGATGCCCTGGGAAATGCGCAGGCCTATCGAGGCGATTTTCGCCGGCCTGTTCAGCCCGACCCACACGCCCGGCAGACGGTCCAAGCGATGGCCCTTGATTCCCCACTCGGCCAGGGTGGCAATGAGGATATCTTCCAGCCGGTGGACATACAGTTTAGGCCCGGCGCAGTAGTCGGACAGACGAAGAATGGGATATCCGATCAGCTGACCAGGGCCATGGTAAGTGATGGAACCGCCTCGTTCTGTTCGAATGACGGGAATGCCGGTCTGCTGCGCCAGACTATCCTCTCCAGGCCAATGATGGTCTTTGGTCGT
>JAJFBJ010000216.1 GCA_020697375.1 Nitrospira sp. | reverse complement strand
GGGAACGACGACAACGCGGGTGAAATGGTCACGGGAGAACGCGCACGTGGCGACCTCGGTCATCGAAATTCTTGCGGGCCGCACCGGCGTCAGAGTCGAAAGCCTGGGACGCGACGATGTCCTGCGCTTCAAGACCGGAGACTGGGTCGAGCTTACGAACGACAGCCGCGAATTCGGCGGCCTGCCCGGCGAGATGCGCAAGGTGACCGTGGACGATGCCAATCGGACCATGAGTTTCAGTCCGGCGCTGCCGGCGGCCGATTTCCCGCAAGGTGTTCCGGATTCGGCACAACATTTTAGGGTCATCCGCTGGGACCAGTCGGGGATCGTGCGTAAACCGGACGGGTCGGGATGGACTGATCGAATTGTCCGCCGCGAACCCCGGCTTCCTGCTGGAACATGGCATCCAGGTTACGATGAGCCTGCTGTCGGGAGGGACGGCGCATAGCGGCGATTACTGGTGCTTCGCGGCCAGGACGGCGGACGCCGACATAGAGCGGCTGACCCAGGCGCCGCCGCTCGGCATTCATCATCATTTCTGTCATCTCGCCATTATCGAACCGAACGGCGACATTCACGATTGCCGGACGGTGTTTCCACCTCTCACGGAGCTGACGCCTGGCTGTTGCACGGTGGTAGTCCGTCCCGGCGAGGATATTCAAGCCGCGATCGATTCCTTACCCGAGTCGGGCGGCTGCGTCTGTCTCAAGGTCGGTGACCACGATATCCGGACGCCGATCCGCATCGACAAGTCCAATGTGTCCCTGCATGGCGAAACGCTGGGGGCGCGGGTCCTGCTTAGCGACGGGGCGGAAGTCCTGCGTATCGCGCATCCCGACGGCCTGCTGTTGGAACATGTGACCGTCAGTCGGATCCGGTTCGAATTGGAAACGACGGGCATCCAAGGGACCGGCTTGCAGGCCATGTTGGTCATCGACCGTTGCAAACAGGCCGCGATCGAAGGTTGCCTGCTGCATGCGCAGGTGTTGAGCCAGATCGCCGGCATCCTCATCGGCCGGAGTCATGACGTGAACGTTTCGAGCTGCCTGGTCGACAATGTGCGCTTCGGCCTTTGGACTGCCGCCGATACCACAGGGCTCAGCATTGTGGGCAATAGCTTTGAAGCGTTGGACGGCAGACAGAGCGACGGCGGAATCGTAGGCCTGTTGCTGCAGGAGGTTTCCTTCCCGGCGCGGATCGAGGACAATCGGGTCCTGGGCTTTGTCTTCGGTATTGCGTTGAACGACGGCCTGTTGACCGGCATACCCCTCTCGCTCGCCGCCGGGTCCAGAATTGTGGGTAATCAAATCGTGCGTCTCGGCGCGCAATTGGACACCGGCACCGTCAAGGCGTTCGGGATCGATGTGGCGGCCGATGACTGCATCATTTCTGACAACATTCTCCTGTACGGTTCCGTCGAGTATGGGGGCATCGCGGTCAGCGGCGGGAATGCCCTGGTCGAGCGCAACCATCTTCGCTCGCTGGTGAAGGAGGCCGGATCCACGCAGGCGCTTGCCCTTCTCGTGGCAAGGCTCAGTTCCAAAGGAAGTCTCGGCTCCATCGGGGGGCGGATTGCGGGCAACCGGATGGTCGGCGTGCAAGACGGGATCGTGCTCATCGGAAATAATGGGGCAGAGGTGCTCGACAACGGCATTGAGAGTGAGGGGCAGGAAGTCCGTTTCGGCATCCTGTCGGTGGCCTCGAACGGCACGCGCTTCCAGGGCAACCGTGTGACGAACGCGGCCTGGGCCATTGCGACCAACGGAGGCACGGCCAATTCCATGGTCGAGAACCGGCTCGCGAGCGGGGGAGGCGGCATGACGCTGTTCAACCACTCGTCCTTGATCTGCAGCCAGAACCGCATTGAAGACATGCGCCAGTGGGGCGTGCTCAGTTTGCTCGGGTCGGCGAAATTCTCGTTCACCGGGAACCGTCTGCTCTCCTGCGGCTATCAGCAGTCTCCTTCGATCGGCATCGGGGTGTCGCTGCAGCTCGGAGAGTTGCATGTGGAATCCTGTGAAGTGATGAACACCGGTCTTTCGCCCGACAATGCGACGGTCAGCCCGCTGTCCTGGGGAATTTTTGCCGACCTGGTGCTGGAGGCGCGGGTGCAGGGCAACCTCGTCACCTATTCCAACGCGGCGCTGTTGGACGCCAACCAGGAACACCGGGCGCTCTGGATGCGCGGTTGGTTGGAACAAGTGATCACGTTGGGCGCAGGGCAGATCGTGTTCGGCTTCAGCGCGCAAATCCTCGACAATAAATTTTTAGGCCCTGGCCGGTCAGCCTTGATTGAAACGGCTCAGCTCATCGTCACCGACAATCTATTCCGGCGGTTCGAGCGGCTCTTCTTCAATAATAATTTCTGTTGGCATACCACGGTCCCAGCCCAGGGCACCGCGACCGTGTCATTGGTGGGTCGCAGCGCCATCGTCATGGGCAACCACATCAAGACGACGGTGCCGATCCCTTCCGTGGATTTTCACGGGATGAAAGATGCCGTGTACATGGGGAACATCGCGCAAGCCAACCCGGTGAACTTCGGCGGCATCCCGACCCCGATTTCCGGATTCAACAAACCCTAGTGTGAATCGGTGAAGGAGAACAGAGATGGCAACCTTGAATCAGATCCTGGCGGAGCAGGCCAAACTCATCGGCGAGGCGAAGTCCTCCCTGGAAGCGGCGCAGAAAAAACCGCCGACGCAGGCCGCAGTGAATGGCGCGCGGCAAGCGACCGTGGCGGAACTGAAGACGAGGGTCGCAAACCTGACGGAAGCCAAGGCCACTTTCGTGAGGCAAGTGGACCAACAGCTTGCGACCTATCAAGCGGAAATCGCCGCGTTGGAAAAACTCGTCGAGGAGGACAAGAAGCGATTCGGCGACCAGCCCACGCCGCCTGGTCCGGTGCGGCGTAAGGGCGGTAGGAATAAATAGCGCAGGACGCGTCGACAACAGCGCATCCTCCGAGGATATTCCATGGAGCGGGCCGTTCACGCCAGACCCACTACCCCTCAGCAGAAAAGCACGCCACCTTCTCACCTGGCCTATGCAAGGGCGAACCCCCCATGTGCCTTTGCCGCCTCGCTCGACGGCCGGTGGCGTGATTCCACTGTCGAGGAAGAGCCGGCCCGCCCCGAGGGGCCGGCCGAGTTCCGCTTCAGCCATGACTTCAGCCGTTTTACAATCTATCCAACGCCGGCCGGGAAGACCAAGGCGCCTTCATCTTTGCCGGACCAGCAGGCGCAAGAGGCCGCAGGGATGCCGCGCCCGCTCCAAGGTGAACCGGTTCCCTACCGGGCTCGTATGGAGCAGGCGTTCGGAACAGACTTTTCGACTGTCAATGCTTTTTGTGGCGAAACCGATTTGTTGGCTCCCTATGGTGCGCGCGCCGCAGCCTGGCCGGAAGCCGTCGCGTTTACGTCGGCCGTTCCCTCGCCGGGCGTGGTCGCTCATGAACTGGCCCATGTCCTCCAGTACCGCCATAGCCAGTACAACACGACAGCCTCAAGCGGAGTGATCGGCAGCGACGAGCCCGCGGAAGCGGAAGCGAGGCATGCGGCTGCTCACTTCGGTACCGGTATGGCGCTGCGGCCAGAAGCCCGTCCACAGGCCATGCCGATGCTCTACACGGACGAGGAAGATCTCGACTCCGAGGAATACCTGCAGGAGCGGCCGCCGCAGTTCATGGATCAACAGGTCGGGACCTGGGGAAACTCTTTCCCGGCAACGTTGAATGGCAGGCTGTGGCTTTACAGGCTCGAATGGGAAGGTGTTTCGGCCAGATACTCGCGCTTCACCAACGCCGCGACGATCTTTCATGAAGGTACGGGAGCGCGCGGTGATTACTCTATTTCCAATGTTCGAGGGCGTCCGGAAGTCGAATCATTTGTGACCGAGGATGGCGGGGTCCTATCGCCTCCCGGCGCGGGAAAGCTGTTTTTGCACACCGGCGGTGAATTCGAAGATCCGCTGGTGTCGAAGTTTCAGAACGCGACTGCCTTTCTCGGCGGCTTGGAGAACGGGTTGGAAGGGGCGAATTTCCCGGGATTGGCCAAGAAACTCCAAAAGATGGCCGCGATGAACAGCCTGTTCCCGGCTCCCTTCGCGATCGGCGCAGTCCATGGCCTCG
>JAJFBJ010000091.1 GCA_020697375.1 Nitrospira sp. | reverse complement strand
TGTTGCCTCCTCGCCTCGATCGCCGCAGTGACCCGATGTTCCCCCTCGGCTACTCCTCGTTCGAATTCCGTTACCTCCTCATCGGACCCGACCGGTTTATTGCCCCGGCCGAAATCGGCCATCGGCATGCTGCGCAACCGGATATTGCCGGACCGAACCAGCGTTTTCTTGAGCACCGTATTCTCCTGGCGTAACCGATAGAGCTCCAGCAGCCGCGAGACCGTCAGAGGCACCAGCTCTGGCTGAAAAGGCTTCGTCAGGAAATCCGCGGCTCCGGCTTTCATCGCTCGCACGGCCAGATCGATGTTCCCGTGTCCCGTCATGACGATACCGAGCAGGCGGCCGTCGACTTCCATGGCCCGTTCGAGAAAAGTAATCCCATCGGTTCCGGCCAGCTGCACATCGACGATCAGGATGGCAACGGGATGGGTGCGCAGTTGGGCTAACGCCTCGTCCGCCGAACGGGCGGTCAGGACCGAATGTCCGGTGGAGCGCAGCATCTCGGCCAGCAACTCGCAGATAGCCGGTTCATCGTCCAGGATCAGCACGGCCCGGCCCCGAAGATCCTTGGTGGGCGCAGCGGGAGCCGATGCAGGCCTATTCGTCCTATGGGCGACCGTTCCCATCTACAGTAACTCCTCTCCTCCGCCTCCGCCCACCACGATACGGCCTTCTTCCTCCAGCTTGCGGCAGACCTTGAGAATGTTCTGCTGCGCCTTTTCGACATCGGACACCTTGACCGGCCCTCGCGCTTCCATGTCGTCCTTGAGCATTTCCGCCGCGCGGCTGGACATGTTCTTGAGAAACTTCTCTTTGACTTCGGGCGCCGCGCCGCGAAGCGCGACCGGAAGGTCTTCCTTGCTGATTTCTTTCATGAGCTCCTGCATGGCGCGGGAATCCAAATCCACCAAGTCATCGAAGACGAACATCAGCGCCCGGATATTTTCGGCCAGCGCCTGGTCGCGTTCGGTGATTTTGGCCATAATGGCTCCCTCGGTGTTCTTATCGATGCGGGTCAGGATATCGGCCATGAGCTCGGTTCCGCCCACCGACATGCTGGATGCCCCCATCGATGCCGAGAGGATGCCCTGCAGACTTTCGCTCAATTCGGCGAGCACGTCGGGCTGCACCTCCTGCATCGTTGCCAGCCGCAGCGAGACGTCCGCATGCAGGTGCACGGGTAACAGGGAAAGGACTGCGCCCGCCTGCTCCGCCTCCATTTGCCCCAGGCAGACCGCGATGGTTTGAGGATGCTCGATTTTCAGTATTTGCGAGACGGTGCGGGGATCCACCCATTTCAGCGCGTCGATGCCGGGATAGGTTTTGGTATTCAACGATTCCATCATCCGGGCCGCCTTCTCGGGTCCCAGGGCCTTCTTCAGAATGGCTTCCATGAACTCCCGCCCCTCGAACTGCACTTCGCCGGATGAGCTGGCCTGCTCGAATTCGGCGATCACGCTCTCTTCCTCCTGCTTGGTGATATTCGCCGTCTCCTTCATGAAGGCGCCGAGCTTACGTATATCCTTCGGATCGAGCGTTTTCATGACCGCCGCAGCGGCTTCTTCTCCGATCGCCCGAAGCAGGATGGCGGCTTTTTGCGCGCCGGTGAGGTCTTTGTTCATGATGGGGCGGATTAAGCGTTACTCTTCAGCCACTGCTTGACGACCACGGCGGTGTTGGCCGGATTATTTTTAGCCATGTCGATGATTTGAGCCGGTTGTTTGCCGGCCATGGCCGCTTCCACCTGCCCGAGCGAGGCCGGCAAAGCAGGCGTCTCACCGGAGCGCGTAGAGGGCGAGGACTCGGCCAGCATGACCATCAACGGCCGGACCACGAAGAAGAGAATCAGGAAGAACAACACACCGCCCACGGCGTAGCGGAGGTAGGGCAACCAGACCTTGATCGAATCCGACGGAGCCTCCACGGTTGCTCCCACCGGCTCTTCCGGTCCGAGGCCGAATTGAATATTGACGACTTGAACTTCGTCCTGCCGATCGGCCGAATATCCCATGGCCTTTTTGACGATGTCTTCGATGCGGGCCAGGTCCGCTTCCGAACGGGCGATATACTTCTTCGGCTGGTCCGCCGCAGCTTCGCCGGCCTTGCCTCCCTCGTAAGCGCCGTCCACCAGAACCGCCACCGAGAGCTTTTTGATCGTGCCGGTCGGTTCGACGATACGCGACACCGTGCGGCTGATCTCGTAGTTGACCGTTTCATTTTTCGTGTTGTTGTTGCTGGTGCTGGTGAGGTTCCCCTCGGTCTCCGTGCCACCCGGCACATTGGATTCGACGCCCGGCACACCGCCGGAGGTCCCGTTGACGCCGCTGGATTTTTCCTGGCCCCGTTGCTCGCTCCGGACCACCTGCCCATTCGGGTCGTACCGTTCTTCCGTGGTTTCGATCTTGCGGAAATCGAGCACGCTTGAAACACGGACAACGGCCTTATTTACACCGACGATTCTCTCCAGCATCGACTGGATGCGGGTTTCGATGTCCTTCTCCAAGTTCCGCTGATATTCCATTTGAGTTCCGGAAAGTCCCGCCGATTCATCGGTGGAGGTGCTCGACAACAAATTGCCATGGCCGTCCACGACCGTCACATCGCGCGTTTGGAGACCTTCGACGCTGCTGGACACGAGGTGCACCACTCCCTGAATTTGCGCCTTGGACAACATGTGATTGGAACGCAGCGACACCACCACCGAGGCGCGCGCGCGATCCTGCTCCGTGGCAAACAATCTCCGTTCCGGAAGCGCCAAATGAACTCGTGCCCGTTCGACCTCCGGCATCTGCGTGATGGTCCGCGCCAACTCCCCTTGCAAGGCCCGGCGGTAATTCAGTTTCTGCACGAAGTCCGACATGCCCAATGTCGACCGGTCGAAAATTTCGAAGCCCACGCCACCGCCGTGGGGAAGCCCTTGGCCCGCCATGTCCAACCGCAAGTCATGCACCTGGGCGCTGGGCACCAGGATCGTGGTACCGCCGTTGACCGTGTCATAAGGCACCTTCGCATCCTTCAATTTGTCGACGATGGAAGCCGCATCATCGGTCGCCAGATTCGCGAAGAGCACCTGCATGTCCGGCTGCTGGGTCCAGAGCGTCACGGCCACCAGGCCGGCGACGGACCCCGCGAGGGCGAGCAAAATGATAAAACGCTGGTTGATCGTGAATTGGCTGAATTTCGCAAACATACGGTAAAGGATCCTTTGCTCGAAAAGCCGTCGACCTGATTAGGGTCTCGTCAAATCTGCATGCGCTGGATTTCTTCGTAGGCCGTGACCAGCTTGTTCCGCACCTGCATCATCAACTGAAAGGACACATCGGCCTGCTGTAACGCCACCATGGTCTGGTGAATGTTATTGGACTGTCCCGTCACTAACGCGTCCACCGCTTGGCTCGCGCCGGTTTGCGCGTCATTGATGCTGCTGATGGCATCCTTGAGCGACCCCATGAAGGTCGAGGTCGCGCCTGCCTCGTTTCCCTCCCTCAACGCATGGGTCTCGGGCATTTCAATGGGACGCGGCAGGCCGGCTCCCGCTATGCGAAGATCCGACATGGTTACCTCCCGATTTCCAGGGCGCGATTCCACATGGTGCGCGTCGCGTTGATGGCCTGCACATTCGCCTCATAGGCTCGTGAGGCGCCGATCATATTGACCATCTCTTCCATGACATTGACGTTCGGCATCGTGACGAAACCCTTTTTGTCTGCGTCGGGATGGCGCGGGTCGTACAGAGTCTGGCCCGGCTTCTGGTCTTCAATCACGCGCGCCACCTTCACTCCATCCAACCCATGGCGTCCCGTTCCTGTGACGATCTGGTTGAACGCGCGTTGAAAAGGCGCGGAGACCTGCGTGGCTTCAAAGACGACGTCGCGTCGCCGATAGGGCCCGCCGCTGCTGGTTCGGGTGGATTGCGCATTGGCGAGATTGCTGGCGATCACATTCAATCGATGTCGCTGGGCGTCGAGTGCGGAAACCGATACTGCGAGATTATCCGTCATATCCATCATGCACCCCTTTGTGGTTGTCTCCCGCTGCCATGAGCCTGGTCTCTCTCACGATTGCGCCGTTACCGCCCCTCTCGAATCGCGCTCAATAGCCCTTTGAACTTCATGCCGATGATGGTGGCAGCCGTGTTGTATTGCTGAGCATTGTCGGACATCTTGGCCATTTCCAATTCGATATTGACCGTATTTGCGTCCAGCGGCAGATCGCCGGCCGGCACCTCTTCCATGCGGCCCGTCACCTGTTGATACCCCGGGCCCTTCGGCCCGATATGCTGCTGATGAGTCGAAACCAATCCAATGGGAAGCTGGCCCCGCTGAGCGTCAGCCAAGGCCTGCCCGAAATTCAAATCTTTCGCCCGGTATTTGGGAGTTTCTTCATTGGCGATGTTCGCTGCGATGACCTGCTGGCGGGCGCCCCGCAAATCCAACGAACGCTCAAGCAACTGTATGGTTCTGTCAAAGATCGGCATGCCGGCGACTCCTTAAAATAATTCTCTCCACCGTTTGGAACTGCAATCCTTGTACCGCTCCTGTGCGGCTATGGACCGGACATCCTTTCTCTTCTGCTGTTGGAGATAGGCAAATCCGGCCGTTCCAGGAAGAATCTGCCCAGCTGAAGGCTGCCTCTCAGGATTTTTCCGCCGCGACCTGATAGCCTAAATCCCGGTACTCCCGCAGCTTGTTTCGCAACGTCCGGATGCTGATTCCCAGTTCCTTGGCGGCATGGGTCCGGTTTTCCTTCACCCGCGCCAAAGTCTTGAAGATGAGATCGCGCTCCATCTCCCAGAGTGAGCCGTGCGATGAAGGCATGACGGTTGGAACGGCCGGTTCAGGCTCCCGGGACAATATCGCGCCGTGTCCCGACATCAGGTGTTCCACATCGACGGCCCTTCCGCCCGCCACCAGAATGGCTCGTTCCATCACGTTCTCCAGTTCGCGGACATTCCCCTTCCAGGGACGGACTTGGAGATCTGCAACGGCGCGCTCGGACAGCGTCGGCATCGTGAGACCGTTGCGCTGGGCCGAGGCACGAAGGAAATGGCGTGCCAGAAGAGGAATATCACCCGGGCGCTCTCGGAGCGGAGGGACGGTGACCGGAAACACATTCAAGCGATAGAACAAATCCTCGCGAAATCGTCCCTGAGTCACTTCATGATAGAGCGAGCGATTGGTGGTCGCGATCACCCGGATATTGACCGGGACCGGCTCGCGGCCGCCGATGCGGTCCACTTCGCGCTCCTGCAGGACGCGCAACAATTTCGCCTGCAATCCGAGATTCATTTCACTGATTTCATCCAGAAATAGGGTGCCGGTGTGGGCCATTTCAAACTTGCCCAGTTTTTTTTGAACGGCTCCGGTAAAGGCGCCGCGTTCATGCCCGAACAGCTCGCTCTCCAGCAGGCTGTCAGGAAGCGCGGCGCAATTCAATGCGACGAACGGACGATGGGATCGCGGACTCCGCGCATGGATGTAGCGCGCCAGCAGCTCCTTGCCGGTCCCGCTTTCACCGCTGATCAAGACGGTGGCCTGGCTGGCTGCGACACCTTCCAGCGTCGTGAGCAGACGGACCATGCCGGGGTCCTGCGTCAAGATTGCGCGGGTTTCCAGCGTGGCGGGGCCATCCTGTTCGTCCTGCGCAGTGGTCGCCTGCAGATTGAGGATGACCCGTTCCAGCAAATCCGTGGAAAAGGGTTTCAAAATATAGTCGTTTGCGCCGTGTTTCATCGCCTCCACCGCCGTTTCCACCGTGCCATAGGCGGTCATGAGAATGATGAAAGTCTGGGGAGATTTTTGTTTGATCTCTTTGACCAGTTCGAGCCCGTTCAGGCGCGGCATCTTCAAGTCGGTCACCACCAGCCAGGGCTTCAGCCGCTCCACCTGTTCGGTGGCATCCGCGCCGTCTACCGCGCTCCGGACCTGATAGCCCAATCGCCGGACGGTTTCCGACAAGGCCGTGCGCATGGACGGCTCATCATCGACAATCAGCACGATACGCGCGTCGTCGAGAGACGCTGGCGATCCCTGCATGGCCTGTTGCACGCTCATTCGCTCATCTCCTCTTCAGTTTCATCCACAATGTGAAACGGGGTCGCCGATCGGCCGTCCGGCGCCGCCTCGCGCGCCGCCGATGATTCCTTCTGCTCGGGATTCTGTGGCAACGTGATGATGAACGACGTTCCCCGCCCCGGGCTGCTTTCTACATCGATCCGGCCATGGTGCGCTTCGACCAACGCATGCACGATCGCCAACCCCAGTCCGGTGCCTTGTTCCCTGGTCGTAAAAAACGGATCGAACACCCGTGATTGGAGTTCGGGCGCAATCCCTGTGCCGGTATCGCTGACGGTCAGCTGGATGGCAGGCCTATCCGATGCCTGAGTGGACGCGACCGCGACGGCCATGGTAAGCATGCCTCCCGCGGGCATGGCCTGAACGGCATTCAAAACAAGGTTCAACAGGATCTGCTTCATTTTTCCCGCATCGCACCAGATGCGGGGAACATCGGCATCCAGACGGCGCTGGACGCCGACCGGAACCGCCGACATCGCATGGACCGCCAATGTCAGCACCTCGTCGATCAGCGGTTCTGTGGCCTGCCAGCCGGCCTTGGAGCAGTCCGGCCTGCTGTAAACCAGCAGATTGGACAGCAGCCGATCCATCGAATGCACCGCGACGGATATATGCTCGGCATAGGTCTGCAGATGGGGAACGTCCTGCAAGTCCTTCCGCAACAATGATGCGAACAGTTCGACGCTGCCCAGGGGATTGCGAATCTCGTGTGCGATGCAGCCGACCATTTGTCCCATAGCCTCCAATCGATTGCGCCGCTGGAGGCGGTCTTCCAACCGGCGAATCCGGGTCACGTCATGGATGAGCACCAGTTTGCCGATCAACGCTCCCGATTCATCGGTCAGGTCGGTCTGGGACAGGGCGATGGCAATGCCGCTCGGAAGTATCACGGGATACTCGCCATGCTCCTTGCGGATCTCCCGGAGGATGTCCGTCGCATTCCGTCCCTGCAACCGCGCTTGCGAAATTCCCAGCAAGCGTTCGGTAGAGTGGTTGCACCGCACGACGAGGTCCTGAGAATCGGCCACGATCACACCGGTATCCAACGATTCCAGCACCGCCGTCACATGGGCGCGCATGTCCTCCGTTTCACGGAGATGCTCCCGCAGGCTCGCATTGGTCTGCGCCAGTTCGAGATCCATCTGCTGAAGACGCGCCGTGAGCGCATCGTACGACTGCTGGAGTACTGTGGCAGCCTGGTCAAAGTCGTGAAAGGCTCGCGCCAGCAAATCGTTCTTGGAAGGCTCGAGACTTTGAGGGGACGCCATCACTTGCGGCCTCCCGGAGCTGAAGTCGGCTGGAGCCATTCTGTCTGCAGGACGGCGGATACGCGCCGGACGAGGCTGTCATCGTGCTCATCAAGATGGCGTAACCCGTTCCTGGCAAGATCCTTTTGTTTGGTGGCCTGAGCCAGCCGGACGATCTGAAATTGAATTCTCGTCTCTTGCTCAGGACTCGGTCCCGCAATCAGCGCCTGCTTGTACAGGGCCAAGGCCGGTGCCTGCCGGTTCAGACGCACCGAGGCGTCGGCATAGCGGAGCATGTCCGGGACCGCGAGCTTCAATCCCCTCTTGACGATTTCGTCATACAACGCCACTCCCTCCCCATCCTGTTTGTCCTGCAGCAATCCATTTGCCAGCTTCAATTGGACCATGATGCGATTCGGATGCCGGGGATGGTGCTGTAACCATTGCCGTCCCAGCTTGATGAGCGCCGTAACGTTCTTCTCCAGTTGAAATGCCGTGAGGAGGCCCAACAGCGCCTCCACATCGAGCCGGCCGACGGGAAATTGAAGACGATACCGTTCGAAGACGGAGCGCGCCGCGCGGGCGTCTTTCTGTTCCAGATAGCTCCGGCCCAATCCGATCAAGGCTGCTTCGTGAAGGGCCGGCGCCTTCGGATCACGAATCAGCGACTGATAGAGACGGGCAGCCGCAACCGGAAACCCGAGTCGTTGATGCGCATCGGCAACGTTGAGCAACAGGTCCGTGCCTGCATACAGCCGGTCGGCCAGGGGCCCATGTCGATGAAAGAGACTCAAGAGTTCGAAATCGTCGGATGTCTTCACGGCCGATTCCAGCAGCGGCCGGAGAAATGTCACGAGCCGTGCGCCGCTTTTTTCCGGCCAAGGATCGTTGTCCAGCTTGCCGGCGCGAGACACCACCCGTTCATAAGCGGCCAAGGCTTCCGTCCGTTTCCCTGCCCGCTCGAATGTCTCGCCAAGATGAAACAGAGCCTCGCTGCCGACCGGAGAGTCCTCATATTGTGTTGCGCTCTCCTCGAACAGCCGGCGAGGGCTGATGATCGCTCCCGGCGCCGGCACAATGTTCGACAGCCCTGCCGCGACGGTTTGACGAAGGTTCACCAGACCGTCTTCCGGATCACGCTGCTCCTGCGCATCGGCGTATCGAAGCCTGGCCGCCGGAGCAATCGAGGCCTCGGGATACTGGCTCAGGAGGGCGGCATAGAACATGATGGCCTCATCCCAGCGGCCTGCCTCTTTATAACTGTCCGCGATGTGACCCAACACAAACGGGGTTTCTGTTCTGGCGGGGTACAGATTATAGAAATGGAGCAGTTGCGTCCGCATGACGGGCAGGCGATGAAATTCTCCCGCGGTATCGGCGTAACGAAGCAACGCATAGGGATCTTTCCGAAATGCGGCGGGCCAGCGGCCGGCGACGCTCTCGAACAGCGTATCGGCCTCCTTCATCCTCCCATCACGATAGAAGCTATGGGCTTGTCCCAGAGAGGCGGATACCAGCAAACTCGGATCCGTCGTGCGCTTCCTCACATTGTCGAAGGCCTGTTCGCTGTCCTTCCATTGATTGGTACCACGCAAGGCGTAGCCCAGTCCGAGCAGGGCTCGATTGGCATCATAGGAATCGGGCGAGGAAAGACTGAGCGCATGCTGGTATGCCACTTGCGCTTCTTGATACCAGCCCTCGATGCGGTACAGATCGCCGATTCTCCAGGCTGCCCGCTTGGCATTCGTCGACGTGGGCTCATCCCGCATCAGCATCCGATATTGTTCGACGATTTCCATCGGCCTTACGTTCGCGTCGCCGCTTTTCAGCGAGCTTTCCACCATAAAAGCCTGGGCGGAAGAAGCCAGTGGGGATGCTGCCTGTTCGCGAAGAACGCCCATGAAGATGGCTCGCGCCTCGCCATAGCGGCCTTGAACATAGAGCGTGACAGCCTGTTCAAAGCGGCTCCATGCGCCGTTATCAGTAAGCCGTTCGAAGCGGGGTCCCGGGTCGGGTAACGCGCCCCGCACGAGCTCGTGAGGTTCTTGCAATGCGATCGGCAAGGCTTGGGGCGCAGCCGATGGCCCGGCCGCAGCCAAGGCCGGCTCGACGGCAATATGCGAGAGGCTTCCAAGCAAAAGGCCTATCATCGCATTGAACCAGAATGGTCTTCGTGAAGGAGATAGGGATTGCACAGGCCTACCAGGTCAGCAAGTCCCGTGCCCTGTAGGAACGCCTGATCTGCGGCAACTCCCCATGAAACCAGGTGATTGTGACGGTGGATTACTTACGTCCGTCAGAAAACCCAACAGGGCCAAGTCGGGGCCAGGTCAAGAAATTGACATACCGGCAAGAAGAGGGATTCAGGAAGGGCTAGTTTTGAATGGAATATCCGTGACTCTTGGGGTCGAATCCTTTTCGTTTCAATTTTTCAACCAGTGTCGTTCGATTCACTTGCAGCAGCTGGGCGGCCCGGCTTGTAATTCCATTGGCCTTGCGCAAGGCTTCGCCGATAAGCCGGTTTTCGTAATGTTCCATCTCTTTGGTCAAATTGATCCCATCCTCGGAGAAACGAATGAACTGTTCGGTAGGCTCTGCCGCCTTATTACCGGCATTCATTTTGATCGGGCTCTCAGGCAAGTCGCTCAGCGTGATCCATCCTTTCTTTTTCAGGACCGACAACCGTTCGATCATATTTTCAAGTTCACGGATATTGCCCGGCCATTCTTCTTCCGCCATGCGAGCGAGCGCCTCCGGCTCCATGCCGAGAATCTCCGTCCGGCGCAGCCGGTTGAACTGCGCGATGAAATGGTTGACAAGGAGTGGAATATCGCTGCGTCGTTCTCGCAGAGGAGGAATGAGGATGGGAATGACATGCAAACGGTAATACAGGTCCTGACGGAACCGGCGTTCTTGCACGGCTTGCGCCAAGTCCTGATTCGTCGCGGCGATGATGCGGACATCGACATTGATCGTCCGCGTTCCGCCCACCCGTTCAAAGCATCGCTCCTGTAACACACGAAGCAGTTTGACCTGCAGCGGCAAACTCATCTCGCCGACTTCATCCAAAAATATCGTCCCGCCATGGGCCAACTCAAACCGTCCGAGTCTCGTATGCGCCGCGCCGGTAAAGGCGCCTTTTTCATGGCCGAACAACTCAGACTCCAAGAGATTCTCCGGGATCGCGCCGCAGTTGACCGGCACCAGGGGGCGTTCTCGCCGCATGCTGTTGAAGTGCAGCATCCTCGCGATCAATTCTTTTCCGGTCCCGCTTTCTCCTTCGATCAAGACCGTGCTGTCGCTGTCGGCGACCTTTTCGACGAAATCAAGCACCATGCGCATCGGCGCGCTGGTACCCACTAAGTGTTCCAGACGATATTGATCCCGCACGGCCTTCCGAAGCAGATGGTTTTCCTGCTTCAGCTTGTAAATATCCAGCGCCTTTCTGACGACCACTGCCACGGTGTCTGGTTCGAACGGCTTGGTGATGAAATCAAACGCTCCCGCCTTCATCGCCCGCACGGCATAGTCCACCGTTCCAAAACCCGTCATGACGATCGCGATGATTTTTGAATCAACCTTGGAAATCCGTTCGATGGTTTCCAGCCCGTCGATGCCCGGCATTTGAAGATCGGTCAGCACCACGTGCATCGGCTGCTCCTTGGCGGCTTCAATGCCATCGAGTCCGTTCGATACCATCGTCACCTGATGGCCTTCAGCCATGAGGATCTCCGACAACACTGCGCGCACCGCCGCGTCATCATCGATCACGAGAATGTGTGACTGACTCATAAATGGCACTCCTCTCTACCGTCCGATGAAAACAGGCTGACCTGAGTATGCCGAGCAGCGAGGGATCGCCGCGGACAATGCGCTGCCGGAGGACCGGCAGGAGGTCAGCTTATTGGTAATCCGAACTTTATTCAAGTAAAAGTAGGAGCTACCCGGACCGGTTGTACTCGAAGTTCAGCCGGAATATGTCCCCGACACATCACCGAGCTGGAACTCGTCTTGACAGGCGGGAAGAAGAATTGTAGGGTTCCGAATTCCATTTCCGTTCGCGCACTCGATGCCGCAGCGTTCTTATCATCAGGCAGGCTGGCGTAGCTCAATCGGCAGAGCAGCGGTTTTGTAAACCGCAGGTTGGAGGTTCGATTCCTCTCGCCAGCTCCACAACTTCCGCTGACGAATCAACCCGTTTGCAGTTTACAGAGCCACTGCTCTCCCCTCGTAGTTCTGCTAGTGTAACCGTCTGACGTTCAAAGTACGTTGAAAGCGAACGCGCCGCCTGTTCAAGGTCCCGCCGTAAGCTTCCCCGTCAAGGAGACAGTTTCAGAGGAGAACTTCCGGCGGTTTGTCGGGCGCTGAACAGGGCCGGTGGCACTCGCCCCAAGGTGTCATGGGGGCGCTCCTCATTGTACTCCTGCCTCCACTGCGCACTGATTTCTCGCACCTGCTCAAGCGACTCGAAGACATACGCATCGAGCACTTCATGTCGCACCGTCCGATTGAACCGTTCAATGAAGGCATTCTGATTCGGCTTGCCCGGCTGAATAAACCGGAGCGCGATCCCACGCTCCGCACACCAAGTCGCAAAGCGGTCGGCGAGGAATTCCGGGCCATTGTCGAGCCGAATGGCCTGCGGCTGGCCCCGCCAGGCCGTCACTTGATCCAGCACCCGAATCACGCGCTCGGCGGGCAAGGAGGTATCGACTTCGATCGCCAAGACTTCTCGTACCCCTTCATCCAACACGTTCAAGGTGCGGAACCGCCGGCCGCCATACAGGGTGTCGCTCATAAAATCCACGGCCCACACGGCATTGGGTTGGGGCACCACCACAAGCGGCTGACGCAGCCGAAGGGGGAGCCGCTTCTTCGTCCGTCGTGGGAGATTCAAGCGGAGCTGGCAATAGACCCGCCACAGCCGTTTGTGATTCCAGGGGTGCCCATCGAGCCGCAGCCGATCGCAACACTTCCAGAAGCCCCAGCGACTCTTGGCCGCCACGAGCGTGGTCAGCGCCGCGATCACTGGCGCATCGCGCCGGGCCCAATCCATGAGTGGCCGGTAATACGTCGCCCGGCCCATGCTAACGACTCGACAGGCCCGCTGAACCGGAAGGCCATTCACCGTCACTAGGTGCGTGACGACCTCCCGCCGTTCAGCAGGCCTTAGAGCTTTTTTGCGATGACATCCTTGAGCGCCGCATTCTCCAGCGACAGGTCCGCATACATCCGCTTGAGTCGGCTGTTCTCGTGCTCCAGTTCCTTCAGCCGCTTCACGTCCGAGGCCTCAAGCCCACCGTATTTGGCCTTCCACTTGTAGTACGTCGCGGAACTGATACCGTGCTGGCGCCAGAGTTCGTTGACCGGGCGACCGGCATCGGCTTCCTTGAGGATCGACACGATTTGCGTTTCGGTGAACTTCGACTGGCGCATGGGAACCTCCTGGCTAAGGTGGCTATTGTGCCAGAAAGCTCTCCTTATGGACCGTCTCAAATGAGGGGAAGCTTACGGACTGCCATTGGCTTTGTGAAAGTTTCTGGCTATAGTGTTCGTGAGTCTGCTAGCGCCTGATCCAGA
>JAJFBJ010000090.1 GCA_020697375.1 Nitrospira sp. | reverse complement strand
GTCGAATGGAGGCAACGGGTGACAGGATCGACGCGAATCTTCGTGATGGTCGGTATCCTATTATTGGGCGCGGCATTGATGGTGCTCTGGCGGGATGAGCGTACGAATCCTCCTGAAAAACCGAGTGCTTCACCGGCGGAGCCGCGGGTCGGGCGTAGCACTCTGAGCCATGGAGGACCGGCTTCCAGCTCGCCGCCGGTCGCGCCGCAACCGCCTTCCCTGCCCGATCGAAATATTTTATCCGCCTCTCCGGATCCCACGACTCCACAGCGAGGTCACGAATGAGCCTATTCCGTCCGCTGTTGATGGGAATGCTGGTGGTGATGGGTTGCATCCCATGGGCATGGGCCGATGATGGCGTGACAGTCTTCGCCGTGGTCAGCGAGACGCCCAAGGACAAGATGCGTGTTTCCGCGAAGGTCTTGCTGGACGGGTCCGTGTCGGACATGAAACTTGTACCGGATGAAACCGTCGTGGGTAACCCCGTCTGGCGCGCGCTTGAAATCTGCTACGCTCTCAAGCTTGAGGGCACGAAGACGGGGGATGGATTCAAGGTCGCTGCGGCGCGGGTACTGGATGCGAGCATGTTACCGATGACGCTGCAGGGTTACGCGGGAGACTGTTTGATCAAGAAAGCGGTGGAGGTTGCGCCGATGGCGGACTAGCGGACACGTTGAACGAAGAATGATGCGCCTCATGAGGCGCATTCGGGGCAGAGCGACGGCTCTTCATCCGCATCGCATTCGTCGGCCGTGAGGGGATAAAACTGTTCACATTGTCTGCAGGTGCGGATTTCGAAATAGGCGACTCCCTGTTCGTCGATATCGGTCGGGAGCAGCAACTCAATGGGATCGTAGCCCAGTCGAACGTCGTCCTCGAACCGAATGAGCGCGAGACGGTCGTTGAACACCTCGAATGTGGCTTCGTTCCCTTTCCGTTCCGGGCGATGGCCCACCACGAAGACCGGTTGCCCCTTGCGTTTGGTGCGCAGGTCTTTCAAGGTGCGCTGCGCCGCCGTCGCGCAGGAAAACTTGCCTGCCTGTTCGCTGGTATCGGTTCCGAAAATCGGCATAGTGGTCAGTATTGTTCCGCCTTGTAGCGCTTGATGTAACACAGAAGAAAAAATGGGGTCAAGGGAACCTTGCATGAAGGGACAGGGAGGAGACATGGCGCAGATCACGATCTATCAAAAACCCACTTGTTCGACTTGCCGGGAAGCGGTCCGTCTGCTACGCGAAAGCGGGCAACCGTTCACGGCGGTCAATTATTACGAACAGCCCTTTACGAAGAGCCGGCTGAAGCAGCTGGTGAAGAAAGCCGGGCTTGCCGTGCGGGACGTCCTGCGCGCCAAGGAGGATCTCTACAAATCCTTGAAGCTCTCGGACACAACCGTGAGCGATGATGTTCTGCTCGATCTGATGGTGGAGCATCCGGATTTGATACAGCGTCCTCTTGTGGAAAAGGGTGATCAGGCGATGCTGGCGCGGCCGGCGGATACGATCATGAAGCTGCTGTAGCCGAGTGGCTCGGCGATCCGCCGGGCCATGGATGACCGGAAGCCGGCCGGACTTCCAGGAGAACGCGAATCCATGGGCCTGTTCAGTTCTGTTGATCGAATCTCTTTCTTGGGGCGGATCCTGCAACGGCTCAATCTACGTTTCCCTTCTCTGTTCCTTCTGTTCGCCGTTCTCACCCTGGCCGACCTCGTCATTCCTGATGTGATTCCTTTGGCAGATGAAATCGGACTGGCTTTCCTCACGCTGTTGCTGGGTTTGTGGAAAAATCGTCGTACCCATAGCCGGACAGGGTCTTCGGGCCACGCGGCACAGTGAAGACGTTCTGAGGTACGATCGCCCGGGGGAGGCATTCGTCGCGACGGGAGGACCGAACGATGGCTCTGTGGAATGAATGCGGCGCTAGAGCCGGTCGGGCTGCCCGAACCGTAGCTTTCCCAAGTCCGGATCAATCCAGACCTTGAGACGGCCTGCCAAGACCCCGAGTAAGGTTTCGCCGACCAGTTGACGCCGCCATCCGCGCAACAGCGGAATATCCACTTCTTCTTCCGGCGAAGCACGTTCGAGCAATGTCTGCAGATCGCCGGTCGTCGCGATCAGAGTAGGAGCGATGTTTTCGAGGGAGGCCCGTGACTTCAGCACGGCTTGGAGAAGTTCCAAAACTCCTGTGGATTCTGGGTCGGGTTTGCGATCGCGCGGGACATCCGGCCATTCGGCTTCCGGCCGCGCCAGGGCCTGCTGCATCGTGGTGATCAGGGCCTGGCCGTTACGCTCCACTTCAGACGAATACATGCCTCGCATGGCGCGAAGCTGATCAAGCGTGTGCGGCGTTTGACGGGCCAACTGCACCAGGACCTCATCGCGCAATACCCGCCCTCTGGGGACGTTGCGACGCCGGGCCTCGCCTTCCCGCCATGCCGCGAGGGCACGCAAAACTCCTGCGGCGCGGGGCTTGAGACTATCCCACCCGCGAATGCGCTGATAGCGTTCCTGCGGATCGCGGGCCTGGGCTCCGAGCGACACCTCCAGGCGTGAAAATTCTTCATCTACCCACTGCAAGCGCCCCATGACGGTCAACTTCTGGCGGAGATGGCGGTGCACGGGAAGCAAAAAGGTGACGTCGTCCAATGCGTAAAGCAATTGGTCATGACTCAACGGTCGCTGGCTCCAATTCGTGAAGGTGTGGGCCTTGTCGAGTTTGACGCCTTGAACACGCTGCACCAGATTGGCATAGGCCGTCTGCGCGCCATAACCGACCATGGCGGCGGCAATTTGCGTATCGAAGAACGGTTTCGGCAGGCGGCCGGCATGGTGCGAAAACAATTCAAGATCCTGCCGCCCGGCATGCAATACCTTCTCGATGCGGCCGTCGCACAGAATATCCCAGAATCGGACGATCGGCTTGCTGTCCTGCACGGCGGGGAAGTCGATCACCGCGGCGACTCCTTCCGCAGCCACCTGGATCAATTCCAAACGGGGAATGAAATGTTCTTCTCCCACGAACTCGGTGTCGATGGCGATGACGGCACTGTCGGCGAGCCGATCACAGAGGGCGTCGAGCGTGCCATCGGAGGTAATGTATGTCTGGTCGGACGGTGGGCTCGGCATTATGATTCTGTCGGACGATATTCAGTTCCGCGCGAAATCGGCGGTTCGGTATTGCTGAGGCTCAGGTAGTCCTTCAAAAATTGATAGGCCTCGAGAATGCGCCTCAGCTCCGGCTCGGAGCTCCGGTCACCGTTGCGCGCATCCGGATGCAGTTCCTTGGCGCGTTGCCGGAATGCCGTGGTGACGTCCGCCAGGGGCGTGCCGAATTCAAGGCCAAGGATTGAGTAGGCGTCACAGGCATTGGTGACTTCACTGGTGGGGCCGCCCGGACTTCCCTCCCCGCCGGCCGCCTTCAAGAAATCGGCCAGATTGATCTTGCGTCGCCGCCGCCGCGACCGCTCGCGCACCTCGCTGTCGAGTTCGTCCCAGCGGTCCTCCACGAATTCCAATCGGGATTCGAGGCGAATGGCGCCGGATACGTCCCTCACAAAATCCAATTCTTCCTCGATTTGTTGCAATGATCGTTCGATTTCTTCGAGTCCCGGTTCGATGCGGAAATAACTGTCTACCCGTTCCTGCATCATGAAGTCGACGGCAAACTCCATGCTGTCTACATTCTTGGCGCGCAACATGCCGATCCGCCGGCGCATTCCGCGTTGGAATTTAAACAGTCTATTGGATGAAAAGGCCACGGGTCCTCGTAGGGCGAAACCTCGCCGTCAAACTCGAAGAGAGGTCGGTCGCATCTTAGCACAACGCTTTGCGATTCGATAAGAGTGAAGGATCGTGCACCGGACGGCCCGTGACGGGTCATAAGTATCTAAATGCCAGGGCAGCCATGATTGTCGGCGGCAAGGCGGCCAAGGCCAGTCCCAATGGATGCACGGTTTCATCATCGAAGTGGCCGCGCAGAATCGTGAGTCCGGCCGGATTCGGGGCATTGGCAATGATCGTTAAACCGCCGCCCGTCACCGCTCCGGCGACCAGGGCATATTTGAATTCATCGGACAATCCCTCGACGAGCGATCCAAGGTATGTCAGCGCCGCATTGTCGGTGAAGGCTGTCAGAGCGGCCGCGCCGAAGAACAACGCATCGCTATTCATGCTCAATAACACAGGCTGCAACCACCATCGTTGTTGCCCTCCCAAGACGACCAGGCCCGCCAAAAAAAAGGCCACGAGCAATCCTTCCCGCAGGATCAAACGGTCTTGGTGGCGCTCGTACGCTTGAGCCACGCCGAGAAAAAATAGAAACAGTCCCATGAAGATCGCGGGATGATGGGCGAACAACACGACCATTGTGAGAAACGCTAAATGAATCATTATCATGGCCGGCGGCACGGTATCGTTCGTCGTTTCCCCGGTCCCGGTGGAGAGCCGGCAGAGTTCTTTGCGGAACCATAGGGTTGCGCTCAGCGCATTGGCCGTGACGACGAGGGCTGCCTTCCAGCCGAACGTGGCCATCATGAAGCCGAGGTCCCATTCCCAGGTGGCGGCCACCATCAATACCGGCGGCGCAGCAAACGGTGTGAGGGTCCCCCCGATCGAGATGTTCACGAAGAGCACACCCAAGGTCACATACTTCAAGCCTCTCGACAGCCCGTACCGAAAAAAGCGGTCACGCAAAATCATAGCCGCCAATGTCATAGCCGCAGGCTCCGTGATGAATGAGCCCAACAAAGGCACCATTGCGAGGACCGTGAAATAGAAACCCATATTGCGAGGCAGGGGGATGGTGCGGCTCACGAGCCGCACGCCTTGCCATGCGGTATGCAAGACGGGCCGCGTGCCGGCAATGACCATGATCGCGAATACGAACATCGGTTCGGTGAAGTTGCGCGAGTCAAGGTACTCCGTGGCGGCCGCGGCGCCGTCCGTTACGAACATAGTTGCCACGAGGACGAATGCCCAGAATCCGAAGACCACTTCGACTTCGCCCAGCAAATGCCAGAGCCCCGCGTGGGCCGGTCGGGTATGAGCCAAATGTTCGAAGAACGAGGTGCTGAACGTGTGCAGAATCGCGACGGCGAATAATGCCGCGCCGATCAACTGAATGGTGGTTGGAGTCACGTGGTCTCCCGGCTGTCATCAACGTGTGGTCCGGCTCGCTCTGTTGCGAAGGCACAGACCGAGTCCGTTGAAATATCGGCGTACTGTACATGGATTGCGCGCGGAGCGCCAAGGAGGAAGAGAGAAGGGGCGGTGACTTTTCCGTCGCGGTCGATGGGCTAGCGGAGATCGTCGTCGATTTTGGCGCGGCGTCTGGCGACGCCGGTCGCGCGTGCGGCAGCTGCCACGGCTTTGGACACGCGCGGTACCACATCGCGATCGAACAGACTGGGAATGATGTAGTCTTCCGAAAGCGCCTCCGTAGGAACGCATTCGGCAATCGCCTGAGCCGCGGACAGCTTCATGGCCTCGTTGATTTCACTTGCTTGAACGTCGAGCGCCCCGCGAAATATTCCTGGAAAAGCCAGGGCGTTATTGATCTGATTCGGAAAGTCGGAGCGACCGGTGGCAAAGATCCTGGAGGTTTCATCTCCTATTTTGGGATCCACTTCAGGATCGGGATTGGCCATCGCGAAGACGATGCGATCTTCATTCATCCGTTGCAGGTCGTCCTTGCTCAGCACGTTGCCTACCGAGAGACCGATAAACACGTCGGCTTTCTGTAAGGCCTCGCGCAGGGTCCCCCGCGGCCGGTCTCGACGGATGCAGGCATGGAGATCGGTCCGGCAGGCGCGCAGCTCTTCCGCCTCCCCCATCAGCACCATGCCTTCCTTGTCGCATCCGATGAGGTGGCGGGCGCCGGCCGCCAGCAGTATGCGGTAGCAGGCCGTGCCCGCCGCGCCGAGACCGTTGACGACGATCCGGACTTCATCCATCCGTTTACCGACCACCTTGAGCGCATTGACGAGGGCGGCCAGCAGGACGACGGCCGTGCCGTGCTGGTCGTCATGCATGACGGGAATGTCGAGCGACGCTTTCAGCGCCTGTTCGATTTCGAAACAGCGAGGCGCGCTGATGTCTTCCAGGTTGATGCCTCCGAAACCTGGAGCGATACCCTGGACGATGCGAATGATGTCCTCCGTATCCTGCGTTCCCAGACAGATAGGCCAGGCATCGATGCCGGCCAGTTCCTTCAACAGCATGACCTTTCCTTCCATCACCGGCAGCGCGGCGGCAGGGCCGAGGTCCCCGAGTCCGAGCACGGCGGAACCATCCGTGACGACGGCCACGCTATTGCTCTTGATGGTGAAGGCGTAGGCTTTGGCCTGGTCCTTGGCAATGGCCTGGCAGACGCGGCCGACGCCAGGCGTATAAATCATGGAGAGGACGTTTCGCGTATTGACCGGGACTTTACTTTGCACCCTGATCTTTCCACCCAAATGCAGCAAAAACACCCGGTCGGAGGCGGAAAGCACATTCACTTCCGGCAGCCTTTGCAAAAGATCAAGCACCCGGTCGCCATGCGCCTCGTTCTGCACATCGAAGGTAATGTCGCGGATCATGCGCTCGGCGTTGGCCGACACGATGTCCACCGCTCCCAGGTTCGCCCCCTCCTCTGCCAGCAGGGCGGCCACTTTGGCGAAGATGCCGGGTTTGTTGAGCAGCGCGAGGCGAACGGTCAGGCGATAGTTGGAATAGGGGCCGATGTCATCGGTGGTCATGGGTGTATGCGGAACGTCATAACTGTGGTTTCTCAGAGTTTATCACAGAGGTTGGTTTCGAAAAGTTGCCGGGCATATTCGGTTTCTACTGTTCCAAGCGCAGCTTAAAAAAAGAGACCAGATGACGCCTTGTCTCGCATGCCGCCGCGGTGGTTGGTACAACCTGCCCTCGGGGGTCGGGAAAGTATTTCGATGTGTTGTCGTTGACATTTTTTCGCCGTTTGGATACTTTCTGGCGCCCTTGTGGTGGGCACTTGTTTCTCAACCTTTCAAGGAGGGTTCCCCATGAAGCGTACGCTATTTGCATTCGTTGCGGCAGCCATTCTTGTTGCATTTACCGTCCCATCGTTCGCCGGGGACGATAAGAAGAAGGAAGAGAAGAAGGGCGGCCACTTCTCTCAAACCCTTTTCGGTGAAGAGAAGAAGAAGGACGAGAAAAAAGGCGGACACCTCTCTCAGACGGTATTCGGTGAAGAGAAGAAGAAAGACGAGAAGAAGGGCGGACATTGATTCTCCTGTCCGACGTTCTTTCGTAGTCCTCAATTGGCTCGCGATTCCGGATGCCGGCGCGAGCCAATTGTTTTCCTCTCCATCCGCTTGCTGCGCTCTAGTCTGTCCTGCAGCATCATTTCTGCGCTTGCTGCATTGGTCGCTATGCTCATTCAGCCCGGAAATCTGTCGGAGTCGACGCGGTCAGAGCTTGTCTTAAAGGACAAGAACGCTGTCCAAATCGTATCAGCAGCAGCACAATCTATCCTTGACGTTTTGGAAGTAAGTGTTAGGCGCGTGCGAAAGTGAAAGCAGGTCTGGTCCGCAGAACGGCATAAACCGGCCCATGAAGATTCCGGGTATGCAGATGTTCGGACTCGTTGCGAAGAGGAGGTTAACGACGGGATTCGTCATCTGCCTCCTTATGCTCGTCACGTCACAAGCTTCGGCGCACGAGCCTGACGTGGTTGCGAGGAAGGAGATATCATACTTGTTGTCCTATCTTGGTTCATCCGATTGCCGTTTTTATCGAAATGGATCCTGGCACGCTTCTTCAAGCGCGGTCAGACACCTCAATAGGAAGTACGAGTACTTGCTTAAGAGAAGGCTGGTCTCGACAGCCGAGTCCTTCATCGAGCTGGCTGCAACCAAAAGCAGTAGAAGCGGAGACGAGTATCTGGTCAAGTGCGGAGACGCAACGGCGGTCAAAAGTTCCGCGTGGTTGACGCAAGAGCTGGCACGATACAGGGCAGCACCGAAGTAGGCAGCGGAAAATGTGTCGGGGCAACCGGCTCGATACTGACAATACAACCGTCTCACCCGCCTCCTCCTCTTCATTGACCCATCCATTTGGCGCGTGATACGGTTCGCGCATGACGACTGACTCTGCCGGCCGCAAGCCGAATCGCCTGATTCACCAGACGAGTCCCTACCTGTTGCAGCATGCCTACAATCCGGTGGACTGGCATCCCTGGGGACCGGAGGCGCTCGCCGAGGCAGCACGATTACAGCGTCCAATCCTGCTCTCGATCGGGTACTCCTCCTGCCATTGGTGTCATGTCATGGAACGGGAATCGTTTGAGAACGAGTCGATCGCTCGCCTCATGAATGACCATTTCGTCTGTATCAAAGTCGATCGGGAAGAACGTCCGGATCTCGACGAGATCTATATGCAAGCCACGCTGGCGCTGAATCGCAATCAGGGTGGCTGGCCCATGACCGTGTTTCTCACCCCCGATCAAAAGCCCTTCTTTGCCGGCACCTATTTTCCGCCGGAGGATCGCTGGGGCCGTCCGGGATTTCCGACTTTGTTGAAAAAAATAGCCGACTATTGGGAGAAGGACCAGGCGGGAGTCGTGACCCAGGCTGCCACGTTGACCGCGCGCCTGCAGGAGGGAGGCCATACCCCCTCGCCGACGACCGTCGGCCAGGCGGAACTCGACATGGCCGTGACCCAGTTCGCTGAAGACTTCGATGCCAAACAGGGAGGATTCGGCGGCGCACCGAAGTTCCCTCCCGCGACAGGGCTGTCGCTGTTGCTCCATTGTTACCACCGCACGAAAGATCCGCATACGCTGACAATGGTGAGAACCACGCTGGATGCCATGGCGGCAGGCGGCATTTACGATCATATCGGAGGCGGCTTCGCCCGCTATTCCACCGACGAACGTTGGCTGGTGCCGCACTTCGAAAAAATGCTGTACGACAATGCCCTGCTCGCCCGCGTCTATGTCGAGGCCTATCAAGTCACAAAGGATGAAAATTATCGCCGCGTCACCTGCGAGACGCTCGATTACGTCCTGCGAGAAATGACGTCCTCGGAAGGAGGTTTTTATTCCGCGACGGATGCCGATTCAGAAGGGGTCGAAGGAAAGTTCTTCGTATGGACGCCGGACGAGATTCGCGCGGTCGTGCCAACCGACGAGGATGCGCGGCGGTTTTGCGCCTATTACGATGTCACGCCGGCAGGGAATTGGGAACATCAGAATGTCCTGCATACGCCCAAGACGATCGATGCCGTCGCCGAGGAATTGGGAGTGACCGTCGGCGAATTGCAGGAAACCATCGCGCGAGTGAAGCCCTTGATCTATGCGGCCCGCGCCAAGCGGGTTCCGCCCGGCCTCGACGACAAAGTCATTACGGCTTGGAACGGCATGATGATCAGCGCCATGGCGGAAGCCGGGCGGGTGTTCGCCGAACAGCGTTATCGCCGGGCCGCCGAACGCGCCGCCGACTTTCTGCTTGCCAAACTATCAAAACCGGAGGGCAGGCTCTTGCGGACTTATCGGGCGGGCAAGGCTCACCTGGATGCCTATCTCGAAGACTATGCCTATTGTGCCGAGGGCTTGATCGACACATTCGAAGCCGGCGGCAGTGAACGGTATCTTTCCGCGGCGGTTCGCCTGGCGGAGCGCGTTCTGGAAGATTTCGCGGACAGCATGCATGGCGGGTTCTTCACCACCGCCAGGGGTCATGAAGCCTTGATCATGCGAAGCCGTGAAGGACCGGACGGAGCCACGCCAAGCGGCAATGCCGTCGCGGCATCGGTCTTCGCGAGATTGTCCTATCACTTGGCGCGCGATGAGTTCGCCCAAGCGGCCGGCGCGGCCGTGCGGGCCTACGGTCGTCAGATTGCCCGGTATCCGAGGGCCTTTGCCAAGAGTTTGATGGTGGTCGATCTCCTGACGAGCGGTCCGGTGGAAATCGCCCTGGTCGGTTCCCCTGATGATCCCGGCGCCGAAGCCCTGCGGGCGGCCGTGAACCGGGTCTACCTCCCTAATCGTGTGCTCGCCTATCGAGATCCGCAGCAGCCTGAAACGGCGCATCCATTGTTGCAGGGGAAGAGCCTGATCGACGGCAAAGCGGCGCTCTATGTCTGTCGCAACTTTGCCTGCGGGCGGCCGATCACGGATCCGGCGGACCTCCCAGCTTTGATTGATCCGGAGCAACGAGGGTCTTCGTCGCCCGCTGCGACGCGGCAAAAGGTATTGGCCGGTACATTGCTTCCGGGCATGGCGACCGTCCAAGGTACCGCGGCCTATGCCGCACGAAAGATTCACCAGGCGACCGGCACCGGCACCCTGACGCAGGGGTTTGGACCATTCGGGACGGCGGGTCTCACCGTGAGCCGTCTGGGATTCGGTACCTATCGAGTGAATCAAGGTGAAGCCGAGCATCGGGAGGCCTTGATCAAGGCGCTGCGTAGTGGTTGTAACCTGATCGACACCTCCACCAACTACATGGACGGAGAGAGTGAGCGGCTGGTGGGCGCCGTGCTGCAGGAATTGATTCGTGCCGGCGAGGTGGCCCGCGAGGAAGTCATCGTCGTGTCGAAGGTCGGGTACGTCCAGGGACAGAATTTGGCTCAGGCGCAGGCGCGTGAAAAAGCCGGCAAGCCCTATCCCGACATGGTGAAGTACGGCGAAGATATCTGGCATTGCATCCATCCGGAGTTTCTGGTCGAGCAACTGACGCAGTCACTGGATCGGCTGAGGCTGGCCACGTTGGACGTCTGCCTGCTCCATAATCCGGAGTATTTCTTGTCTCACGCAACCCGCCTCGGCGCCGAGGGGTATGACCTGTCCGCGTTACGCGATCAATTCTATGAGCGGTTGCAGCTGGCTTTCGAATATTGTGAAACCCAAGTGCAAGCCGGCCGCATTCGTGGCTACGGAGTTTCATCCAATACGTCCACCGCCTCTCCCGGCGACCCGGACGCGACCTCCCTCTCCCGCATGGTCACGGCGGCCAAACTGGCGGCTCAGAAGGTCGGCCTGCAGGCCCATCACTTCTTCGTGCTGCAATGCCCGATGAACCTGTACGAATCCGGCGCGGCTTTGGTGCGGAATACCGGTCCCGACAATGGCAGCACCTTGTTGGAATACGCCATGCGAGAAGGCACCGCCGTGCTGGTCAACCGGCCCCTGAATGCCATGCCCTCGCAACGGGGCGGAGTCCTGCGACTGGCTGATGTGCCGGTACCGAAATCGCAAGTGGAGTTCGAAGCGCAACGGCAGAAGGTCGCGCAGTTGGAAGAAGAATACCGCAAGGATCTCGCACCGGCCGTGGCCCATAGCGGGCAAGGCATGGCGCCCGGTGATTTATTCCGGTGGGCCGATGAGCTGGCTCGCATTCGCACACAGGTGCAGGGTCTTGAACATTGGGAGCAGATCGAACGGCAGATGATCGCGCCTCACGTCAACCAGGTCCTGAGAGCGCTTTCCGAGGCCTTCACCGGGACGATCGCCGAGCAGTGGGAAGCGTGGCGCGACCGATACGTTCCTGAGCTGCTCGCCCTTTTGAAAGCCTTGCAACGTGAGGCCGCCGAACGGAGCCGCCTGCGCGCCGAAGAACTTCATCGATCCCTCAACCCCCTGTTACCGGAAACCAAACGGTCTGCCTCCTTGTCTCAAAAAGCCTTGTGGATCCTTGCCAGCACGCCGGGTATCACATCGGTGCTCAACGGGATGCGGGAGCCGGCCTACGTGGACGATGCCATGGCAATTCTACAGTGGGAGCCCTTGCCGGACCCGCGACGCCTCTACGATTTCTGTGCCGCGAAGAAGTAACTTGCCTCGTTCACAGGATTTGACTATTCTGTGCCCGTTGTCATCCACGAACCCAACTTGCGCCGGAGGTGTTCATGATTCGTTTTCGTCCCTTTGCCCTGCTCGGGCTTCTTGTCGTCACCGGTCCTGAGGCGCCGCCGGTTCCCCTGCGGTCGGTTGAAATGGCCTCGCGTAATGCGACCGGCGACCTGAACATTCCTTTTCCGGACGTCCTCTTCGATTTCGATCAATACGTGTTGCGGGATGAGGCCCTTACGACCGTCGAGGAAAATGCCAAGCGGTTGAAGGACCACGGCGTGACGAAAGTGCTGCTGGAAGGGCGTTGTGACGAAGTCGGCACGGCTGAATACAACATGGTGCTGGGCGAGCGTCGAGCCCTCGGCGTGAAACGGTACTTGGAATCGTTGGGACTCAACGCGCTTGAGGTGGACGTCACGAGTTTCGGCAAGGACCGCCCGCTCTGCCTCCAACACAACCCCGTCTGCTGGCAAAAGAACCGTAGCGTGCATTTCGTCGTGAAAGATTAATTGTCGGCGAACATCCCCGTTCGATTATTGTAGGGGTTGTTCGCCGGCAACCCCCACCCTTCCCCTCCATCTCTGCTCTATTGCCCTCTACATACTCGATTCTTAGGATTCCTTTACTCCGTAACGCACAATTTACCGGTTCGTGACGGCGATGGAACCGTTGCGCGCTAGTTTGGAGAAGGATAAACGGAATCCTGAACTTTCGAATGAAGGAGTGTTCGAGCATGATGAAACCGACCGGCCTCATGACAGGATTGGTGATGATGATCCTCGCTTGCACGCCCCTCTTGTATGCCATTCGAACCCTCATTGGAATGAACAGAAAGGAGGTCTACCCGTTGCTACGCATTCGCCGGACAGATGGCTCCTGTGCACCCGTGATGAAGATCGGTACAGGCCATGCATTGTGGGTCACAAGGTAAAGAGCCGGATCTTACGGTCAATGGAATCCCATACTGAGAAGCTGCGGTTGTACGATTTAACAATTGGAGGCGACAGATGGTGACGATCAGCCAACTGATGACGCGGGATCTTGTGAAAGTGCCTGCCGGGACGTCGGTGGACAAGGCCGCGAGGATGATGAGCGAATGCAAAGTCGGCAGCGTGTTTGTGGAATTGAACGCGCAACTCGTGGGAATCGTGACGGAGCCGGATATCGTCAGGAAGGTCGTGGGAGAAAGCAAACAGGCTTACTTCGTTCCGGTGGAATCCATCATGAGCACGCCGGTCATCGGGATCGACGAGCGCCGTGCCATCACAGAGGCTGCCGATCTCATGCAGTTGCATGGGACCAGGCATCTCGCCGTCATGAAGAGCGGGGCGATCGTCGGGGTGTTATCGGTTCGCGACTTACTGCAGCCGGTTGCCGTCGATGAATTCTAAGGATCCTCTCGTACCCTTCGGCCACAACCCGACTCCTCCTGTGATCTGAACATTGTCACAGAAAGGGAGTCGGACCGTTTGTAGCTTTCAACCTAGAGCCAGTGCAGTCGGCTTTTTTTAACACCACACTTTCCAGCGTAGCCTGGGAACGTTACGGCCTATCAAAGCGAGTGTTAGGTCGGTGTAAAAGTTGTCAGGGCTAGACCCTTGGTGAATGATCGTGAGACATATCATTCCAGCTGAGGAATCCTATCGTCGTTCTTCAGTCGCCGACGTGACGAAAGCCACGAGGAGCGCAATGCCGACAGTATGAACCCAGACATCCTAAGAAAGGATTTCTAGAACGGGTCATTCCGTCATGGGGTATCGGCGAAGAGCCTTGGCGCTGGCATGTGTGACCGGTAGCGGCTACCGACAGTCCCGACGATTTCGATCGATCCGGAAGAAGCATTTTCAAGCTTGCTCTTCAGTTTGCGAATTGTGCGTCCAACTCGCGGTACCGCAGGAACTGGTCATCTGTCCAAATGAGGCTCGCCAGTTCTTCGACTGAAACGATCTGTCCCAGCCTCCTGCTCAGGAATTGAAGGAGATGCCACTCCGTGTGAGAGATGGTCAACCGGTTTCCAGACAGTGTAACCATCATGCAATGTTCTTCGATGGAGCGCCCATTGTCTTCTGCTGCGAAGCCGTTCCCCAGAGCATGCTGAGTCCGCCGGAGAAGTGATCCGACGCGTGAAACGACTTCTCGTGGGCTGAATGGATTTGTGAGGTAACCATCACCTTCCATCTCGATGCCGGAAATCCTGTCTTCTTCACTGCCTAATGCGCTGATCATCATGATGGGGGATGTGTCGAGTGGCAGACGTATCCCCTGATGCGCCGGCAGACTTCCGGCCCGTTGAGCCCTGGCAACATAAGATCCAGCAACAACACGGAAGGATTGAGCCGGGCCACATCGGATAAGCCTATCAGCCCGTCTCCCGCCACATTGGTCCGATAGCCGGCTCGGCGCAGGTATTGCTCCAATAGCTGCGCACGGAGCGGTTCGTCTTCGATGATCTGCACGAATCATTGCGACGCTTGCAGTTTGTAGCCGATCCCTCGAATCGTGACAATCAAGGCCGGTTTGGATGGATCGGACTCGATCTTCTGTCGCAACGAATGAATGTAGACATTCAGCGCATGCTTTTCGAGGGCGTAGTCCTCGCCCCAAATCCGGTTGAGCAGTTCTTGCCTGGACGAGACGACGCCGGGGGACAGCAGGAAGTGGTGGAGTATCTGAAACTCTTTCGGCGTCAATTCGACGACCGCTCCTGCAATCGTTACTTCATGGCGGGCGATGTCCATTGCAAGCCCGGCGACGCGCAACTGAGACGGACCGGCCAATTCCATATGGTGCCGACGAAGAATGGCCCGGACATGCGCGATCAGCTCGCGGTAGCGGAGGGAGGAAACGATTTGGTCGAATCCTGCATCGAGTTCTGAAACGCAATCGTCCGGGCCGCATGACTCCTCGAACGGCTGTAAGACAATGATCGGGATGGCCGGAGGAAGCTGGTTGCGGCGTATTCCTTCCTTCGCAAGCAGCTGTCGGTCCAATAGAATGATCGCCGGAGCGACTCGTCGAATTTCGATCAATGCCCGTGAAAGCGTCTCCGCCACCATGAGCCTGTAGCCGTTGGACTTCAGCACCTTTTCTAAATTGTAAGCCCCGGCATTGTCCGTCGTAACAAACACGATGGAAATCGTCGACTGTATCATGGGTCTGAGCCCTCCGGATCGGATGTCACAACGTAGAGATCAGGTATTGTTGACTCGTTATCCCCTCGTTACAGCCGCGTAACTTTTCTCTCCCACGCGACCATCGCTGCATTTCGTTTACAGAGTTTTAATAAGTCTGTGATCGCTACGTCACTGAACGGTTAGATACTTCCCGCGTGAAATCGACCGATCTACATGGTTTCGAATGTTGTGAGAGCACAGTTTGTTTAGGCCGACAACGGCGAACAGCCGATCAGCTCGATTGCGAGTTGCATAATGGAAGGTCATCAGCATCACACAACGAGGAGGAGTGCATGGAATACGTCGCGCGGTGTGTTTTGAAATGGTCTGCGGTGGCGCTTTGCATCGGAGGAACTCTCCTGACATTGCCGCTGCAGACATCGGCAGGTTCGGGAGAACCTGCGCCAAGGCTGTCGGCTCAGGGACCTTCTCAGGCGACTCCGTTAACCAACTCCACTGAGAGCGCTCCAGCAGTCATCCCGACCGCGATGAGTACCGAGCGAGAAACGTCAGGGCAGCGGTTATCGATCGAAAGCACCTCTCTCGAAGGTCTGCTACTTGAGAAAGGTGTGATTACTCAGGAAGACTGGATTCGTCTCAAAGCCGAAGAAGAACGCCGCATTTTTGAACAGTCGGCCGAATTGCAAATGGCCGGTAACCCCCGCTGGTATGAGCGGATTCGTATGAACGGGTACATGCAATTTCGCTACAACACCGGAGCCACTAGTAGGCTGTTCGATCTACCTCTGAACGATAGCTTCGGTGATCAACAGGGTAACGAATTCTATGCGAGACGGCTCCGGCTCGTCTTTCAAGGCCAGGTGTCTGAACGGGTGGCATTTTTCACACAGTTCGCGCTGGAAGGCGGACAGCAAGAATTGTCGAACAGAGAAATCATCGACGCTTACTCGGATTTCTATCTGACCAAAGACAGAGTGCATCGGATCCGATGGGGTCTCCATCGTGTCCCCAATGCGTTCGACACCTATCGATCAAGTACCAACCGGCAGGAAATGGACCGGCACGAATCCGTGCAGAGCGGGGCGCCTGGAGAACGAGATTTGGGCATCGCCTATTACTGGAGTCCGAAACTTGTACAAGAACGCTTTGCACAGCTGGCTGCTTACCACAATGGGCCTGGCGACTACGGAATGTTCGGTATCATGGTCTACAATGGCCAGACAAGGAATCGGTTGGAACTCAACAAAGACAAACATATCGGAGCTAAGGTAGCCTATCCGTTCCAGTTTAAGAACGGCAGATTACTCGAAACCGGTGTCCTGGCTTATCACGGGGTGTTTTCCGTGCAGGGAGCCAGTCAGCCCAACGTGGCCAGTGCAGCCATGTGTATCAGTCCGTTGACCTCAGAGGGCGGATGCGATGTCAAGGACCAACGTGTCACCGCCTACGTCTGGACTCCTCCCCAACCCTGGGGAGTTTTGGCGGAGTTCACAGTCGGCCGCGGTCCAAAACGGAATGGCCAAACGAACTTTATCGAGGAGAGCAATGTTGTCGGCGGTTACGTCCAAGGTTATTACACCTGGCGCTATTCCGATGTCGGCATGTTGACGCCCTATGTTCGTTACGGTGAATATTATGGCGGTTTCAAATCATTGACTGGGGCTCCGGATGGACAATCCCGGACCTGGAATTTCGGCTTAGTGTGGGAGCCAGATACCCACTGGCGTTTTACGGCAGACTACGTGTTCAAGGATGGTTTGAATAGCACCTTGGTTTTGAATCGCGCACAGTCCGACTTTGACGCCTCACAATTGCGGTTCCAAGCGCAATGGTTCTGGAACTAGGATCATCTTATTTATTGCGGGGAGTCTGCGCTTACTCTCTAGGCTTTAGACTCCCCGCCGTTCTTTTCCATCAAGTATGATTCACAGTTGTCTTTCCTCCTTTCTCTGCTTCTGTCAATCAAGCGATTGGCATTCTTTCTTAAAGTGTTATCATCCTAATACAAACATTGGGTAGACGAAGAAGTTGTCTCCTGCACAAAGCGAATGTCGGCGTATCTTTGGGCAATGAGCCGCTCGGTTTCGTCGCTCGTGTGTTATTCGTCTGACAGAACCGGAAGAGCCGCCGTTGCATGCGGTACAACAGCAGCGGTCATATGAAGTCTCTTCGGTTAGAGGCCGAGGGTGAGCGAATGAGCCGGTGATGTTCGTCGGAGATTTCCCGGTCGGTAAGCAGACAAAATATGTGTTTAGGGCTTGGAGGCTGCCGGCGCGGATTCCATGTCATGATTGAGCTGCTGCAGGTCGATGGCTAGTATCCGTCCTTCATCGATGTAATGCCAATCCCAGCGCTGGTCCTTCGGCACGACCGCCATGGGCGGCGTGAACTCCACGCGGAAGCTTGTACGGGAGATGGGAATGAGAGGGCTATCGACCGGATCGAAGTCTGCAACCATATTCTGGTTCATGCCCTCGGTTGGGAGGTTCCGGTTGTTTGCCAGTACCACGAGCAGCTGGTTCTCTTGTACGAACATGCCGCCGGAGGTGATTGCTAGACCAACGCTCGCATCGGAAAAACGACGGTAAAAAGTGACCAACTCTTGTGGCGTAGCTTCGCCCAGCGCACGGCTTAGCCCAGGCGCCAAGACTTTGACTTCAGTGGAAGAGAACGCGGGATTCGCCTGAGTCTCCCCCGTGATCAATGAGCCGATGAATCCCTTTCGTGGAACGACACGGATACCATTTAGCACTTGAGTCATCTGACCTACGGTGACCTGGGCGGGATGGCTGTGCACGGCGTCGGCACGGTCATCGACGTAGAGTCGAATGGAGGTAATGGGGTCCTGGTAAGATGTTCGAGGCGGTGGCGGGCTGCTGCATCCTGACTGAGCGACCAGGGCAACAACAGAAAAACAGAACAGGACACGGACGAGTGCGCTTTTCATCGATTCATCTCCGTTGAATACCTCGTACGCCGAGGGTCGTGATATGTTCATGCGAATGGGTTTCCCCGGAATTGAAGGACGGCATGCTAGCAGACATGAACGGAAAAGGAGAGCGTCCTGTTAGTACAAGAACGCTCTCCATTCCGGACGCCATCGACCCGGTCAAAACAGCCCTTTAGCGACTCACCTGTTCAGCAAATTGAAGGTCCTGGTTCATGGTAGGCGCTGCGGCCATTATCCCCTTCTGGAGACCTAATTCCTGCCGGTTTTTTGCGATCTGAACACCGGTCAGCGGATAAAAGTTCGCTCGTGAGACCGTCTCTTGACCCTGTCTGCTATTCACGAACGCAAGGAACTCGGCCACGATCGGTTTCAAATTATCTTTCGGGTTTTTCTTCGCGTAGAGATACAAAGACCGTCCCAAGGGATAAGTGCCGGTGATGACGGAATCCATCGATGGCAGTATAGCGTCTTGTTCTGAACTTGTGGCGATCGGAACTTGGCGCACAGCGGATACATGGAACCCGGCCCCCGCATAGCCGATTGCCAGAGGGTCCTGAGCGATGGCGATGACCTCGGAGGCAGAGCCTGGCTGCTCCAAGACAGTCCCTAACAATTCTCCGTCCTTAAGGGCGACATGCTTGAAGAATTCCCTGGTGCCGGACCGCTTGTCCCGGCCGTACAGATGAATCGGTTGTTGCGCCAGAGCCGAATCCTGTAGTCCAGCCTGGCCCCACCTCTGAATGGCGGCTTCCCCACGCTTACGATCTTTTCCAAAGATACCGTCAATCTGTTTCAAGGTCAGATGCTGCACTGGATTATCTTTGTGCACGTAGATTGCGACGGCGTCCATCGCAATGGGCACTTCAAGCGCTCGATACCCATGGTGGGACACAAACCCCTGCTGTTCTTCTTCGGTCAGCTGGCGGGAGGAGGCCAACAATTCCACCTGATTCGAGCCTGCCGTACCCCTTCCTCGCACCTTGTCGCCACGGCGCTGAAGAGAGATGCCCAATTGGAACTCACGAATTGCCGCACCCGACCCGGTTCCTTCGACCGCGATCTCCACCCCTGGGTGCAGGCTCATAAATTGGGCGGATAGCTTCGCGATCAACGGTCTCATGGTGTCTGAGCCGGCAATGCTAAGCTTGCCATTCGTTCCGTTGTGATTCGTGTAGGGTTCGATTGCAGGATCAATCACTGATCCTCCCGCGCTGCTGAGTCCCGCGTGTTCCGCCCCGGCATAACCACCAAATCCGGCGAGCATGGCTGCGGCTGCAAATGCGGTAAAGACCGAACCAGCGCCTCGGTGATGTCTGGGACCTGTCTGCTGCTGTCTCATCATTTCATGCCTCCATACTAAGTAGCTAAGTAGCGGGTATCCTAAGCGATCGCTCTGCCCACGAGTACCGAGAGAATATTGTCTTCAACTGGCAACAGGATAGGGTGTGTGAATTGCTGGTCCATTATCAGGCTGTAAACTTCATGTTAACTCTTGTTCTTCACCCGGGTCGGGCCGTCACGATCCGTGGTTCATGCGGAGTCCGGCTTTGAGCTATGTCCTCACATGAGAATGGACTGTTCCTCACAGCCTGCAGTGACGGCGCTGCGAGACTTCCCATCCGTGGCGACCCTGCCCGAATCGCTATGTCCGTCGCCGCCAGACTCATCGACATACAGGCGAATGGAGGTAAGGGAGCTTTGATTGAACGTTCGAGGTGGCGGTGGGTTGCTGCATTCCAACTGACGCTCAATGTGATCGCCGCACAAATGAGGAGGGCCCAAACAAGCAGTGCCCGAACGAGTGCGTGATTCATCGATTCATCTCCGCTCAAGGCCTCATCCTTATGAGACTGCTGATAGGATCGATGCGCATGGGTTCTTCCGAACACAAGCGTGCTGTAGTCTCGCCATGTCTTCAACTGGCGTCAGGATATGGCCTGTGCATTGCCGCCTCATTAGCGGGTTGTTAAATCCGCATTAACTTCTGCATCTCTGCTCATCCGCGGATCACGTTAGTGGCTTATTCGACTTTCATTGAGTGATGCCCGCGACTGATAGCGGAATTCTTCTGGATCGAAGTAACGACGCTGTAACGAAGATGTCAACTCGATGAAACAAAGCCAGCCTAGAATTCACTCATTGTCTGTGTTCATTGAATGTCCAGCGTATCTTCAAACGGAGGAGGTTCTGTATGTCGATTGCCGAGTTCTCGATGGCGGCGTCATCCAATGGACCATTTGTTTTGGCGATGGTCTTGCTTGTCGGTCTCTTTATGGGCTTGTGGTACAGGATGACCGGGAAGAAGCCATAGTCACCATGCCCCAACTAGAGCTGCTTCATCCATAACAGCAAAGGAGTCCTTGCGCATGATGTCTATGAATTTTGAGCCGCGCGTACATCGCCTGTCCCATCTTGCGGGGCGGGTCATCGACATGGACCTTACCGAGCTCTGGATGAAAGGCATCAAAACCGTACTCAGTCTGCTGATCCTGACGATTCTCATTGCGCTGACCGGCGGGGTGATCAAGACCTTCCTGGATATCAGGCTGCTGTTCGGCGCGGCGGTCGAAGTCGGCCTCCGGCAGATCATCGTCGATACATTGATTTTGTTGGCGGTCGTTGAAGTGTTCAAGACCACCGTAACGTACTTTTCAGAAGGCCGCGTCAAAGTGACCTTCATCGTCGATACGATCCTGGTCGTCATGCTGACGGAAATCATTTCCCTGTGGTTCAAGGAAGCTGACCAGGGCAAGTTACTGTTGCTCGGCGCGATCCTCCTGACGCTAGGCGCCGTGCGGATCGTGGCGGTGCGTTGCTCACCGGCCTACGGAGAAGGCAGCGGAAAAGGGTCTGTCTTCGGCCGTGACGAGATTTAGCGCCAGACCTGTCCGGCTCTACGAGTTAACCGAGATTTAACCGGTTGATGATGCCAGAGACACATGGCCGGCGCAGGGTGGTACGTGGAGGCGCCCCATTACCAAAGGCTCTTCGGAGCGAGCCGCCCTGGAGAGTAAAAGGAAGTCCAACCAGGAGGAGCCGCATGATCCATCCATCCATCGCCCTCAATAACAGTGAATATCTGATCCTCGATCTGTTGCGCATACGGAAGTCCTTGACGCTGGAGCAAGTCGTCACCCTCCTTCCGGAACTGAGCTGGAATCAAATATTCAAGACCGTCGATGAGATGAGCCGCCGTGGAGAGATCATGCTTCGTCGCCGAGGATTTGAGTACGGCGTTGAGCGGGTTTCGTCCAAGGAGCCGGCGTTGTCCTGTGTAGCCTGAGCCAATGCGCAAGCGATCATCGAGTTGTTTCTTGTGGGTGGCCTATGGTTTAGACAACGTTGATAGCTTTCGATCCGTCGGATTTGACATATCAATCTATATTGATATATAAGCCATCATGATGGCCGCTAAGATCAAGCAATCGCACAGGCTGTGCGACTGCTTTTTTTTAGCTCATACGTATCAAGTGTTCTTGATGTGAAAGCGAGGCGATGGAAGAGCCGACGGAAATGAGAAATCGAGTTCGATCGACTCACGGTAAGGAGATGCAAAAAATGGCCGGAAAGAAGGCGAAAACGGAACAGGCAGACCAGTCATCCGCCATCGGTTTCTTTGAACGTTACTTGTCCTTGTGGGTCGGGCTCTGCATGCTCCTCGGCGTGGGGATCGGGACTTGGTTCCCCGGTTTCGTCCAGGTTTTTCGGGTTCTCGATCTCGGGCGGGAGAGCCATATCAATCTCCCGATCGCCGTCCTGATCTGGCTCATGATCATTCCGATGATGATGAAAGTGGATTTTGCATCGATTCGACATGTCGGGGCCAAACCGCGAGGCCTGCTGGTCACCCTTTTTGTCAATTGGCTGATTAAACCGTTCTCGATGGCGCTGCTTGCCTGGATCTTTTTTCGCCATGTCTTCTCACCATGGATCAGCCCGATCGAAGCGGATCAGTATATGGCGGGCGCCATTATTCTGGCCGCCGCCCCCTGTACCGCGATGGTCTTCGTCTGGAGTCATCTCACGAAGGGCGATCCTGCCTATACCCTGGTGCAAGTCTCCCTGAATGATCTCCTGATGCTCGTGCTGTTTGCCCCCATCATCACGCTTCTCGTGACGGGCGTCTCCTCACTGACCGTCCCGTTTCATGTCCTTTTCTATTCGGTAGTGGCCTTTATCGTCATCCCACTGGCGATCGGCGCCGCTTTGCGTGTGTGGTTGATACGCAGGCATGGCACAGGATGGTTTGAGCACATGCTTTTGCCGCGCTTCGCTCCTGTGACCATTGTGGCGCTCCTCTTGACCCTGGTGCTGATCTTTGCGTTCCAAGCGCAGAACATTACCGGTAAAGCCTGGCATGTGCTGCTGATTGCCATCCCGATTTTACTCCAGGTCTACTTCAATGCCTCCCTTACCTATGGCTTGATGAAATGGTTGAATGTGCCGCACAACATCGCAGCACCCGGCGCTCTGATCGGCGCGAGTAACTTTTTCGAACTTGCCGTGGCGACGGCGATTGCGTTGTATGGACCGGAATCCGGGGCGGCGCTCGTGACGGTGGTCGGCGTGCTCGTGGAAGTGCCGGTGATGCTCTCCGTCTGTGCGGCCTGTAACCGTACGCGCCACTGGTTTGCAATGACGAGCATCAGCCAAGGATTTCCTTCTGCGGTGGCCCGATGACTGATTGGGCTTTCTACGCTGCATAGCACTGTAGATGGCGACGGTTTATGAGTTCAAATTACGCCGTCATGATCGGCATGGTGAGCGTGATCACACTTGTCCCTCTATTACTTCTTTTCGCGCGGGACAAACGGGAGAACCAGATGTGGTCCGGGCTTGCGAAACCGGTCACGCTGAGAGAAGTGTTCCGCGATTGGATCGCCTATGTGCTGATCTTTACTATTCTTTTGCTGACGCTCCGGGGGTTGCTGTGTCTGCTGTGTTCTTATTGTGAATCCTGCTGAGCGTCATGCGATGTCGGACAGATCTTAGATGCCTTAATTCCGGTAAACCTTCCTGACACCCGACAGATTGCTATGCCTCATGGCTTCTGACCTCATCAAAATACTGGTTTTGTGCACGGGAAATTCCTGTCGCTCGATAATGGCTGAAGCGCTGATCAATCAGCTTGGCCATGGACGGTATCACGCCTGGAGCGCAGGCAGTTCTCCGGCCGGATATGTCCACCCCGATTCAATAAAAACGTTGAAACGGCATGGTGTTGATCCCGGTCAACCGCGCAGCAAATCATGGAATGAGTTTGCAGGCCACTCGTTCGATTTGGTCATCACGGTGTGTGATCAAACAGCCGGCGAAAGTTGTCCCCTGTTCCCGGGTCATCCGAAGAAGTTACATTGGAGCACGCCTGACCCTGCCAAGGCCAAGGGGACGCAAGCCGAAATAGCCTCCGCTTTTGACAAGGCGTTTGCCATGCTGAGGACCCAGATCCAGGAGCTTGTGGAATGATTCGATTCAGGATGATGTTGCCGTCTCGTTTATCGGAAGAGTTAACAATTCTGTAACACTCCGTTTTTATTCCCGCAACCTGCCGGTTCTATCCTGAATCCTGTACGAAGGTTCTGATCAGATTCACAGGAGATCACAATATGGCGCATCCCGCGCAATCTCAGATGCCGTCGCCCCAAACATGGAGCCTGACCGGCGCTCGAGTCTTGTCCTTCCTGCTGCTGTTTCTTCTTGGCGCTCTGAACATAGTCCAAGCTGAGCAAAGCGGACCCTTCGCCGGTCTGTTGGTCGATCCCAGCCTTGAGCGATACAGGCCGAAGACGCAAATCAGCGGTGGGTTCAAAGTGCAGGGATCGGACACGATGCATGCGCTGATGCGCCGCCTGGTCCTGGATTTCCAGTCTCGTCAGCCCAAAATCGCGATCGACCTCAAATCAGGAGGATCGACCAAGGCCATTGCAGAATTCCTCCTGCCCCCTCAGCCGGGACGGATTGTCGTCAAGGAAGAACGCGCGAAGCAGTCGCTGCTCGTGAGTAGCTCACGAGAACTGATGGACAGCGAGATGAAGCAGTTTTCCCTTCAACGCGGGTACGAGCCCCTCGCTATCCCCATTGCGGTCGACGCCGTCGCCCTGTACGTCCATAAAGACAATCCGCTGACGGGATTGACCTTGGCGCAGGCGGATGCCGTCTTCTCGATGGCCCGCCACCGGGGATACGAGCAGGATATCAAATCCTGGGGAAACCTGGGATTAGGGAACGGCTGGGAGAACGCGCCGATTCAGCTCTATGGGCGTGACCGCAAGTCCGGGACCAGAGCATTTTTTCAGGAGCATGTGCTGGCCGGTGGGGACTTCAAACCGACGATGCATGAAGAACCGGGCGCCGCGTCGGTCATTTTGGCTCTCAGCCGTGACCAACTGGGTATCGGTTTCAGCGGGATCGGGTTGCAGGCATCGAATGTAAGAATCGTGCCGTTGGCAGAGAGCGAAGGCATGCCGTTGATCACTCCGTCAACCGCCACGGTAGCCGACCAAACCTACCCGCTTCACCGCCTCCTGTATCTCTATTTCGACAAGGCGCCCGGCGCGACGCTGCCGCCGGCGGTGCAGGAATTTCTCGAGTATGTCAAAAGCCGCGAAGGGCAAGAAGCGGTGGCTCGAGCGGGCTTCTATCCATTGCCGATCGATCAGGTCGGGAAGTTGAGCGTGGCATTGGAATCTGTGCCTGCGGCCGGCGCCGGTTTGAAACAATAAGCTTGTGGTATGGGTTGGAGCCGTTGGATAGGTGCGCAGAATCAGCGGGCAGAAGGCTTTCGAGGCGCCGGAGGTTTGGGTTTCGCGCCGTCGGATCCACGCCGGAGCCGTATCAGTTCTTCTTTCAATTCCTGCAGCTGCTGCGTTTGTTGATTCAACCGATCCCGGAGATCGAGATTGGACTGTGTCAGTTCTCGAATCTGCATTCGAAG
>JAJFBJ010000215.1 GCA_020697375.1 Nitrospira sp. | reverse complement strand
GCGCAGGTGAGGTTTCGTCATTCTCATACGTCGTACATGTAGAGTAGGAATGCCTTCTGTACGCTTGTGAGAGTGAGATGAGCAGCAAGGGTGGTCCATCTGCATCCGGGAAAGATCTTCGGTGCATCTGTGGCCGAATGACGGCCAGACTGGAACCCCAGGGACTGGTTATCAAATGCCAACGGTGTGGAAAGTTGATGGTGTTATCCCTTTCGAGGGTCAAGGGTCTGAAGCAGCAGCTCGAATTTCATAACTTTCCGAAGTCACCCCAGGAGAGACATGAGCCCTGAGCGATGTGACTTTTTTGCTTCCATTCCGTCAACAGCAACTCCTCGATATGAGGCCCGCGACGGGACCATGTGTATGGTATGCCGGGCGCCTGTTGGCGGGAATCCCGGTCGGCATCAACGAAACTCGAACTTCAGTGAACCGATCACTGTGAACGGGACTCCGGTATAGATAATCTCTCGGAAGCCCTGTCCCCCGGTGAAGTAGCGATGATCGAGGAGATTGGTGAAATTCAGCGCAGCCAGCACATTGGTCTTGTCGAAGATTTCTTGCTTGCGGTAGTACAACGCCGCGTCCATACGGACAAACCCCGGCAACTCCACGCCGGCCGCGCAGCCGGACGGATCCTGGCATTGAAAGATGATATTGCGTTTGCCCTGCGCATACAGGCCGATTCCTGCCCCGAAGCCTTTCACGACGCCCTCCTGGAAGAAGTAGGTCGTCCACAAGCTTCCTTGATGTAAGGCTGTATTGGGTACACGACTGCCTACTGCGAATTGATTGTCTTCCGTGACGCGGGTGTCGATGTACGCATAGTTGGCGATGATATCCCATCCCGACAGGACCTTGCCGGCGATATCAAATTCGACGCCTTTGCTGCGTTGCTCACCGGTCGCCACGGAGAAAAAGAATCCATTCACGGGATCGGCCGACAGCACGTTTCTCTTTTTGGTATCGAACACGGCTGCCGTCGCCCGCAATGCTCCTTCAGGCGACTGGTATTTGAGGCCACCTTCATAGGACTTTCCCCGCTCAGCTCTGAAAGGGCTTCCTCCGAAGCTCCTGCTTCCCGCGCTTTGAGGCGCGAACGACTCGGTATAGTTGGCATAAAGCGAAATCGGCTTCCATGGTTGATACGACAGCCCAATGGAGGGGCTGAAGGCATTGTCGGTTTCGCTTGTGTTGCTGCCGACCGGCGTGAAATCGTCCGGACGGTTGGTGACGTTTTGCTCGAAGAGATCGAAACGTCCTCCGAAGTGCAGGTGCAAATTGTCGAGGAGGTCGACCTGATCGCCGACATACGCGCCGATGATGTTATTGGTTTGGCTTATGTCACTGAATTTTGTGAGGGCCGGATCTAGAAACAATCGGTCGCTGGGATTGAAAATGTTGATGAAACTAAAGGCGCCCGGCGTGCTGGTATCGCCGCCGAAATCTCCGAAACCTCTTGACGAGGAGTGCTCTCTTCCCAGTTCGACGCCCAGGATCGTTTTATGCTTGATGGGGCCGGTCGAGAACATTCCGTGCAGCTCATTCTGCAAATAGTAACTCTGGAAGGTACCTGGAAGTTCATACCTCGCCAAATTGAGGATTCCCAACCCTTCATCACCGACTAGAAAATTGGATTCGAGACTGGCGTATCGCTCCCGAGTCACCGATGCCCGGAATGCCGTGCGCCATTTGAACATGTCGTTGAATTGATGCAGTAACGTAAGCGTGGCCTTGCCCTGCTGAGTTTCGCCTCGTCTCGTAGGATCTCCTAGAAAGCGACTGATGGGAGTGTTCGCGGGGGCATTTCCTATGGCGACAAGGCCTCGATCGATCGGGGACTTGTCGTACAGGTATTCACCCTCGAACCGGAAGGTTGTTCGTGAACTGATTTCCCATCCGAACGTCGGGGCGAGAAAGATACGATCGGTTTTTACTCCGTCGCGATAGCTTTCGGCGGATTCGTACATCCCGTTGAACCGATAGGTCAGCGTCTTGCTGTCATTCAACGGTCCGCCGATGTCGATCTGCGGGCGGTAGAGACCGTAACTGCCGACGAGCATGTCCGCGGCATAATACCGTTCCTTGAGCGGAGCCTTGGTGATCTGGTTGATCACGCCGCCGGGATCGGATCGGCCATAGAGATAGGAAGGCGGAGCTTTGACCACCTCGATGCTTTCGATATTGATGATATCCCGCGCGGCTCGGGAGCTGAAGGTACTGTCATCCCGAAACCCATTCTTAAAGACGTTGAGCGATGAGCCGAACCCACGGATGATGAATTCTCCGCCTCTGCCGCCCTGAGAATTCTGCATGGACACGCCGCTCACATTGCGAAGCGCATCGCTGAAGCGGATGATTTTTTGATCGTCCAACACCTACCTGGTCACGACCTCGACGGAACGAGGGATGTCATGAATGGGAACGGGAATGCGAGTCGCGGATGAGGTCTCATCGACCGAGTAACCCCGTTCTCAACTTCCTTCACCACGATCTCTGGGACCTTCACTGGTTTTGACGCAGCCTGCGTTTGCATATTGGGATTGTTGGAAGGTGCGGCGGAACTCTGGTGTTGGCCCATTGGCAGCGCGAGCGGCGCAATCGGGACGCGTTCCAAGGTCACCGTACGTGCCTCCGTCAATCGATAGGTCAGTCCAGTACCGGCCAGCAGCAGGCTCAGGGCTTCTTCCGGCGTATGCCGCCCGGTGACGCCATTGCTGGTCACTCCTGCCGACAGGTCGGATGTGACGAAGAGCCGGTAGTTCGCCTGATCGGCAAACGAAGTGATGGCCGAGCCGAGCGGTTGTGATGGAATGCTGAATTCAACCGGTTCCGCCTGTTCAATGGTTGGCGCTGCTTGCGCGAGATAGATGAATGGATCAGTGGCGCCGCCCGGATACTCTTCCTCGCTATAGGCCCATGTGCCTTGTGCATAGGCTAAAAACGCCAATGCCCCCATTGTGCTGTACGCGCACCATGATCGTTGCATCATTCCCCCTGCTGTCTGATGGCCGCCGGATATGTTTTGGTCTGCAGCGCATGGAACGCGAGGCCTCACTAGGTAAAGACGGACGGGGTGAAGAAACTTGTAATGAAAATTGGGCAGGCGTGAAAAATTCGATCGCTGATGCAGTGGTCGACGAAGTGCGCACGAACCGGCGAGCGGTGGGGACCGTCTAGTGGGCGGTCAGTGAAGAAGAACCATATAGGGCGTGAGGGTGGTTTCGTGGATTGAAGGGTCTGATGAATTATTCTCAGCGCAACATCAGGAGTGGCTGTGTCGAACAGACCTGTCACGTTAAGATGCCGGAGGGCCGGATTGAGGATCAGGATGTGTCCGTGTCGATAGCGGTTGAGTTCAGCGACGACCTCCGCCAACGGTTTGTTCTGGAAGATCAGCTTGCCGCGTTGCCACGCGGTTTCCATTCCAAGATCGACTCGGCGCGCCCCGCTCAATCCCTGCGCGGGTGCAAACAGGACTTGTTCGCCCTCATGCACGATCAAGGGGACGTTTTTAGAAGGAGAGAGAGTCACTTGGACGCTGTGCTCCATGACTGTCACGGTCGTCGTGTCCTGATGATGGCGAACTGAAAACGCCGTGCCGAGCGCGCGGGC
>JAJFBJ010000016.1 GCA_020697375.1 Nitrospira sp. | reverse complement strand
CCTGCGTCGGCAAGCTGCTATCGCTGAATCTTCAACGTGGGACCGAGAGCCAGCCACTTGGTGGGCCCGAGTGCGGCCATGTGGGGAAGGTGGGCGACGTACCAGAACACGACATCCTGTTCCTGAACGCTCTGATTGTCCTCGTCATAGCCGAGCTGACCGCGTGCTCCAAACAGCCATGGGATATCCTCATCGGGTTTGGCGCGGCGGATCGCGACATCATGGTCGGCGAACCGGTCGCGCTCTCCGTCGCCTTCGAGGGGCGCATAGCCGTCACCTGGAAGAACCCAAACGCCATGGCCCGTCAGCTGGTCTCGCACGAGCCATGCCCGTCGAGTGGCAGGGCTGTTGATGTCATTGCGCTCATTCCTATACTTTTTCCATCCGGGGCCCCAGCCCTCGTCCGGTCCTCCGTCATCGTGAACGAAGACCTGATCCATTCCGTTGCCATTGATATCGAAATCGAATCGCCAGTAGGGATGATGCACATGATCGGTGTTGCACGAGAGGCCGCGGCTTTGAACGACCGGCCGGACTTCCCCGTCTTCGGACAGGTGCCAGGCTTGGTAAATATGGTATTCGCCGATCCTGGCGTAAATGCCCAGCTCCAACCATTTCACCCCGTTCAGCGTAGAGTTCTCGACACAGAGCTTGCCGTCCCCGCAATTCGTGATCGGGACCAGATCCTGCCAGCGCAGACGGTCTTGAAAGGGACCGCAGCGTCCGCTGTCGGCGCGAGAGCCGAACCAGGTGAAGGGATTCCACCATACCCGCTCCTTTACATATTTGACACGAACCACCGGCATGCTGGCCTTGGCCAGGATTTGCTCGCCGGCGTATGTGACATCGCGCAGCGCCAAGCCGGTACTCTCTCTGACCTCCCAATCGAAGCTCCACTGTCCCCAGTCCATATGTTCCGACATCGTGACCGCCAGGCCGGGGAGCGGCGGAGCGAGGGTGCATAGAAACAGCAGGACAGCAACGGCGAAGCGTGTCATCCGGTATCCTTTCGTCCGCCTATCGAGGCGGTTCATCCCCCGACTCCAGTACACGATCTTCCGTGAGGTCTACCTTGGCCCAGAATTTGGGATCTCCATCCAAGCCCTCGGAGAAGGTGACCCATAACACACGATGTCCGTATCCAGGATCGTTGCGGAAAAATCCCCGGTCCGGCTGCATCAAAAGCCCATGACCCTGCAGGCCCTGCACCTTGTCGCCAATGCGCTGGTCGGCGCGCGCCAATTCAATGCCTCGCTGAATCTCCTCCGGGCCTTCCGGAGGCAGATATCCGGCGATGTGGGAGGCGCTCATCACCATCATGCCTTTGAGGCGTACCTCTACGGCCACGTTGTTGCTGTAGCTATAGTAAGTGAGCTTGGCGAACTGCGCCTGGTTCCTGCAGCAGCCGAAGGATACCTTGCCCTCCGGCGGCAGGCGGCTGGCATTGATGAATCCCCAGCGCGCGCCCAGAAGAGCGGAGGCCTTCGGGTCGTTCTCGACGGATTTCCGCAATGCGGCAACCTCTTGTTCTGTGAGTAGCGTGGCCTGATTCGTCGAACGCGTGACGGTTGCCTCGGCCACCGCGCCGGCCATCTTGGGCTTGATGTGACCGACCGATTCGTCTGCCGTGAATTCGAGGATATGTCTGGCCGGGATCTGCGCGGGAAGTGGTTTCTTCGAGATGACGGTTTCGGGATCTTCGGGTCCGAACGGACCACGGGAAGCGGCGTCGAGGCTGCAGCCCGACGCGACGATCGCCAGCGCCAAGGCTGCGTATGTCCGCATCGTTGATCGTGTTTTCATGCCGGTTACGCCGTTGCCAGCTTGCTGGCCAGACCGAGAGCCAGCCGGGAAATCTGGCCCCCGGCCTTGATGACCGCGGCGCGCCTCTTTCGGGACTCGCTGTCCAGAACGGCCTTCTTCAACAAATCCTTGCAGGCGTCGATTTCATTGCTGTCAAAAGGAACGATCTGAGCCACCGTCTCATTATTGAATGTGTTGGCCAGCTGCAAGTACAGATTGGAAATTTCTGCTGCATAGATACCTCGCCGCAGCGGGTCGTTCTTATAGGTCTCGAACTTCTTCCGCAGGACCGCCACGGCTTCGAGCAGCGCCGTTTGCCGGACTTTTGTCTCGTCCTCCCGACAGACGCTGAATTCCACGGTCCCCAACTGATCGACCAGCACTTGGGCTTCCTCCCTCGCATGCGACACCTGATCCGCAAGCTGTCCGATTTCGGTGGTAGCGCTTTCTGCCGTCTCCATCAATCGTTTGATGAGGCTGTCATTATCCCGAAGAAAGGTGACCACTCCCTGAATGCTGGCGTCCATGGATGCCTCCGGTTATTGTCCGTCTTCTTGCTCGAGCTGGTCGAGGAGTTGGACGAGATCGGCGGTAAAGGTATGGGCATGTTCCAGCGCGCCGATACGCAGGATGCGCGCGCCGATGACCTCCTCCAGCGCGTCATTGACCGACCGTGAGTGATCCAATACCCCCATGATCTGTTCGGATCTTCCCGTCGTCTGGTCCAGAACCGACGCGACGAACTCCGGATCCACTGAAGCCAAGGCCGACTTTTTGGCAAAACGCTTGATTTGTGCATGGAGCGTTCCCGTATGCTTCCATGAATCGTTGAGCGCATTGGCCAGGTCGCGCAGCGCGCAGAAATCCTCCTCGAATTGACTCCACAGGGCCTTCTCAAGCCCCTGCGCCTCGTCCATATAGATGAGACTCATGAGATAGGCCGCCGCATAGGCGGAGTCACCTTTTTTATTCGTCACGTTCCGGAAGGAGGCCAGGGAGAAGCGATGTTTGGCTTCGTGCATCTGGAGGGATTTGAAACTGTCATGCAATAGGTCGCGGGCCTGTTCGAGGAATTTGATCCGGTCTTCGGTCTCCTTCTGGAACAGATCGATGTTGGTCTGCGCCGCGTCGATCTTGGCACCTTCCAATTGAATGAGATCGCGGACGGACCCGCTGTGGATGGAGTGGCAGCCGGAGGCCATCAAGAGAAGCGAGACCAGGAACAGTAGGGGCGGCGTTCGTCTGGTCATAGAGCACTCCTTCTTTTCGCCGGCGATTCGGATGGTCATCGGCGCACCTCGCGGAGCGCATCGGCAAGCGCTTGGGTATCGGTACGGTTGAGAGTGACGTCGATGTCCAAATACTGTTTGATGATGGCATTGATGCGGCGGAGTCCCTCGACATTGTTCCGGTAGTGATTGAACGCCGTGAAGTCAACGGCGGACGGAATCTGCGAATCCGCGGCGACCCGCCGGTCGATGCGCGTAATCAGCTCGGGGAGTTGCTGTACGAGGTGGCTCATGTCCCCTGAACCGGCCCGGAAAAGGGATTGTCCGTTCGGGCCCTTGCGTTCAGGAAGCGCCTTGAGGCGGACCTCGTTGACCAGAGCGACCACGTCGGGACCCAGTAGATCGGCGTCATCTCCGGCGAGGTCGGTTTCCGGGATACCGGTGAGCAATGGATTGGTGGTCGCCCATTGCAGCGCGAGGTTCAGCTTCAGACGGGTCTGTACGTAGCGATACCATTGCAGATGACGAGTAGTGATATGGCCGACCAACTCGCGGTACTGATGCATGAGTTGTTCATTTTCGGTGTAGGCCTGGTCCTTCGCCAGAAGGGCCTGCTTGATTTCCGGCGGAGTGGCGCAGGCGGCGGACGAGGCGACGATCAAGAGGCTCAGTATACGTAACATCCTCATCGGGATGCCTCCCAGTGAATGTCTTGAATCCAACTGCCGGTCGTTAGAGCAAGCGACATACCAGACGGTCGCCGGTGATTGACGCGCAGATTAGCCGCAATACGTACCAGGCTGCAAGAGAAACTCGCGGTACCTGTCTAAGATTGACACATCCGCTGCATCTGGACAGATCGTACCCTTTTCGATACGGGTGTATCGAAGGCAATACAGTAGCGTGAAAAATACAGGGCTCGAACCAGGGAGGATTTTCAGTCAGCGGCTCACGTCGCGTTCGACGTAGCGAGCGCCTTTCTCAGGGCAGCCAGGGTGGAGAGGTCGATACCGACTGATTTCAGCTGCTCATCGGTGGCGGCGGCGATATGCTCCAGACTGCCAAAGTGTTTCAGCAGGCGCTTTCGCCGAATCGTGCCGATACCGGGAACTTCATCCAATTGAGAAGAAATGAGAGCTTTGCCGCGCAAATTCCGATGGTAGGTCACGGCAAAGCGGTGGGCTTCGTCCCGAATGCGCTGAACGAGGTGTGTGGCCGGCGAGGTCGGCCGCAGCAGAATCGGATTTTTTCGCCCAGGCAAAAAAATCCGCTCTTCTTTTTCGCCTCGCGCCTTGGCCAGGCCCATGATGGGAATCTGATCCTGCCCGACCTGCTTGAGACCTTCCAGCGCGGCGCTCAATTGGCCCAACCCCCCGTCGATGAGAATCAAATCCGGGCGAGCGAGATCTTCGGAAGATCCATAACGCCGCATGACCGCCTCCCGCATACTGGCAAAATCGTTGGCTCCCTCCACGGTTTTGATCCTGAATTTCCGGTAGTCGGCTTTCTTGGCTCGTCCGTCTTCCCACACGACCAACGACGCCACCGACTGGTTGCCCATGATATTGGAAATGTCGAATCCCTCAATACGTTTCGGGGCGGCGTCGAGGCGGAGCAGACGCTTCAGCTCCGCGGTGGCCTGCCGGTCCAACGCTTCATTGCGCAGATGGTCGGCAATCGCCGCGCCGGCATTTTCTTCGGCGAGCAGCACCAATTGATGTTTGGTCCCCCGTTCAGGAGCCAGGATGCGCACAGCCTCGCCCTTTTTCTCGCTCAGCCACTGTTCGATCAGCGGAGCGTCCCCGAGTGCGGTCGGTACCAGCAGTTCCTTGGGCGGCTGTCCTTCCTTATTGTAAAACTGCTCGATGGCGGAGCGGACCAGTTCTTCGTCGCCGGCATCCGCTGATTGGGGCCAGAAGAAATCTTTGCGCCCGATCAGCAAACCGCCGCGCACGAACAGCAGTTGGAGATCCGCCGCCGCTCCCTGCCGGGCTAAGCCGATCACATCCTGATCGGTCGCGCTGATTTGCGTGATACGTTGTCTTTCCAAGGTGCGTTCGACGTTGAAGAGGCGATCACGCAACCGCGCCGCCTCTTCGAACTGTTCCCGCTCCGACGCCAGTTCCATGTCTTGCCGAAGGCTGTCCAGCAATTCCCGGTCTCGTCCTTCGAGAAACTGCCGGACCTGCTTCACGATCAGATGATAGTCGTCCCGTGATTGATTGCCGATGCAGGGGGCCATGCATCGCTTGATCTCGAATTCGATACAGGCGCGGTCGGCCTTGCCGTTGATGTCGATTTCGCAGGTGGCCAGCGGAAACACTTTCCGGATGACTTTCAAGGTGTCGCGCAGCGCGCCCGCCGGCGTATAGGGACCATAATAGAGTGCCCCGTCCTTCTGGACGCGCCGGACGATGGAAAGGCGCGGGAATTCCTCTTTGATGGGCAGGCGCAGGTAGGGATACTGCTTGTCGTCACGAAGCACGACGTTGAAACGCGGGCGATGGCGCTTGATCAGGTTGCTTTCAAGGATCAGCGCTTCCAGTTCCGAGCGGGTCACGATGGTTTCGAGGTCGGTCACCTCGTTGACCAGCACGCTCGTTTTGGGCGTCTGCTCGGAGCCCTTCTGGAAATACGAGCGGACCCGGTCCGCCAGCACCGCCGCCTTCCCGACGTAAAGAATTTCCTGCTTCTCGTTCTTGAACAGATAGCAGCCTGGTTGTTCCGGCAAGCGGGCGAGCTTCGATTGGAGAAGATTCGTTGTCATCTTCAGGCAGGATACCAGGAAAGCGGGACAGTGAAAAAGTCCGCCGGCGCAACAATAACTTTCAGCAGTCTCTACTGAAGCGTGCGTACGAACGAGGGACTCAGGGCGCCTCTGGCCACTTCGGCCACCGGTCCTTGCATCGTCAAATTGAAATCAGGGGCGACCTCGATATTGAGCGTTCCCCCCGGCATCGTGACCGTGACCGGACTTTTGACTAGTCCAAGCCGGACTGCGGCGCTGGCGGCAGCGCAGGAAGATGAGCCGGAGGCTTGAGTTTCGCCTGCGCCCCGCTCCCAAATCAAAATGAAAATGTCCTTCGGCCCGGTCGGCACGGCAAGCTGGACATTGATGCGTTTCGGAAACAGGGCATGATGTTCCAGGGCGGGCCCCAGGGTCAGCAGGTCTTCACGGCTCCAGCGCTCACCGGGTTTTTTAAAGATTACGCAATGGGGATTGCCGACGCTGACACCGGTGAATTGCCATGATCGCCCGGTCGCTTCGATGGGGGCTTGGATGAGTTGATCAGCGCGAAGTGTGCAGGGAAGGTCTGCCGGTTTAAATGAGGCTTTCCCCATCTCGACCGTAACGGCTGCGGCCTCTCCGTGGCGATCGATATGAAGCGCGATGGATACCAGGCCGCCCTTGGTCTCGACGGTAAACTGTTTCCTCTTGGTTTTGCCGGTGGCGTGCAGGTAGCGGGCAAAAATTCGTAATCCATTGCCGGATTTTTCGGCCTCGCTTCCATCGGGATTGAAGATGCGCAGTCCGAAGTCGGCTCTCTTCGACGGGACCAACGCCAGAATGCCGTCACTGCCCAGGCCCCAGTGGCGATCGCAGATGGCTTGGATCTTTCCGGCGGTGAGCTTGAATGTCAGCTCCGTGGGATCCATGACCAGATAGTCGTTGCCGAGGCCGTGCCCTCGAAAAAATCCGTTCTTCATGCGAAGTCTCCTTGAGCAGGACGCTGAAAAGGTCCGCCAGCGGCGTTCTCGCCTCGTTCAGACCCTCAACGTACCGCAGAGGGTACGCCTCGGCTCCTCACTCGCTGCGGCCTTGCTGGACGGCCTGTTTGAGCATCCTGCGGGAATGCTTTTCTACTGCGCTACATGTGTGGCTATTAAAAAATGTCTCGTGTGCCAAGAGTTCTTTCTCAGCCTCTTAGGGAAACGCACCACATTTGATAACCCTTCGTCCAGAAGCAGGAAAAGGTACTGTGTTGCGTTCCGCCTCGTCAATGGGGAGGTGACGATGCGTGACGCTGTTACGCCAGGGCCGTTCCAGGCGGACGTTCGATGAGTTCGACTTCATAGCCGTCCGGCGCGTCGATGAAGATGAAACGGCTGCCTGAAGATGTGCGGGTGGGGCCATCCGTGATCTTGATCTGCCCGGCTCTCAAGGACTGGATCGTATCATCGAGGTTGTCGACCTCGAAGGCCAGATGGACTAAATCTTCCTGCACGGTCACCGGGCCGCTCGCGGGAAAGCTGCAGAGTTCGATCAGTTCTTCGCTGTTAGGTACTTTGAGGAACGCCAGATGCGATCCGCGGGGAGATACTTTCCGTTCCATGACCTCGAGTCCCAATACTTCCCTGTAGAACCGGATGGTTTGATCCATGTCGCTGACCCGCATGCGGGTATGGAGCAGCTTCGTGACGCGCATACTGTGGCTCCTTGTCGGGCTGCTGAAAATAATCATCAGCTGCGTTCTCAGTCGTTCATCCCCTCAACGTACCCCTATGGGAAAGGAGCCTGTCTCGGCAGGCTCAGGGTGGGCGGGTAAGAATATCACGCCTCGGGGCCTCACTCCTTGCGGTCTTGCTGGAAACTGGATTGAGCAGCCCTTTAATTTCTCAAGATCGTGCAGTGCCATTGCGACCTGTCGATTCACGTTGGCTTGGCCGGTCCCGCCGTCTTACGAATCAGGATTTCGGCGTAGCCGGGGATGAGAAAATTGGGCATGGGACCGATTTCCCGATAGCCTTGCTTGCGATAGAAGGCGCGGGCGCCTTCATTGAAATCAGACACACAGGCAAACAGATTCTTGGCCCGCGCAAAGGTCAGCGATTCGATATGGGCCAATAACCGGCTGCCGAGACCCTGGCCTGTGGAGGAGGGGGCGATTCCCAATAATTCCAGATAGTCGCCGAACAGGAACTTGCGCCGCACGATGGCGATTCCGCGAATGTTTGCATCGATCTCCAACACGAACGTATCCCGTCCCGCCGGCAGCGGGGAAAAAATCCGGTCCCAATCCCCGGCGGTGAACCCAAGACGTTTCCAAGGGTCGGAGTCGGTCAGGATGCGGATCACGGAGGGGCGATCCTCAGGCCGCATGTCCCGGATTATGGCTTTGGGGCGGCGATCGGTAGATTGCATTGCAAGAGGTCCGATATCGTAAGGGGGGTCAATCCCTTGCCCGGTAACAGGGAGCCGGTCAGGGCTTCGGTCACTTCCCGAGTGTATTTTCCCTTTCCGTTGGCGTGCAGCACGATGACACTGCCCCGCTTGATGCGCGCTTGCATGCGGGTCAGGATGGCCTGGGCCGTGAGTGTCTGGTCCGGATCACCGGATTCGATGTTCCATAGAATAAACCGGAGGCCGAGAGCCTTCACCGCTTCGACCGTCTGGTCGTTGAATTCTCCATAGGGCGGACGAAACAGGGTGGCGGGGCGGCGGTACCTGTTCTTCAGGAGCCGCACCGGACCCATGATTTCCTTCTGCTGCTCGGAAACCTCATGCATGGGGAGGTGGGCATGCACGTCGCCATGCGTCCCGATCTCGAAAAAAGGAACAGCCAGCAATTTCCTGACCTCCGCGTCGTGCCTGGTCATCCATCGGCCGGACATGAAAAACGTGGCTGGGATCTTTTTCGCAATGAGGAATTCGATCAGCTCGCGGTCGAATCCCGAGGCCGAGCGAACGGGACAAAGATCGTAGGTCAACGACACGGCGGGACAGGATGACGGACCGGCCTTGATGACCTGTGCCTGCGAAGGGTGGCACAGAACCGCAAGCGCCATCGCGCAGGCGGTCGATGCCGCAATCGAAAGCCTATTCCATCGCATGGCGAGGAGTATACCTGACGGCAATGAAGCAGCGATAGTTGACGGTATGTTGAAGTGGCTGCTACGGTGGCAGCATGCAGGGTCCCGACTGGCAAATCGGCCGTATTCTGGGTATCCCCATCCGCGTGCATGCGTCCTGGTTCTTCATTTTTTTCTTCGTGACCTGGTCGCTCGCCACCGGCTATCTGCCGGATATGCTGCCCGGTCTGTCGCAGCCGAGATATTGGGCGATGGGGGGTGTCGCGGCTCTTCTGCTGTTCGTCTCGGTCCTGCTGCATGAACTCGGACATTCCGTGGTCGCCCTGAGCTATCGCATTCCGATCGGCCAAATTACGCTGTTCATCTTCGGCGGTGTGGCGCAGATGCGGAAAGAACCGCCGCATCCTCGCGCGGAATTCCTGATTGCCATTGCGGGTCCGATCGTCAGTTTTCTTCTTGCCGCCTTGTGTTTGGGCCTGGTGACCCTGCTGGAGTGGCTGCCGGCCGGGACGTCGATTCAAGGATTGACGGCGCTTGGCGCGTTGCTGGGCATGGTCAACACCCAGTTGGGCCTGTTCAATCTACTGCCGGGTTTTCCGTTGGACGGCGGACGAGCCCTGCGCGCCGGGCTCTGGGCCTGGTCTCACGACTTCTATCGCGCGACCAGCCAGGCGGCGTTGGTGGGCCTGCTATTCGGAATCAGTTTCGGGCTCTTTGGCGCCTTCCTTGTCATCGGCGCCCTTTCCGGCACGTTATCCGGCGCCGTGGCGAGCAGCGGGGGATGGATTATTCTGCTGGGGGCATTTTTGTTCGCGGCCGCACGCGGCAGCCGGAAGCAGGCGGCCCTCCGCGCATCGCTGGCATCGTTGCTGGTCCGCGACCTGATGGTGAAAAATGTGGTCGCCTTGTCTCCGGACATCACGCTGGAAGAAGCCGTCAACCAATATTTCCTACCCTACGGTTATGGGGAATTCCCCGTGGTACAGGGCGGCCGCCTGCTGGGTGTCGTGAACGTGCGGGATATCCAGGCGATCCAAAATTCACTTTGGGCATCCCGGCAGGTGGCCGACATCATGCAAGCCTCCGCCGATGAAATGGTCGTCTCTCCCGACATGTCCGCGATGCAGGCGTTGGAGAAGATGATGACGACCGGAGCGGAGCGTCTGGTCGTCGCTCAGGACGGGCTGCTGCTCGGACTGGTGACCCGCTCCTCCATCGGACACTTCATCGAGCAGCGGCATCCCTCCGGAATGGGCGACTCCTCCTAGGAGCCTGTCCGAGTAATGCCATTCTGCTGCGCCGAATGATCTGCCGCATCTGCGTCGTTCTCGGCCCGAAAAAAAATCCTCAACGTATTCAGCGAATACGCTTCCGGTTTTTTCGAGCCTGCGGCCTCGCATCCGCCGGCAACTCCCTCGCCTCGCTACGAAGGATTACTCGGACAGGCTCCTAGCCCGGACTATTCATGAAAACCTTTTCTCGTTCGGCCTCCTCGACGGACTGCAAGTACGCCTCCGTCGGCCTCACGTGTGAGAAGCCCCGGCGGTCTTCGGTTTCGAACGCCTCGCGACGGCCTTCATGAATAATCCGGGCTAGCGCATCGACGAGGCCGTCGGAAACCGGTTTCTCAAAGGCAGCCCAGCTTGCTAATCGTCCAGGTGCGAGAGCCGCCGGGATTGGCACTCCTGCGTCACGACTGCTCCCAGAAGCACCAGCGCCGACGAATAATAGACCCACAGCATGAGCAGCACGACTTCCAGCAACGATCCATACAATTGCGTGTACAGGGCCGCGTCTTCCAGATAGGTGACGAACAAGGCCTTTGCGGCGACCCACAGCAGGCTGAACACAGCTCCTCCGATGGTAGCGTCCCTCCAGGTGGGTCGCTGGTGAGGAAGAAACCGGTAGAGACAGGTGACGGCTGCGAAGGCGAGCAGCAATGGAAGCGAATAGGTCAGCAAAAAGTCATGCGCGATGATGGCCAGGAAATCCAGCCCCCATAGATGCGGCGCGTAGGCGGTCAGCAATTCGATCGCCTGCGTGGCGATGAACGAAATGAGCGTCAGAAAGCCCAGCATCCAGATCAAGGTGACTGCCACGAGGGTTGAAATCAGCGGATGCCGCTTGGCGGCCGTGCCGAATACGGTATTCATGGCATAGTCCAACTCGTAGAACACCAGGGCGCTGAACCATCCGAAGGCAAGGAAGACGATCCAACGCACTTGCTCCTGCTCCGCCACTCGCTGAATATCCCTGGCCAGACGCTCGCCCATGCTGGGGAGGAAACCTTTCAGAAATCCCAACAGGAATTGGTAGCCGATGACATCCTGGCTCACGATGAAGCTGATGCCGTAAAGCAGCAGAAACACCATGGGGAAGAGAGAAAGCAGCGAGAAGAAGGCTAGTGAGGCAGCCAGGCTGGGACAGCCCCGCCGGCGAAACGTGTCGAATACGTGAGAGAGAAAGGACAACATGCGAGTCCTTCGGTTGTCACAGGCGACCCGGCACGACCAAACACCTCCCTACGGAGGGCTGCTGCGCGTAGGATGGAAGCGCTACCGCAACATGGAGCAGATGGCCGTTCACAGACTGCTGAACGAATCCGCCGGCGTCACTGGCTGCGGCCTTGCCTGGGACAAGGCGCGTCTTGGCGCGTTGGGGTTGGGCTGGTAGGAATGGCGCCTTTTTGAGCCTGCGGAGTGATGCATTCCCGGTCCCGGCTGCTTGAGGTATCGAATGCGCATGGGCCTGGAACGGTTTTCCAGCCTGCCGGCGCGACTTGAGAGCGCCCGCTTATCTCAGCAAGGGTGCGGCATGGGTGGCCAACGACCACAGGGCGTTGGGAAACAGCCCCAGCAGCACGACGCCGGCGAGGGCGCAGGCGAGAACGAAGGACAGAGCAGGAGATGGTTCCAGCCGTGAATGGGACTCAACCGAGCCGTCGGCCTCGCGCATGTACATGACCATCACGATGCGCAGGTAGTAAAATGCCGAAATGGCGGCGAAGATGACGGCCACGACAGCCAGCCAAGCCATGCCGGCATTGACTGCGGCCATGAAAATGTAAAACTTGCCGATGAAGCCGGCGGTCGGAGGAATGCCGGCCAACGAGACCAGAAACATCAGCATGAAAAATGCCGCCAGGGGCTCTCGCTTTGCCAACCCGGCATAATCTTCGATGTGGTCGCTCTCCTGCCCTTCCTTGCGCAGCAATCCCGCCAGTCCGAACGCGCCGAGCGTCATGAACGAGTAGACGGCGAGATAGAGCAGGACACTGGCCAGACCGGTGGATGCCGCGTCGCCGGTTTGCCGTCCCGCGACCACCACTCCGATGAGGGCATAACCGGCGTGGGCGATGCTGGAATAGGCCAGCATGCGCTTGATATTGGTCTGCACGATCGCGACGAGATTGCCCAGCGCCATGGTCACCAGGCAGATGCCGGTAAACAGGATCGACCAGTCCGCGCTCAACCCTCCCAAGCCTTCCACGAACACCCGGAGAAATGCGCCGAAGCTCGCGGCTTTCGAGGCGACGGCCATGAAGGCGGTGACGGAAGTCGGCGCTCCCTGGTAGACGTCCGGGGTCCACATGTGAAACGGTACGACGGCCAACTTGAATCCGAATCCCACCGCCAGCAACACCAGCGCCATGGGAAGAAGAGGGCTTTCAAGCCCCTGCGTGGCGACGGCCTCGGCGATCACGGACAGCCGCGTGCTGCCCGCCACTCCATACAACAGCGAAATGCCATACAGCAAAATCCCCGAGGAGAAGGCCCCGAGCACGAAGTACTTGGCCGAGGCCTCCAGTGAACGGGCTTCGCTCCGCTTCAGTCCGGCCATCACATACAGCGACAGGGACATCAGTTCAGTGCCGAGATAGATCGTGAGCAGATCGGCGCCGGACACCATGACCATCATGCCGGCGAGCGACAGCAGGATGAACCCGTAATATTCCCCGATATTGAGTCGCTCGGCCTTGAGATAGGCGAGGGACAGCAGCACCGTCAATCCGGTCACGATGTACAGCAGCAGTTTCCAGAAGGCGGCGTAGGCATCGATCACCACCATGCCGCTGAAGACCGACAGGCGGTCTGTCATGTGGGAAGAGGTCAGTCCTAAGCAAATCGCCAAGGCGCCCAAGGTCAGCCAAGCCAGAAGATCTTTCCTGTGAGCCGGAAGGATGGGATCCAGGACGAGGATCAGACAGGCCGCGCCGATGACGACGAGTTCGGGCAGGATCGCGAAAAGATCTTGTAGAGGAATCGTCATTGTCCGGCCGCCTGATTGGAGGGGGAGCCGGATAACGAGGCGGCGAGCGCGGCAGGGAGATCCGACGCTCGGCCGGGCTCAAGGGCAACGGCCGTGGCTTTCGGACCGGCGATGAGTTGCGTGACGGTGGCGTGCATGCGGGTCAGCAGAGGGTTCGGGAAGATACCGATGACGAATACCAGCACGATCAGCGGGAGGAGCGTCATGGTTTCCCTGGCATTCAGGTCCAGCAACTGCGCGCGATGTGCGGGCTGCGGCACACCGAAAATCATGCGTTGTGCGAGCCAGAGCATGTAGGCGGCGGCCAGGATGATGCCCAGCGCGGCCAAGGTGGTGGCGAACTTGCTCCACAGGAACGTGCCTGCCAACACCAGAAATTCTCCGACGAAACTGTTGGTGCCGGGAAGCCCCAATGATGAAAGGGTAAAGATCATGAAGAAGAGGGCATAGCGGGGCATCGGCCCGGCCAGTCCCGTATTGTCGGCGATCTGGCGGCTGTGGGTCCGTTCGTAGATGATCCCTATACATAAGAACAGGCCGCCGGTGGTAATCCCGTGATTGACCATTTGCATCACCGCGCCTTCGATCCCTTGGGTATTCAGAACGAAAATTCCCAGCGTGACGAAACCCATGTGGCTGACACTGGAGTAGGCGATGAGCTTCTTGATATCCGTCTGAGCCAGCGCCATGTAGGCCCCGTAAAGAATGGCCACGATCGAGAGGGCGATCATCGGCTTGGTGAACATCGCGGTGGCGTCCGGCAACATCGGCAAGGTGAAGCGCAGGAAACCATAGGTGCCCATTTTCAACAGCACGCTGGCCAGAATCACGCTGCCGGCCGTCGGAGCCTCCACGTGGGCGTCAGGCAGCCAGGTATGGAACGGAAACATCGGGACCTTGACGGCAAAGGCGGCGAAGAAGGCGAGAAACAACCAGGTCTGGAATGTCGAGCCGTAGGTTCCGTGGCTCAGCGCCAGGATGTCGAACGTATGGCCCCCTTGCAGGTAAAGGGCAAGAATCGCCACCAGGAGAAGAAGGCTGCCTGCCAGCGTGTAGAGGAAAAATTTGATCGCCGCGTACAACCGATTGGGGCCTCCCCAGACACCGATGAGCAGGTACATCGGGATCAGCATGGCCTCCCAAAACACATAGAACAGCACGAAATCGAGGGCGACGAATACCCCCAGCATGGCGGTTTCCATGATCAACAGCATCGCCATGAAGGTCTGGACCCTGGTTGTAATGGATGTCCAGGACACCATGACGCAAAACGGCATCAGCAGCGTGGTCAGCAGGAACAGCGGGAAGCTGATGCCGTCGAGACCGAGGCTGTACTGCACCGGCGGCGAGGTGATCCAGGAGGCGCGCTCCACGAACTGCATGTCGGCGGTCGATGAATCGAAGAGCCACCAAAGCGGAATCGCACAGAGAACGTCCGCAATGGTGACGCCCAGCGCCAGCCAGCGGGCCGACTCCGCCTTGACCAGAAAACAGAGGATGGCCCCGGCCAGCGGGAGGAATACGATCAAGCTGAGCCAGGGAAATGTCGTCACGAAGCGATACTCCGTAGGAAAAAGGTAACAGTAAAAAGGAAAAAACTTCCGATGTCTGCTCGACTCCTCATGTTCGCCTTGTTCATTTTTACTTCTACCTTCCCGTTACAGCAGCAGGTACAGGGTCAGGATCACGACGGCGCCCATCGTCATGCCGAGGGCATAATGCTGGGTTTGCCCGCTCTGGGTGAGACGGATGAACCATCCTCCCCAAGCGACGGCACGTGCCACTCCATTGACGGCGCCATCGATGATCGACACATCGACATATCTCCACAGACCGTTTGCGGCCGATATGGTCGGGCGGACGAACCAGCGATCGTACAGTTCATCGACGTACCATTTGCGCAACGACAGATCATAGGCCGTCGGCCATAGACCTGCGAGCCGATCCGGCAACCCTGGATTCAGCACATAGAGATAATAGGCGGCGCCGATTCCGGTGAGCCCCAATAAGGTGGCGATACCCATGATGGCATAGGCGGCCGGACCCCCATGCGCGGCCATGCCACCCTCGCCGTGAAAGACCGGATCTAGAAACGCCGGGATGCCCAGGTAGCCCGCGACGATGCTGAGGATTGCGAGGACCATGAGCGGAGCCGTCATCGTGATTGAGGGTTCGTGGATATGGCCTGCATGGCGCGGATCCACGCGGGACGCGCCCCAAAAGGTGACGAAGACCAGCCGAAAACTGTAAAAGGCCGTCAATCCCGCCGTGAGCAGCCCGCAGACCGTCAGCGCCTGTCCCAATGGACCGGCCGACCAGGAGGAGATCAGCAAGTCGTCCTTGCTGAAAAAACCGGCGGTGAGCGGAAAGCCGGCAAGCGCGAGCGACCCCACCACGAATGTCCAATAAGTGACCGGGAGCGAATGTTTCAGCCCGCCCATGCGGCGCATGTCCTGTTCATGGTGCAAGGCAATGATGACCGAGCCGCAGCCCAGGAACAGCAGCGCCTTGAATGCGCCATGGGTTAGCAAATGGTAGATGCCGGCGCTGTAGGCCCCCAGACCGCAGGCCATCACCATGTAGCCCAGCTGGCTCATGGTCGAATAGGCCACCACGCGTTTAATGTCGGTTTGGGTCAGCGCGATGGTGGCGCCCAGGACCATGGTGAAGCCGCCGACGAGGGCAACCAGGGTCATCGCCGCCGGCGACAGATTATAGAGCGGCGCAAATCGCGCAACCATGAAGACGCCGGCCGTCACCATGGTCGCGGCATGGATCAAGGCGGAAATCGGCGTCGGTCCTTCCATGGCATCCGGGAGCCAGACATGGAGAGGAACCTGCGCCGATTTGCCCACGGCTCCGATGAACAGCAGGAAGCAGATCACCGTCATCACGGAAAGGTCCCATGTCCCGCCGAAGGGTTGGAGGACATTCATCGTCCGGTCGGCTACAGCAGGCGCCTGGGCGAACATCACGGCATAGTCGAGCGAACCGAAGGAGTACCAGACGAGGAACAGGCCGAGGATGAAGCCGAAGTCGCCGATGCGGTTGACCAGAAAGGCTTTCGTCGCGGCGGAGCAGGCGCTTGCCCGTTCATACCAATGTCCGATCAGCAGGTAGGAGCAAAGTCCCACGGCTTCCCAGAAGATGAAGAGTTGCAGCAGATTGTCCGCCATGACCAGCATCAACATGGAAAATGTGAACAGGGCGATATAGGCGAAGAAGCGTGCGTATCCCGGATCTCCCTGCATGTACCCGATGGTATAGATGTGCACGAGGGTGCTGACTGTGGTGACCAGGATCAGCATGACGGCAGTCAGCCGATCTATGGACAGTCCGATGTGAATATCCAGAGTTCCGGAGGTCAGCCAGGTGTAGAGGTTCACCTGCACTGGATGGCCGGTGGCGACATCGTACAGGGCCAGCAGGGAGAGCAGGAAGGACCCCAGCATGGCCGGGACTGCCACGAGATGCGCCCGGTCCCTGATCCATTGCTCGCCGATTCCGACGATCAGAAAAGAGAACAGGGGAAGGAATGGAATCAGCGCGTAGAGCATGGCGAAGACGTTGGTCTACCGTTTTAACAGGTTGAGTTCGTCGACGTAAATTGATGAGTTCGCCCGATGGAGAGCGATAATGATGGCCAGGCCCACGGCGACTTCAGCCGCCGCTACGGTCAAGGCGAAAAAGACGAACACCTGGCCCGCCACGTGGTGGAAATATTCCGAGAACGCGACGAAATTGATGTTCGTGGCGTTCAGCATCAATTCGACCGAGAGCAAGATGACGATGATATTGCGCCGGATCAACACTCCCACCACGCCGGTGAGAAACACGAAGCCGCTCAGGATCAAATAGTAGGAAAGCGGAACGCTCATGCGGCACCTAGGGCGAAAGGCAAAAGTACAAAGGCAAAAATGTCATTGTGATGAAAAGAACTCTTCATTTTGCCTGTTTACTTTGCACTTTCAAGAATGTCTTTCTTCGCCAGGATGATCGCTCCGATCATGGCCACCAAGAGAATCAAGGATGCGACCTCGAAAGGAAATAAATACGTGGAGTAGAGGACTTCTCCGATCGTTTCGGTATTGCCTGTCACGGAGGCAGGATTCGCCGTGACTGCCGGAGAAGAGGCCGACCGGGACTGGATGATGAGCAGAATCGCTTCCGTCAGCAATGTCACTGCGAGGAATCCCGCCACCGGAAGCTGATTGTGGTAGCGTTCTTCGGCCTTCACATTCAGCAGCATGACCACGAACAGATACAGCACCAGGATAGCGCCGGCATAGACGATGATCTGGACTGCGGCTAAGAACTCCGCATGCAAGGTGATGTAGAGTCCCGCCACATGAAAAAACATGATCAGCAGCGCGAGGGCGCTGTAGACGGGGTTTCGCAATGCCACCACCAGGAGAGAGGTTATTGCGATGATGCCGGCGAAATAGAAGAAAAAGATGTGATCCATGCTTCCGTCTTATGTCCCGATCAGATCAAACAGTCTCGCGCCTGTCGCTCCGGGCGCTGTCTCGCGACGGCCCGTTCGCCTTGTCCGTTTCTCCGTGGCGGGCATCAGGAGCGAGGCGGGCGATTTAGGTCTCCTTTTGCGGGAGATGCTGGAAGGTGACGTTGAAAAACGCCACGTTCGGATGCTGCAGCTCGAGCCGCTTTTCCCGGACGGGAAAAGCACGATCACCGATGGCGAGTAATTGTTGCTTGTTGAGATGAAGCTGTCGCTTGTCGTACACCGACCACTCGAACTCGCGCGTCATGGCCAAGGCATCCACGGGACAGGCGTCCACGCAGAGTCCGCAAAAGAGACAGCGCGTCATATCCATATAATATTCTTTGGAGTAGCGTTTTGTCGGTTCTCCGGGGACTTCGGCGCTGACGACCCGGATCACGCGCGATGGACAGGCGGCCTCGCAGAGATCACATCCCACGCATTTCTCGGTTCCGTCATCGTACCGCAACAACGAAAGCATGCCGCGATAGTTGTCCGGAAGCAGACGTTTCTCATGCGGATACTGTAAGGTGATCGGTTTGTAATTGAGCAGGTGCTTGAGTGTGGCCTTCATCCCCACGAGGAGTTCGTAAAAGGTCAACGTCTTGAGCCAGTCTTTTGTAGATTGCACCATGTGTTCAGTGATCCATTGCTCGATTGTCGGCGTCCGTCAATGATTCACTCATCAATGAATACGTCGTCAATTTCTCACCTGGGAAATAAATAGGCGGCGATGGCGGTCAGAAGGATGTTTCCCAAGGCGATGGGAAGCATCACCTTCCAGCCGAACCGCATCAACTGGTCGTACCGCAGTCTTGGCAATGTGGCCCGCAGCCAGAAGAATAAGAACAGGAAGAAGTAGACCTTGACCGCAAACCAGATGACGTTTTCGACCCAGGCGATGTTTTCCAAGCCGATGTGCTCCAGAAGGGTGCCCGGATAGGGAGCGTTCCACCCGCCCAGGAACAGCGCCGCCGCGACACAGGACACCAAAATCATATTCGCGTATTCCGCGATGAAGAAAAAGGCGAAACGCATGCCGCTGTATTCGGTAAAGAAGCCCGCGACGAGTTCGCTCTCCGCTTCCGGGAGGTCGAACGGGACGCGGTTGGTTTCCGCCACCGCCGAAATGACGTAGACGACGAAGGCAAAGATCTGCGGGAACGGCATGGCGAGGATGAACCAGTTCCAGAACCAGCCGGACTGCGCCTCCGTGATCTGGACGAGGCTGAGCGAGCCAGACAGCAAAATGACGCCGACGATCGCCAGCCCGACGTTCAACTCATAGCTGATTACCTGCGCGGCGGAACGGAGTCCGCCGAGGAGGGAATATTTGCTGTTGGAAGACCAGCCTCCTAAAATGATTCCATATGCGCCGATGGAGGCGAAAGCCAAAATATAGAGGATGCCGATGTTGATGTCGCTGATTATGAATGGCTTGACCTGCATGCCGAACAGCTCGATGGTATGGTTCGGGCCGAAGGGAATGACCGCAAACCCGATCAACGCCGGCACCAGGGCCAGGATCGGCGCGAGGCTGAAAAGAAACTTGTTGGCGCCTGCCGGGATGATGTCTTCCTTGAAAAACAGCTTCAGCCCGTCGGCAATCGGTTGCAGCACCCCGTAAGGGCCGACTTCCATCGGACCCATGCGATCCTGCATCCAGCCGAGCACTTTCCGCTCGGCGAGGGTGAGGACCATGACGGTCAGCATCACGACTCCCATCACCGCGGCGATTTGACCTACCGACACCGCCAGTCGCAAACCGATTTCCATAACGACAATACTCCTCGTCCCGTTCTACGAGACCTTCGAGAGAGACACTTGCGCGAGCTTAAAATAGGGTATTTTGTTCTGAGGATCAATCGTCCAGTCGGCGAGATGCCTGGCTTGGGCATCGAAATGTTCCGGGAACCATAAGAGGCCGGCAGGTACACGGTCGCGTATCTTCACGCTCGTGGTCACGGTCCCGCGCGCATTCGATATCCGAACCTGTTCCCCGTCCGCCAATCCCAGCCTGATGGCGTCGGCCGGATTGATCGATAGGAATCCCTCCTGCTGCAATTGGAGGAGACCCTTGGAACGGGTCGAGAGCTTACCCGAGTGAAAGAGCGTTTGGACGAACAGCAGCGTCATTTGACCGGCGCCCGTTTGCGAAGCGGGGGTACATGCATACCGGATCGCCACATCCGCCGCACAACCTTCCGTCACATAGTGATTCAGCACGGCCCGATCCACTTTCGGCGAAGCCGGTGTCGGTCCCAGCAGGCCATAACCAGGGATGACGCTCCGGATTTCTTTTAAGATTTCCCTGGCATCTCCGTATTCGAGCGGTGAGCCCATCAGCACCGAAAGAGCCGAGAACATTTCCCAGTCGGGACGGCTGTCTCCCACCGGGTCGATGGCTTGACGAACGGCTTGGACATGCCCTTCAGAGTTCGTGAAGGTCCCGTCCTGCTCCATATACGAGGAGGCAGGCAGCACCACATGGGCCATTGCGGCGGTCTCCGTGAGGAATAACTCCTGGCAGACCAGGAGTTCCAGTTTCTCCAGGGCTTCATGGGCCTTCGCAGCGGCGGGCAGATTGCCGATAGGGTTCTCCCCGGCGATAAACAGCGCTTTCAAGGTTCCCTTGTCGGCCATGGCCAGCATCTCGGTCAGAGACGCCGCCGCAGTCCGGGGCAACTCCTCACGCCATAAGGCCGTGATGCGCTCATGGGCGGCTTGCTCTCCCAGGGAGGCCGGTCCAGGGAGGCACTCGGCCACCGCGCCCATCTCGACTGCGCCTTGATCGTTATTCTTTTCGGCCAGCGGGCCGATTCCGCAGCCCGGCTCATCGAGTTTGCCGAGCAGGATCATCAGATCCATAAGATTCGTCACCGTGCCTTGACCGCCGGGCTGACGCAGCACACCGCTTCCCACCAGAATCACCAACCGCTTCGCCCCCGCCAATGTGCGGGCGGCCTCCGTCCATTGCGATCGCGTCTGGCCCGTCGCCGTTTCCAATGCTTCCCATGAGGAAGTCTGTAGTGAGTCAGTGAGCCGCTGCACGAATGCCGGCGCCTGCTGAGCGATGGTTGGGTCGACGAGGTTCGTTTCGATCACGGCCTTGATCAGTCCGATCACGGTATTCCCGTATTGCAGGGGATAGGTCGTGAAATGCTGCACGGCCAGATTGGCGATATTGCTGATGCTGTCGACGGCCGGTTCCAGCGTTTCCATCGTGATAAGGGTCGCCTGCTGTTTCTTGACGGCCTCCTTCACCCGGAGCCCGGTAATGGGGCTGGTCTCGGTGATGTTGGTGCCGACCAGCAGCAAGGCATCAGCAGCGACGATGTCCTCCAGGGCGATGGTCCAACGGTGGGTTCCCTGGACCCGGCGCATGGCCTGCACGCCGTTCATGTGACCGTATCTGGCGCTGCTGTCGAGCTGGTTGGTGCCGATCACCTGGCGCATGAATTTTTGGAATAGATACAGGTCTTCGTTCGTGCAACGGGACGTCATGAGCCCCCCGAACGCATCCGGGCCGTGAGCCAGCTTCAGGCGGGTGGCCTGTTCGGCCACATATTCCAGCGCCTCCTCCCATGTGGTCTCGACCAGCACCCCTTCTCTGCGGATCAAGGGATGCGTGAGGCGATCGGGATGGCTGGTCGCGTGGAATCCGAAGAATCCCCGGGCGCAGAGATCGCCGTTGTTCCGTCCCGCTCCATGGGAGGAATTCACCTCGACGAGTTCGTTCTCCTTCGTTTGCACGGTGATCCGGCAACCGTCGCCGCAGAAGGTGCAAATCGTATCGGCACGCTTGAGCATCCAGGGGCGGTATTCGTACATGGACAGCCGGCTCGTGATGGCGCCGACGGGGCAGATTTGCACGCAGCCCCCGCAAAATTCGCAGTCGAGCTGATGCGCGGCGAAGTGTTTGATTTCCGTCATGGTTCCGCGGCCCACCGGGGCCAGCGCTTTGACGTCCATCACTTCATCGCAATAGCGCACACAGCGCAAACATTGCACGCAGCGATTCATCTGCGTTTCGATGAGGGGACTGAAGTATTCTTTCTGGAAGATCCGTTTGGTTTCGATAAAGCGGCTGGTCGTCGGCGTATATTGATGCGAGAAGTCCTGGAGGTCGCACTTGCCGCCCTGGTCGCAGACGGGACAATCGAGCGGATGGTTGGCCAGGATGAATTCCAGCACCGATTTATGGGCATCGTCCACCACGCTGGTGGCGGTTCGCACCACCATCCCTTCGGCGACCGGCGTGCTGCAGGCGGTCTGGAGCTTCGGCATCTTCTCGACTTCGACGAGGCACATCCGGCAGTTGGCGTCAGGTTTCAGCTTGGGGTGGTAACAGAAATGCGGGATCATCACGCCGACGCGTCTGGCGGCTTCGATCACGAGCGTCCCCTTGGGGACCGCGACCGCGGTGCCGTCGATGGTGAGGAGAACTGTTCCTGTGGTGGATTCAGGCATCGTTAAAATTGAATCGTTGGATCATTTACGATTCATTCATTGTCCGATCAGGGCAATGTATCAATGAATCAATGGTGCAATCGTCGATCTGCACTAGTGTCGTCCTGCCGGTTCCGGCCTGATCAGGTTCGCCGCCTCGGCCGCATGGATCAATTGCACATACTCGTGCCGCCAATGTTTCAGCGTGCTCATAATCGGGGAAACCTCGGCGTCGCCGAAGGCGCAGACCGTGCGGCCGGCAATGTTCTTACATAAGTCGGTCAGGGTTTCAAGGTCTGCCATCTGTCCGCGCTTGTTGACGATCCGTCGCATGGTCTGCACGAGCCAGGAACTGCCCTCGCGGCAGGGGCTGCACTTGCCGCAGGACTCGTGGTAGAAAAATTCCATCAGCCGCAAGGCCGCCCATACCATGTCCGTTCCTTCTTCCATCACCGTCACGCCGCCCGACCCCAACATGGATCCCGCCTGGGCGACCGATTCGAAATCCATTTTGACGTCCAGATGGTCCGGAGTCAGAAAGGGGGCGGATGCGCCGCCGGGTATGAAGGCCTTGAGCTTCTTGTCCGATCGCATGCCGCAGGCCAGGTCGTAGATCAGTTCGCGGAAGGTCGTGCCCATGGGAACTTCATAATTGCCTGGTTGCGCCACATGGCCGCTTACGCAAAACACTCTGGTGCCGGTGCTTTTCGGAGGTGAGCCGATTGAGGCGAACCATTCGGCGCCGCGGGTCATGATGTGCGGCAGGTTGGCCAGGGTTTCGACATTGTTGACCACGGTGGGTTTATTGTACAGGCCATGCGTGGCCGGAAACGGCGGCTTGACGCGCGGCAGACCACGCTTGCCTTCCAGCGATTCCAAGAGGGCCGTTTCTTCTCCGCATATATAGGCGCCGGCTCCGCGGTGGACCCAGACGTCGATGGTGCTATCGCTGCCAAGGATATTTTTGCCGACATATCCGGCGGCACGGGCTTCCGCGAGCGCCTGCTCGAGAATTTTCGCGCCAAGAGCAAATTCGCCGCGAATATAAATATAAGAACTGGCCGCGCCGATGGCGTAACAGGCGATCACGATGCCTTCAATCAATTGGTGCGGGTCACGCTCGATCAACTGGCGATCCTTGAAGGTGCCCGGTTCGCTCTCGTCGGCGTTACAACAGAGATAGCGAGGGCCCTGGTAGTCCTTGGGCAGAAACCCCCATTTGACTCCGGTGGGAAATCCTGCGCCGCCGCGCCCGCGCAAACCGGACTTCATGACGACGGCAGTCACATCCGCGGGGCTGACTTTCCCCAGCACCTTTCGCAGCGCCTGATATCCGCCCGCGCGTTCATAGTCGGCCAGCGAGCCGCTGTAGCCCGGTTGAAGCATGTTTTTCAAGAGTATCGGTTCGTACTTCGGCATGACTCCTCGAAGTAAAAAGGAAAAGGTCAAAAGGAAAATTTTCAGGCTCCGAGAAGCACTTTTAACTTTCGCTCTTTAACTTTTGGCTTGGGCTCCCGCTGCCTCCGGCCACATGAAGGGGCCGGTTTTCAACGGTGAAGCGCCGGTCCGTCTCAAATCCGCCAGGATGCGATCGACTTTTTCTTCGGTCAACCGCTCATAGTAGTCGTCATTGATCTGCATCATCGGGCCGGTTCCGCAAGCGGCGAGACATTCCACAATGCTCAATGTGAATAGTTTATCCGCTGTCGTTTCGCCCGGTTTGATGCCGAGCTTCGTATCCATCCAGCCGATGACCGTATCCGAGCCGACGAGCGCGCACATCAGGGACTTGCAGATCTGAATGTGGAACGTTCCAACAGGCTTCAGATTCAACATCGTGTAGAACGTGGCCGTCTCATAGACCTGCGGCGGCGTCAGCTTCAAAATTCCCGCTATTTCATGCATGGCCGGTTCGGTCACGTAGCCCTGTTCACGTTGCGCGAGGTACAGCAACGGCAGCAGCGCCGATCGCTTCACCGGATAGCGGGCGAGAATGTCGTCGATTTCGTCGCCGTATTTTTCTTTCAGCATATCCCTTCTACCAGATGAGGAGTGAGCCTTGGTTGAACCCTCGTGGTCATCTATCACATTCTCCCATCACGATGTCGTACGTTCCGAAGATCGTGATGATGTCGGAGATCAGGTAGCCGCGGGCCATGTGGTCGAATGCGCCCATATGGACGAACGAGGGAGCGCGAATTTTCAGCCGGTAAGGCCTTGCGCTTCCGTCACTGACGATGAAGAATCCCAGCTCGCCCTTGGGGGCTTCCGTTCCGCAGTAGGTTTCACCCTTCGGCGGTTTGAACCCCTGCGTGAAAATAATGAAGTGATGAATCAGGCTTTCCATGTCGCGCATGACCTTGGCTTTGGGCGGAGGAATGACCTGAGGCACATCCGCCATGATCGCCCCCTCCGGCATCTGGTCGAGGCATTGCGCGATGATGCGGGCGCTTTGCCGCATTTCCTCCATACGGACCCAGTATCGGTCGTAGGTGTCGCCATGTTTGCCGAGGGGCACTTCCCAATCGACTTTGTCGTAGGCGCCGTAGGGTTCGTACTTCCGCACATCATAGTCGACGCCTGAGCCGCGCAACGTCGGGCCGGTCAATCCGAAATTGATCGCGTCTTCCGCCGAAATCACCGCCACGTTTCTCGTGCGCCCGATCCAAATCCGGTTTGACATCAGCAGCTGGTTGTATTCGCTGACCTTATTGGGAAACGTCTGCAGAAACGCTCTCAGCCTGGTCACCAGATCGGACGTGAAGTCGCTGTCCACGCCGCCGATGCGATAGTAGTTCAAGGTCAGGCGCGCGCCGCATAACTTTTCGAACAGATCCAGCATGACTTCGCGTTCGCGAAAGGTCCAAAAGAACACCGTCATGGCCCCGATGTCGAGCGCCTGGGTCCCCAGCCAGAAGAGATGGCCGATGATCCGTTGCATCTCGGCGACGATGGTGCGGATGTATTCCGCCCGTTCCGGCACGGTGATGTCGAGCAATTTTTCCACCGCTCGCACGTAGGCATAATTGTTCGACATGGCGCAGACATAGTCCAGCCGGTCGGTATGCGGAATGACCTGCATGTAATGGAGACCTTCCGCCAGTTTCTCGACTCCCCGATGCAGATACCCGAGATCCGGGGTGGCCTTCACGATGCGTTCACCGTCCAATTCCAGCACCACGCGAAGCACGCCGTGGGTACTGGGATGTTGCGGACCCATGTTCAACAGCAACTCTTCACGCCGGCGCCTGCCCCCTGCCGGTTCAGCGACGAGGAAGGCCTGTTTTTCCTTGTCGCTGATTTCGCCTTCCGTTTGCTTCGCCGGCGCTTCGTCCAGGCGCGGAATGAAGGGAAACGAGCTCCGCCAGCCCCGTCCCTCGGTCGGAAAATCTTTTCGCAGCGGATGGCCTTCTTCATAGTCTTCGGGCATGAGGATACGCCTGAGATCGGGATGTCCTGTGAAGATGATGCCCATCAGGTCGTAGACCTCGCGTTCCATGAACTCGGCGCCTTTCCACACGCCGGTGACAGAGGCGATTTCCGGGGCTTCCTCCGTGACCCGGGCTTTCAGCCTGATGCGCCGGCGATGCGGCAACGAGAGTAGATGGTAGACCACCTCAAAACGCTCCGGATCGTCGGGGTAATCCACTGAGCAAATGTCCGTGATATGGTCGAAGGACGCATCCGGCGTGTCGTGAAGCCAGCGCGCGACCTCCACGATTCGAGCGGCGGCCACGCGGGCCGTCACTTCATGGCGAATCGTGTCCACTTCCACGGCACGGATGGCGTCGGGAAACGCCGTCATCAATCGTTCGAGCAGCGGTTGCATATCCGAATACGTCACTCTTCACTAGCAGGATGTTGAAAAGTCCGCCAGCGTTGTTCTCGCGTCGTTCAGAGGCTCAACGTACTCGGAGCACGCTTCGCCTCTTCGCTTGCTCCGGCCGCGCTGGACGGCCATTTTGAACATCCTGTGCGCGGGCTATTCGTGATCTCGCAGGGTGGAGCATGGTCTCCAGGGACCCTCCAGGTAGTTTTTAACCAGCCTGCAGGTCATCTGAACATACTGCGGAATCTATCGATCTCTTGGTCTGATGAGTGCGGAACATTCAACAGATCAGCAGGTCATCGGATTCGGGAAATCTACCTGCCTCGTCTTTATTTCACGAACACCTTCTCGCCCTGAATTTTTTCCTGCAGTTTCAACAGACCGTCCAGCAAAGCTTCCGGCCGCGGCGGGCAACCGGGAATGTAAACATCGACCGGGACGATTTGATCCACGCCCTGGACCACCGCGTAACTGTTGTAGTGATTGCCGGAGGTGGCGCAGGACCCCATGGACATGACGTAGCGCGGCTCCGGCATCTGATCGTAAATTCGGCGGATGACCGGAGCCATCTTGCGCGTGACGGTGCCGGCCACGATCATCAGATCCGATTGACGCGGCGAGGCGCGAAACACACCGGCGCCGAATCGATCGATGTCGTAGCGCGAGGAGACACTTGCGATCATTTCGATCGCGCAGCAGGCCAATCCGAAGGACATCGGCCACAAGGAAGATTTTCGCGCCCACGAGACGAAGGCATCGAGATTCGTCGTCATAATGTTCGCATCGAGCTGGCGCTCTAAAAAACTCATATTCCTCTCACTTTCCTATCCTCTTTAGCGAGAAGGAGGATGAGTGGCCTGGTCGCCTCCGCCTGCGCGCGTCGAACGAGGGTCGTCTCAGGCCGCGCGTTCCGCGCGCAACGGAGGCGGCTAGGTCGCTCATCACGGATCCCATACTCAGTCCCATTCGAGCGCCCCCTTTTTCCAGGCATACCAGAATCCAACGACCAGGATGCCGATAAACACAATCATTTCGACCAAGCCTACCAGCCCCAGCTTCTTAAATGCCACGGCCCAGGGAAACATGAACACAATTTCGATGTCGAAAATCACAAACAGCATTGCGATGATGTAATACCTGATCGGAAACTGCACACGCGCATCCGAGAAGAGAGGACTGCCGCTCTCGTAGGGAGCCAGCTTGGCGCGATAGGGCCGGCTCGGACGGACGACCCACCCGAACAGGAGGGAGACTCCTCCGAAGGCCAGCGCGATGGCGATAAAGATCAGGATCGGGATGTAATTCAGCGGTACGGACTCACTACCCATGGCGCATCCGTGATGCGTGGGCTATGAAACGCCACGCGCTGGTCCTCTCAATATCCATTACGTGTTGGTTCCCTGTTATGCAGTCGAATGTGCCGCGAGAATCGACCCGAAAAACGGCTGAAATTTCAACCCATCCAACGCCGGCTTTGGCATGCCCTTGTGCTGTACCAGGACCTTGAATGTGCGCCCCATGCCGTCCGGCCGCAGCAGGTGGATCGCGGCATAAAATTCCGGCGATTCCGGAGCGAGCGATTCCAGCATCTGCTCAGCGCCCAATCCGATCAAAAAACTCATCTGATTCGTAAATCCCGTCACATCCAGCCCGGCCTGTTGCCCGCTCTGCGCCAGCCCGGTGAAGTCAACGTGGGCGGTCATATCCTGTTCGCCGACGCGGTCGTAAGCGTCTTCCGACGTGGTTTGATGGTAGTAGCAAAGAAAAGTGCCGTTCTTGCGGTCCCGGCCATAAAGATCCTCGGACGTGTGACCATAGTCGATCGTGATGACGGCGCCGCGAGCCATGCTTTGTGCCACTCGCTTCATCCAGCGGATCGCGTCGAGGTTCACTTCCGCCCGATATCCGTCCGGCAAGGTGATGCCGCCGTCACGTAAATAGGCGACCAACTCTTCGGACAGAGGGCAATAGACCTCACGGAATCGTTCTTCCCGCCAATCGACATAAATTTCCTGGGTCCGGCCGTCGATTACAGCAAGGCGGTGAACGGGAAAGGCATCCACCAATTCATTGGAAAAAAAGAGGCCGGTGAGGCTGTCCGGCGGCAGATCTTCCAGGCGGTCGAGCCAGGCGACTCGGCCGGTTTGGCCGATCCAGGGAGCCAGGTTGTCGTGCTGCATCCTGCGCATTGAAGCGCTGCGCTCGATCAGGACGTAGCGGAGGCGGTCGCCGAAGCATGCGGGAGCCTTGTGGCAGGTGGCGAGGAAATCTCTGGCCAGCAATCCCTTGCCCGGCCCCATCTCCACCACAGTGAAAGGATCCGGGTGCCCAAGGAGCGCGTCGAGCTGCTGTGCCTGTTTCGCCAAGGCCTGACCGAGGATCGGATGCACGTCCGAGCTGGTAAAGAAGTCACCCGACCATCCGATCCGTTCCTTGCTCGGATCATCCACAGGGCGAACGTAGTACCCGAATCGCGGATGGTAGAGCGCGAGGTCCATGAAGCGGGCAAACGAAATCGGACCGGTTGTGGCTATCTCAGCCTTGATCTCCGCCAGAAGTTGTGGATGCCCGGTACTCAATGTGACACACCCTGGTCGTCAGTCGAGGGCCACTGAGCAGGAAGGCAAGGAGTGGGCTTCCTGCCGGATTCTCTAGGGAAAAGAGGGGGTTAGATTAGCCGTGGCGCCGCGGCAAGTCAAGGCGAAAAGACCCTCGGCAGACCAGGGGGCCTCTTTTGCTCGCGGAACGTGCGCCCTCAGAAGGACCTCATTAGACGCGCGCAGTTAGTGGCCACCTGGTCTACCTCCAGATGAAGACCATAATGAGATTGGGGGGACCGTTGGAGATATAGCTCCCCGCACCACCTATCTTTTTTTACAAGAAGGCCAGCGGTCGAACCGTCCCCAATTTGCCCGTATTTAGATGAGGCGAGCGACACGGGCGGCTCTGTCCCATCCCCTCACATGCCGTGGCACTTCTTGTATTTTTTGCCGCTTCCGCAGGGGCAGGGATCGTTGCGGCCCACCTTGTCGGCCTGTCGTGAAGCGTTTTGCGGAATCGGTTCATCGCTGCGATTGAGGACCATGCGAGGCGGAGGGACCGGTTCCGGCAGGGGCGGCGGCTGCTCGCCCCTGACGGCCTGTACACGGAACAACCGTTCCAGCACATCCGATTTGATGCGGTCCATCATGGCGGAGAACATGTCGAAGCCTTCGCGCTTGTACTCGATCAGCGGGTCTTTCTGGCCATAGCCGCGCAGACCGATGCCGTCCCGCAGGTGGTCCATGCCCAGTAAATGATCCTTCCAATGATGGTCGATCACCTGCAAGAGCAGCATTTTTTCCAGGTACCGCATCAGCTCGGAACCCAGGTCCTGTTCTTTCTGCTCATAGGCCCGGCGCACCTGAGTATGGATCTCGTCAATCAGCGCGTCGCGGCCGACATCTTTGAAGTGCTCGGCGAGGCTGCCGCCGCCTTGCGTGATATCCAAGGCGAATTGCCCTTGGAGGGACTCGCCAAGGCCGTTGAAGTCCCACTCTTCTTGATACTGCTCCGCCGGGCAGCAGGTGTCGACGAACGCGTTCACGACATCCTTCATCATGTCGTCGATTTCCTGGCGGATGTGTTCCCCGGCCAGCACGGCATGGCGGTGCTGGTAGATCACTTCCCGCTGCTTATTCATCACGTCGTCGTATTCGAGGAGCTGCTTTCGAATTTCAAAGTTGTGCGCTTCGACTTTCTTCTGTGCATTGGCAATGGCGCGCGTGACCATGCCATGCTCGATCGGCACGCCTTCCTCCATGCCCAATTTGAGCATCAGCTGGGAGACGCGCTCGGAGGCGAAGATGCGCATCAGGTCATCCTGAAGAGACAGATAGAATCGTGAAGAGCCGGGATCGCCTTGACGGCCGGCACGGCCTCGAAGCTGGTTGTCGATCCGGCGGCTCTCATGCCGCTCGGTTCCGAGTATATGCAGCCCCCCCGCGGCGATCACTGCTTGCTTGTCCTTCTCGCATTCAACTTTAATTTCCTCGAAAATCTCCAGCTTGCGGGCGTCCGGCAGTGTTTCGTCCTGGTAAAGGATGCGCTTGAACAGGAAGTCGGGGTTGCCGCCCAAAAGAATGTCCGTGCCGCGTCCCGCCATATTGGTGGCGATCGTCACCGCGCTTTTGCGACCGGCCTGCGCGATGATTTCCGCCTCCTTCTCGTGGAACTTGGCATTGAGCACGTTGTGCTTGATGCCCTGCCGGCTCAGATACCCTGCCAGCCGCTCGGATTTTTCAATGGAGATGGTGCCGACCAGCACTGGCTGGCCGCGCTCGTGGCAGTCCTTGATTTCCTCGACGATGGCGGTGAACTTTTCCTTTTCCGTGCGAAACACAACGTCCGCATAGTCTTTGCGGATCATGGCCCGGTTGGTCGGGACGACGTTGACATCCAGGTTGTAAATTTTGGCGAATTCCCCGGCTTCCGTGTCGGCCGTGCCGGTCATGCCGGCCAGCTTCTTGTACATGCGGAAATAGTTTTGGAAGGTCACCGAGGCCAGGGTTTGATTCTCGTTGGCGATTTTGACGCCTTCCTTGGCTTCCACTGCCTGGTGCAGTCCGTCGCTCCAGCGGCGGCCCGGCATCAAGCGGCCGGTAAACTCATCGACGATGATGACCTCGCCTTCCTTCACTACGTAGTCCACGTCGCGCCTGTACAGGGCATAGGCCTGCAGGGCCTTCACGACATGGTGCACGAGATCCATGTGTTGCACGTCATAGAGGTTGTCGACCCCCAGGAGCTTCTCCACGCGGACATTGCCTTCTTCGGTGAGCGAGGCGGTTTTTGTTTTTTCCTCGATCGTATAGTCCTGGTCCGGTTTGAGTTGCGGGATGATCGCGTTGATGCGGTAGTACAGATCCGTGGTTTGATCGGTAGGACCGGAAATGATCAAAGGGGTCCGCGCTTCGTCGATCAGGATACTGTCGACCTCGTCCACGATGGCGAAGTTCAATGGACGCTGGACGCACTGGCTCAAATCGCTGACGATCAGGTTGTCACGAAGGTAGTCGAAGCCGTATTCGTTGTTGGTGCCGTAGGTGATCTCGGCGCGATAGGCTTCATGCCGGCTGCAGGGTCTGAGGTGTTGCAGCCGCTTGTCGGTTGCCTCATACGTCGGGTCGTAGAGAAACGAGGCATCGTGCTGGATGATGCCGACGGAGAGGCCGAGCGCATGGTAGAGCTGGGCCATCCATTGGGCGTCGCGTTTCGCGAGGTAGTCGTTGACGGTGACGAGGTGCGCGCCTTTGCCTTCCAGCGCGTTCAAATAGAGCGGTAATGTGGCGACCAGTGTTTTCCCCTCACCGGTCTTCATTTCCGCGATCCGGCCCCTGTTCAGAATCATGCCGCCGATCAGCTGCACGTCGAAGTGCCGCATGTTCAGCCGGCGGCGCGACATTTCCCGGCAGCAGGCGAAGGCCTCGGGCAGAATGTCATCCAGCGTTTCTCCGGCCTGGAGACGCTTCTTGAATTCTTCGGTCTTGTCGGCCAGCGCCTGGTCGGACAGGGGTGTGACGCTCGATTCGAGCCCATTGATCCGATCGACGATCGGGCGCAATGCCTTGATCTCGCGGTCGTTCTTACTTCCGAACAGGATGTTCAAAGTTTGCGTCAGCATGCAGGCGTACCTTCATGTTCAGGAGCGACGTTCGAAAGGGGAGCATCGGCTCGGCGGCGGAGTATACAGGAATCCATAAGGGAATCCTACCGAAAGAGCGGCATTCGTCTCAACTGGTGGGCGTCGGATGGATCGCCGGATCTGTCGTCGTTGCTTTCGGATGCCCTGCCGTCTATAGTGAGGGCCAACCCCCTCGCCGACCATTCGGCGTGGCTCACTTCCAGGCTCCACTGCGGATTTTGATGCGGCGAGCAGCCAGTTTCCCGCGTAGTCTTCTCATGAGCCTTCCGCTCTTCTGCCTGATATTTTTTCATTCGACATTCGAATCACAGGCAGCCCCGTCGTCCGATACGGCTCGACGCAGTTATGAGCGGGGAGTGGAGCTCTTTCGAGAAGGCGACGCCGACGGCGCCATCGAGGCGCTGAAAAAAGCCATCGTGCAAAATCCGCGATTGCCCGAAGCCTATCATGTGCTTGGGTTGGTCTACTTCCAGAGCAAACGCAATCCCGATGACGCGATCCAATCCTACAAACAGTCGCTGAAATTGAGTCCGCCTTCGGCGGAGATCCTTAATGACCTGGCCGATGTGTACCTCGCACAGGGACGGGGGAGCGATGCGGAAGCGGTGTTGCGACAGATCCTGGACATCGCGCCGGGCAACGAGGAGGCGCATCTGGATCTGGCGCGGCTCTATGAAGAACGGCGTGATCGTCCGAATGCCGTGAAAATGTACCAATCCTTGCTGCGGGTCCGGCCCGACCATGCCAAGGCCCTCTATCAACTGGCCAATCTCTACGACAGTCAAGGCGACCTCAAGATGGCCCGAGAGCAACTGTCCCGTCTCACCCATGCCAATCCGCGGCATGCCGACGCCTGGTATCTGCTCGGGCGCCTGGCCGAGCGGACGAACGACTTGCACGCGGCGGCCGCGGCCTTCAAGGAGGCCATTGCGGTCAGGCCGGACCTGGTCGATGCTCATTACAACCTCGCGTTCGTCTATCGGAGTCAGGGACTCCTCGCAGAGGCCGAGCACGAATTTCTGGAAGTGATTCGCTATCGTCCCGAATATGCAGAAGCCCATTTGAATTTGGGCATGGTCTATACGAGCTTGAATCGATTGGATGAGGCGGAGAAGGAGCATGAGCGGGCCGTGGCCCTCAAGCCCAATTCGGCGGAAGCCCATTACAATCTCGGGGTTTTTTACGAACTTCACCGTAAGGACATGGTCAGGGCCCTGGCGCAGTACCGGCGTTATCGTGATCTCGGCGGGCGGGATGAGCGGGTGGAGCGCATCATCGGCATAGGCCACCCTTGATACCCTTCGGTACTTCGCGTCCTCCTTCCCATTGTCTGGGGGCTCCCGCGTTCACGACGAACCAGCATGAAACATGCGGGCGAATTCGACTGGTGACGCGGACCTGCGAAGCCAGTGCAGCGTTGACCTTCCCTCGCCACTTTGTTAGCATCCTGACAAGGTCACGGTTTTCTATGCAAAGTTCATTTTTCAAAGCCATCGCCTGGGTCGTTGTCTGCGCCGCCGTTGTCCTATTGGCTGTGACGACCGGCAGCGCGGTCGCGCACGAACTCCAACATGCGGCGCATCACAACGCCGGCATGCATGGATCGGGCATTTGCGCCTGGATGTGTGCGACTGCGGGAGTCCACGTGGTGACCCCCCTTCACCAGACGCAGACGTTCGATGTTGTCAGCCATGTTCCGGTCCGCTCCGACCCTGCCTGTTTGACTCCGCTGCTTACGCAGAGCCAGCCGCGAGCACCACCCCACTCCGCCTAGCACAGTTCGCCTTGTGACTGTCGCATTCCCTGTCGCGATACCTCAGCGCATTTGGTAACAGTTCAGCGCGTTCCACGCGCAGGGGTAGGGCGCTCCCTCTTCAGACCGTCAACGAATGAGGACGCAGATGAAGTGTATTCATCCAGGCGCCGGCATGATTGCTGCGGCGACCTTGCTCACCATTGCCGCCATCGACACCGCCCTGTTCGGTGGGGAAGATCCACGGATCGCCCTCGCGTTAGAGGCGCCGCTCAAACTCGTGGAAACGACGACGACTCTGTCACCTCCCACCCTTCGATTCAGTCGAGAGGGGCAGTTGCATGCAGCCTGGGTAGAAAAAAGCGGCGTGCAAGGAGAGGTGAAAGCGGCGCAAGTGCCCGGAGGACAGCCGAGCGCAACTCCGGTTCAGGTGAAGTCGGCGGGAATTGGGCCGGAAGCCATCCATCAATCTCCCGGGTTCGCCATCGGGGCCGACGGGGCTCAATTCGTGACCTGGTCCGCTGCCAACAAGGCTCCCGGCGCGCTGTTCGCTTCCGATCTCAAGCTCGCGCGTTCGACCGATGGCGAGGCGCTCTTCCAGGCTCCCGTCCGGATCAACGATGACGGCTTGGCCATTTCGCACACCTTTGAGGACCTGTCCGTGGGGAAGAACGGCGAGGTCTACGTCGCTTGGCTGGACGGGCGGAACAAGGATCGTAGCGGCGCCGGCGCCTTATTTGCTTGCTCGCGGGACAACGGAGCCACGGTCGGCAAGAATGTGGTGATCGACGGGATGGCCTGCCCCTGTTGCCGTCCGATGCTGACCCAGGCGCCGGATGGATCGCTGTGGGTGGCCTGGCGCAAAACCTTCGAGGGCAACGTGCGGGACATCGTGATCGCAAAATCGACAGACCAAGGGCGGACCTTTTCACCGCCGATGCCGGTGAATCGGGACGGATGGGTGTTCGACGCCTGTCCGCATCGCGGACCGTCGATCGCCTTCGATGGCCTGGGACGGCTGTATCTCGGATGGTACACGGAAGGGAAGGACGAGCAGCCTCGTCTATTCATCGCGACGTCGGACGATCAGGGCGCCACCTTTTCAACGCCGGTGGCGCTTCATTCCGCGGCCACCTCACTGCCGGACAACCTTCATATGGCGGTCCATCCGGACGGAAAAGTCCTGGCAGTGTGGGAAGAGGTGACCGGGGTGCGGAAACGAGTCGTCACTCGGTTGTCCACGGATCGCGGGCAGACGTTCGGCCCATTGCTCACCTTGAGCAGCGGTTCTAAGGCCGAGCATCCGACGGTGGCCATCCATGACAGCGGGAAATTGGCGATCGGCTGGACCGAACATGCGTTCCCGCACAACAAAATCATCGTGCAACAGGGGCAATTGCATCGCGCGGTGGCAGAGTAATGTCACAGCGGCATCCTATTCAAGAAGAACAGGTGGAGGAGTTATGAAGCAGGTGGATCATAGGAAGAGGTTGGTCGGTGTCTATGGACTGTTCTGGTTGGCGCTATTGCTCTGGGCTTCGGTCGTCTCCGCCGCCGACCAGAAGGCCGAGAAAACATTCCATCTCGTCGTGACAGACCGGCAGGGCGTCGAAACCGAACTCAACAACGGCGTTTTCTATTGGGAAGAAAAATTGAGCGAGACCTCGTTCGTCCCCCACGAACTCCGTCACCTGCCGGCCAAACGGGGCACGGCCACGGTCAACATCAAGTTCGATCAGATCAAACAGATCGAGATCAAGCCGGCCGCCGATAAGGCCGCGCCGGCCATGACCGTGACATTGGCCAACGGCAAGAACGGAGAATTCGTCGCGGCGGTGGAGGGCAGTTTCAAGGGCGAATCCGATTTCGGCCAAGTCGAGGTGCCGATCAGTTCGGTTTCCAAAGTAGTCTTTAAGTAGCAGCCGGAAGAATCGTTTCGGAAAGGGACATCCCAATGGACAATGTGCTCATGGCGCAATCGTGGCAAACCAAACAGGCAATGAAGGGCTGGGGGGCGTCGCTCCTCTTGCATGCCTGCCTCGCACTGGCCGCGCTCGGCTTCATGCCGAAGATGACCCTATTGGTGCAGCAAGAGCCGTTCACGTGGGATGTGGCCTTGGTCGAGGCTCCGCATGAAGCCCTGCGTCACGAAGAGCCGGCTCCAACATCGAAGGTCCAGCCCGCTCCGCCGGTGAAGTCACGGCGTGAGCCGGCGCGCGCCGTGGAGCCGCCGCCTCCGCCAGTGCAGCGCCAGTTGGAAGCCAGGCCGGCGCCACAGCCGGTTCAGCGTGAGGTGCAACCGGTGCAGCGAGAGGCGCCGCCGGTCGTTGAAACGGTTCGCCCGCCGCAAGAGATTCAGCCGCCGCAAGAAGTCGTGCAGGTGCAGCCCAAATCGATCGAGCAGCAGGAAATTCAAAAAACCGAGCCGCTTGTCCAGGCGGCGACTCCGACTGAGGTACAGCGAGAGGTGGCCCCGGCCGTCGAGCAGCAGGCGGTCGAATCGATGCCTGTCGCGGCGCAGACCTATCAGGCCGAGCCGGTCGTCACTGCGCCGCCGGCTGTAGAGACGAAGCCTGAGCCGGTAGTGACGGCGAGCGCAACGGTCATGCAGACTGCTCCGGTCGACGAACCAGCTCCCGCCAACCAGGCGCCGGCCATGGAAACAACGGCCGCGGTCAGCGAACCGGTGGCTGCGCCTGCGCCTCCAGTCCCTGCCGAACCAGCCCCAGCGGTTTCTGCGCCGGTCATGGCGGCGGAACCGGATCCGGCGACGCAGCAAGAGCATCAGGTCGTGGCCAGCGCGGTGGCGCCGAAGAGAGCTCCCAAGGCCGATTACAAATGGTTGGCGGATTCGTTGCACCGCCGCATCATCGAATTGCGGCATTATCCCAGCACCGCCCGATTGAATGGGTGGGAGGGCAAAGTGGTGCTCAAGGTGTCCATTCGAAAGGACGGCGAGCTCAAGGATGTCGAGGTCGTGAAGAGTTCCGGGCACGAATCGCTGGATCAGGCGGCGATGGAGGCGGTGCGACGGGCCTGTCCGCTGCATATGAAGCATGAGCTGACGGCTCCGATGGTCGTGTTGCATCTTCCGGTCAGCTACAGTTTGAATCGCTGACAGGACGGTGAAAAAGGCCGCCAGCTTTGTTCTCGCATCGCTCAATGGCTCAACGTACGCCATGGGATCAACGCCTGTCTCGGCAGGCTCGGGGTGGGCGGGTAAGAAGGTGGCCTTTTTGAACATCCTGCGTCTCGCTATGTCGTCCCGGACTGGCACATCTCTGTGTGAGAAAGGTGACGATGGTTATCCAGCAACCTATCACTTCGCTGATCGAGGCCATCCGGCAATAGCATGATCCTATGCAGTGAGAACCGAATCAATGAACAGCGACCGGCGAGAGAGGTGAGGGATGAGCCATTCTGTGAGAACCATCGGCGGGTTCTTCGCGCTGTGCCTCGGATTGGCAGGCCCGCTTGCGACGGCGCAGGCCGAGCTGGCGCTTCCCTATGAACTCGGTGAGAAAGTCGTGACCGAACGGAAGGTGAAGGCTATGGTCGGCCCGTCGGTCCAAGTGGGAGAGCAAGGAGACATTGCGCTGGCCTGGACGGAGGAGGACAAGGACGTGCGATCGGTCTTGTTTGCCCGCAGCATTGCGCCAGGCGGGCCGATGGGACAGCCGGTTCGAATCAATCGCGCCGAAGAATCGCCCTATTGGAGGCAGGAGGCGCCTGCCATGGTCGTGCAAGGAAAGGACGTATTTGTCACCTGGGGCTTGACGCATCCCAAGGCGACCCCGCAACAACCCTTCGCGACGGAGTTGCGCTTGAGCCGCTCCATCGACGGCGGGCAGACGTTTCAGCCGTCTCTCTTGGTGAACGATGATCCGGGTGTCATTCAACATACCTTCGATGCCCTGCATCGTGACAGGGAAGGCCGGCTGCATCTGTCCTGGATCGATGGGCGAGACGGGAAGAAAGAGCCGGGGACCTATGTGGCCAGATCGCTGGATCGCGGCCGGACCGTGACGAAAAATTTCAAGGTTGATGACGGTACCTGTGTCTGTTGCCGAACGGCGGTGACTAGCGGCCAGGACGGCATGGTGTATGTGGCATGGCGAAAAATTTTCGAAGGCAATGTCCGCGAAACCGTCGTGGCTCGTTCGACTGACCAGGGCGAGACGTTCGAGGCTCCCGTTATCGTCGGACATGATCAATGGGTGTTCCCGGCCTGCCCGCATCGTCCGGCCTCCATGGGAGTCGATCGGCAAGGGCGGTTATACATAGTCTGGTACACGGAGGGGACGGATGAGATACCCGCCGTCTACCTCGCCCATTCGGATGATCGCGGCAAGAGTTTCTCGCCGAAACGGAAGCTCAACGTGGCGAAGGCGACCTTCCCCGACCATCCCCAGATTGCGGTCGATCCGGACGGACGGATTGTCGTGCTGTGGGAGGAGCAGGGGCCGGTCAAGCGGGATGTGGTGATGAGTGTCTCGGCCGATCGGGGAGAAACGTTTACCCGGCCGCACAAATTGAACGAGAAGAAAAGCCAGACTCCCGTGGTGGCGGTGAATGAACAGGGGCTATTCGCCCTGGCTTGGATGGAACATGGCATGCCGGGCCTCAAGATCGTGACGCAGAGGCTGCGGATTCCTCGGTGAAGGTTGGCGGCTGGAACGAAACAGTAAGCCGGGCAGGATGGATCTCAGAAAGATGATAAGCATGGTCGCGAAGGCATTTCTCTTGTCGGTGGCCCTGTCGATGGCGGCGAGTCCTGTGTATGCCGACGATTCCCTGGCAGCGGTGAGAATCGGGCGGGTCCCGCCTGGAACCATCGCGGCTCCGTTCGATTTGAATTCATTGGATGGCCGGTCGGTTCAACTGGCGGACCTGAAGGGGAAAGTCGTCGTCGTGAATTTCTGGGCCACTTGGTGCGGACCCTGTAAGGAGGAAATGCCGGCCTTTGAACGGCTGCGGCAGAAGCTGGACCCGGAACGCTTTGCGCTGCTCACGATCACGACCGACTTGCAGCGGGACGGCATCAAGCATTTTCTGGCTAATTTGCATGTGCAGCTTCCGGTGTTGTTCGATGAAAATCAAGACGTGTCCCAGGCTTATCTGGTGCGCGCTTTGCCGACGACCGTGCTTATCGACCGGCAAGGGATGCTGATAGGGCGCGCCGTCGGGCCGAGGGAATGGGATGCTCCTAAGACGGTTCAGACGTTGCAGGGCATGATGGAATGAGCCGCGTGAAAACACCCTCCGCCGGTCTTGCGGCCATTCTCGCGGGGACCTACCTCTTCCTCTCCGTCTTGTCGGTGGCCTGTGCGGTCGAGCATGATCGGCCGGGGCCATCGAGCCATCACCACGGCAGTACGGTCTCCCACTCCAGCTTTTGCGCCTGGTCCTGTCAGGCCAATCCCACGTCGGATGCGGAACCCTCCGCGCTCCTGCTGCACCCGTTTCTCATAGTCACGCCCTTGGTTCAGAATAGTCACGCCGTCATCTCGGCCGAGTGCGGATTCCATGCCGCCTCTCGTGCGCCTCCCGTTCAATCGTAATTCATTTTTCATAGCGCTCATTGTCCCAGCATCTCTTCTCGCCTGCTCGGGCAGCGGCGAGAGGCGGTTCGTCTTTGCCGTCATGTGCACAGTTGTGCCAGGAGGAAGTGTATGGGTGTCCCTCTTCATTCGACATTATGTCGCTCAACGCTGCTGGCGATTGTGACCATGGGATTGTCGTCCGGCGCATGGCCGTCGTTCGCGCAGCAAGAGGCTCCGGCTGCGGGGGTGGAGAAAAGCGCGCGGGAGCGTGACCTGCGTGATCAATTGCAAAAGATCCTCCATGAATTGGATGAACTGCAGCAACCACCGAAGGCAGGCGACGCGGCAAAGCCGGTAGAACCGGTGGTCTTGCATGAATCGCCTGAGCCGGATGCATCGGAGGCGATTCCTGAATATGAGCTGGCCGACGTCAGCATTGTCAGCGAGCACATTCTAAGGCGGCCGGAAGGCATGAGCCTGTCTGCCACCGACCAGTCGGAAACCGAGTCCCAGCCGACCAGAACGATGAAGGAAGCCATGGAATCATTGCCCGGTGTGGTGCTGCGTCAGGCGAACGGCCCCAGGGACTTCAGCATCTCCATCCGCGGGTCGGGGGTCAAGACCTCATTTGCCGTGCGCGATATCAAGATGTACGAAGACGGGTTCATTCAAACGCAATCCGATGGGTTGTCTCGTCTCGACATTCAGGACCCCTGGTTCATGCGAAGCGTGGAGGTGACCCGAGGCGCATCGTCGTCGCTCTATGACAACTACGCCCTCGGCGGCATGGTGCACTTCAGGACCAGGCGCGGCAGCGACATCAATGGATTCGAGTCCTTCTTCAGCGGAGGTTCGTACGGGTACCAGAAATACGCCTTTGCCGTCGGCAAACAGTACCAGAACGTGGATGTGTCCCTGTTTGCCAGCAACGTCATCGAGGACGGATTCATCCGGCACAGCGACTACAGCACCCAGACGCTCAACTTCAATTTTCGCGTCAAGGTGGACGACAAGCAGAATCTGTATTTCAAAGCCATTACGAACTGGCTCGATGCCCGGGTGCCGACCAGGCTGACCATCGATCAATTCAATGCCGACCATCGGCAGGCCGGCGGTATCAACAATGCGACGAATGCGGTCCTCCTGGGCCAGCGTCGCTTGGACCGAAGAAATATCATCGGCGGGATGTACGAGCGCCAGATCGACGCCAATACCGTCCTGACGGTGGAAGCCGACTACGACGTGAAGGATATCAATCAGACCTTTACGCAGATCACCGACAACGTCAATCCCAACTACAAGCACTATGCCGATTTGCGCCACAACGGGCGTCTGTTCGACATGCCGCTCCGCAGTTACGTCGGCTTTTTCGTGAACCAGATGGAGCAGGAAGGACAGACCTTCAGGAATCTCCAAGACTTCTTCGGCACGCGCGGGACCCTGGCGCAGAACAACCGCGGCACGATCCGGAACATCGGCGGGCGTATCCGGGAAGAATTGGAATTTGTGCCGAAGTGGACCCTTGCGGCGGGCCTCGGCTTCGAGCAATCACAACTGAGCGTGCAGACGATCAGCTACGATGTCACCGGCAGCGTGAACGGCAGGGCCAATGCCGAGCGAAGTTTCACGAACTGGGCGCCGGAGATGTCGCTCACCTGGAAGCCGGCCGACGGCTACCGGCATTGGGCCCGCGCCTCCACCGGGTATGGAATTCCGACCTTCAACAACTTGCTGACGAATCCCTTCACCGGCCTGGCCGGGACGAACTTCGATCTGAAGCCGCAGAAGAATCTCAACGTGGAACTCGGGACGGAGTCGCGCCTGCATAAGACCCTCACGGTGCAATTGGTCGGATTCGTCACGTTCGTGAAGGACGAGATCATTTCACAGGTGGTTTCGAATACAGGAGGATCTGCCGCGATCAACGCCGATTCGTCCCAATATCGCGGGATCGAATTGTTCTACGACTGGCGTCCCTTGGACGGCTTGCGCCTGTCCGGCGCCTACACGCATATCGACGCGCGCTACATCAATTTCAGCGACAGGTTCCTTTCGGGCGGCGTGCCGACGGCCTTCGTGCGGGACGGCAAAGTCGTTCCGAACGTGCCGACCGACGTGCTCAATTTCAAGGAAGCCTACGAGCACAGCGGCACCGGCTGGGGCGGATGGGTCGAGGCCAATTACATGAACAGTTATTTCTTGAACAACAACAACACGGTGGGCATTCCCGCCTATTGGATCGTGAACCTCAATGTTCACAAGAATTTCGAGTTCCAGAACAACAGGTGGATCCGGTTCGCGAAGCTCTTCGCCGAATTGGACAATGTGTTCGACAAAAAGTACGCAGCATCCGGCAACGTGGTGGCAGACAGCACGGCGGATGCGAACAAGACCCTGTTCTTCGCCGGCTATGGCCGGGCCTTTTACGCCGGGGTGACATTGGGACTGTTCTAGCGACCTTCGCCTGGGATAAGCGCGCCTTGGCGCGACAGGGGTTGGGCGGTAAGAAGGTCGCTTGTTTGAGCATCAGCGGGACTTCCAGTATCGCCAAATGATTTTTAGCAGCCTGTCGTAAGTGGATCGCGAGAGCCAAGCCATGCTTCTGTTCACGTTGCTGAAGATGTGGCGCGAGACCATCCCGGCCGCCATTTTTCCAGGGCGACGGATCGCGCGGTTCGAGGAAGGCTACGAAGCCAGTTTCCTAGTGCTGGGCGGCCAGGTGCAGGCCATCAGAGGCCGCTTCAAAAGGTGTGCCGCTGAAGACCATGTGGGTCGAGGCGTTGACGCTTCCGGCGCAACGCACCATCCGCACCAGCACAGAAGAACCTTACGACATCGATTCACGATATGCACCATGCACAAGGAGCAGCACGATGAAGCCTGTTTTACATTGGAGAGGGACTGCGGTGACGTTGTCTCTCGTCACGATACTCGTTGCGGGCATCCATACCTCTGACGGCTGGGCAGAGGAGCAACTATCCGATGAAGAGACGCCGTTCGTGGTCGTCGAGCCGGTGGAGGTGAAGGGAAAACGGATTGAAAATGTCGAAGACGTGAAACAGCAACTGGCGCGGCGTCCGGGCAGCAATATCATCATCGAGGAAAAACAGATCACGGAAACCCGAGCGCTGAATCTTCAAGATGTGCTGATGTTTGCACCAGGCGTCCGGTTTCAATCACGCTTCGGCGCGGACGAAGGACAGTTTCAAATTCGCGGCACGTCTCTGCGCAATAATTTTCACCACCGGGGCATCAATATCCTCATCAATGGAATTTTCTTCGGCGATGCCGACGGCTTTTCGGACTTTGAATCGATCGATCTTCTGGCCTATGAGCGCATCGAGGTCTATAAGGGCGCAAATGCGCTGCGCTACGGCGCAAACAGCATCGGCGGGGCGATCAATTTCGTGCCGCGGACCGGCTACAGCGCCTCGACGTTGCAAATGCGGATGCTCGGCGGCAGTTTCGGCATGGTGAGCGGCCAGGTCTCCAGCGGCAAGGTCACGCGGCCCTTTCAGGTGGGCCAGATGAGCGCGACGCTGGATTACTACATCAGCGTATCCGGTAATCGCCAGGACGGCTTTCAAGACAACAACCAGCAAGCGCGAGAGCGTATCAATGCCAATATCGGCATTCAGCTTGGGAACCATCAGGAGATTCGGGCCTATTTCCTCCAGGCGAATGTGGCCGAACGGATTCCCGGCGCCCTCACCAACGGGCAGTTGTTTCACAATCGGCAGCAGGCGGGTGGACAAAGCCCTCCGGGAACCCCGCCCTTTTTTGCTTGCAACCTGAACAACCAGGTGTGCAGCTACGGGCGCTATTACAATCTGCAACGGATCGGCATCGCGTACCACAACGAGTTTGCCCCCAATCAATATTTCGAAATCATCCCCTACTATTCGTACCAGTATGTGGACCATCCCATTTTCCAAACGATCAGGCAGGACAACAACAACGTGGGGGGAGAATTCCGTTATGTCAATTCCAACGATCTGTTCGGGCGAAAAAACTCTTTCGTCATGGGGTTCCAGCCGCGTTATGGCGACCAGCATCAGCAGCGCTTTGTGAACATCAATGGAAGCATTGGAGCGCTGACTCAAAACTACAGAGCCAAGACCACCTATTTCGGCGTCTACGCAGAAGACGCATTCGATGCCACCGAGGACTTCACGGTCGTGATCGGTGGCCGGTGGGATTACACCGGGCGCCAGGCGACTGTGGACAACTTCGGACCGGCCGGCAATCCGTTCAACCCCAATACTGCCTCCATGCCGACCAGCACGAATCGGCCGCTGCAGCATTTCGATGCGATCAGCCCGAAGCTCGGCTTCGTGTATCGCACCACGCCGACTTCCCAACTCTACTTCAACGCCAGCCGGGCCTATGAGGCGCCGCTCAATCTAGAGCTCTTGTCCTCGGTGAATGCCAACGGCCAGCCGAATACGGGGTTCCTGAACCTCGACGCCCAGCGCGCCTGGCAACTGGAGCTGGGCCACCGGGGAACCTCCGCCGATCGGCGATACAACTGGGATGTCACGGTCTACAATCTGGAGATGCAAAAAGAAATTCTGGCGTCGATCATCAACAATCAAGGCACATTCCAAAACGCCAATGGCACGCGGCACACCGGTGTGGAAGCAGGCGGCGGCATGGTGCTCAAAAAGGGGCTGTTCGCGCAGAGTGAGGCTGGTAGAGAGGACAGCCTGCAGACGCGCGTGGCCTATACCTGGTCGCGCTTCAAGTTTACTGATGATGTCTTCGCCGGCGGAGCGGTCGGTCCCAACGTACTGGTCGCCAAGGACGGCAATACGGTGGCCGGTGCGCCGGAACACAGTATGAATCTGGAGGTTCGATACGATCATCCGGCCGGATGGTGGATCGCGCCTTATGTCGAATGGTCGCTGTCGGGCTTCTATACGGACTATCTGAACAGGGTGAAGAACCCTGCTTATTTCATCCTCAATGTTCGCTCCGGTTACAATATCGGTGAGCATTGGGTTCTGTTCGCCGAAGGTCGAAACCTGACCGACAAAACCTATGCCGGAGCAGTGGTGGTGAACGATCAATTCAATCGTTTTGCCAATCCCGGATTGGGAATCAGCGCGTTTGGAGGAGTGGAGTATAGATTCTAGATCGAGAGACTCTCTCGTTCCGGATGACTCGGCTTCAAGAGGGATTGGACGCCTATCGGCGGATCGTGTGATAAATAGATCTGTCTGACGTTCCCGGATGGATGTGTGCTGACCACTTCAAGGATGGACCCGCCGGCCCATGTACAGGCTGCTTGCCATTCTGTTGTTCATTTTCGGCGTGGGTACCGTCCAGGCGGACTCAAGCGCCACGCCTCCGCCCGTCGAAGCCTTCGCAGCCCTGCCGCGGATTGCATCACTGCAGCTGTCCCCGTCTGGCCGGCACCTGGCGGTTCTCCGCAATCACAACGGGCAGACCTATCTCGACACTCGAACAGTCACAGGCCAGGAGACGCAACGCATCGTGACCGCGGACAATCGGGAATCTGCCATCCGCTGGTTCCAATGGGTGAATGACGAACGCCTGCTGGTCTGCTTGAGGATTGCCGGTATAAGCGGGACCGGCGAGGCGGGGAAAACCGCGCTCATGGCAGTGAACCGCGACGGCACGCAACGGAACGACCTTCTTCTTGAAGAGACTGCTGCCGGATCGGTTCCCGGGAAGCAGTATGTTCCTCAGGCGCAGGACCGCATTGTGAGCCTGATTTTCGGAGATCCGAAACATATCCTGGTTGCGCTCGACAGCGAACGGCCACTGTCTCCGGACGTGTATAAGCTGGACCTGTATACCGGCAAACGCGAGCTGGTGCAGAGCAATCCCGGCCTGCAACCGGGACCACACACGATGTTGAAATGGATCGCCGATCGTGAGGGGCAGATCCGGGCGGGGGCCGGCCAATTTGAAACTACCGTGCGAGTGATCGTCAGGCCTCCGGATTCCAGCAAGTGGCGTGAATTCGCCGAGTACGACATGGCGAAGGAAACGGGATTGATGCCGCTCGCTTTCGACGCTGATCCTGCTTGGCTCTACGTGAGGGATCAGCATCGGGGAAGAGCGGCGATCTTCAAGATCAAGGTCGGCGGTGATCCCTCCATTGACCGTATCCTCGTGGCAGCCGATCCGAAATACGACTTGGCCGGCGAGCTGGTCTATGCAGCGGGGAAACGAAAGGTCATCGGCGTCCGCTACAGCGCGCAGGATCTGCGGGTCCTGTTCTGGGATTTCGACGCCCAGCGGCTTCAGGCGAGGATCGATCGGATGATTCCGGCGCGAGCGAACGTCATCCACAGCAGCAGCGCCGACGGGCGGTTGCACATCGTGAAGTCCAATGGCCCGGCTCACCCGCCGCAATTTTTTCTGTTCGATGAGCGGGACGGGCGCATGCTGCTCCTCGGCAAGACCTATTTGGACCTCGAAGGGGCCGATCTGCCCGTTCCGAAACCCATCACGTTGACAGCGCGTGACGGCAAGAAATTGCATGGCTCTTTGACCGTCCCCCGGGTTCGGGGATCCCACCGGGTTCCCATGATCCTTTTTCCGCATGGAGGGCCGGCCTCGCATGAACGCGACAGTTTCAATTATTGGACGCAGTGGTTGGTCAGCCGTGGCTGGGCGGTGCTGGAAATACCATTTCGTGGGCTCGAAGGGTACGGAGAGGAGTTTCTCCGGACCGGATTCCAACGCTGGGGTCTGGAGATGCAAAACGATGTAACCGATACAGTGCAATGGGCCATCCAAACCGATCTCGCCGATGCGGACAAGATCTGCCTCGTGGGGACGGGTTATGGAGGGTATGCGGCATTGATGGGAGCCGTGAAGAATCCGGATTTCTATCGTTGCGCCGTGAGTGTGGGCGGCGTGACAGATTTGCCTCAGTTCGTAGCCGAGAGCCGCCGGAATGTGAATGAAAAACAGGTCGTGGAGTCGCGCATCGGCTCTTGGTGGAGCGATCCCGAGCAGCTCCGCGACATGTCGCCACTCTACCACGCGTCAGAGCTGCGCACTCCGCTCCTGCTGATGCACGGCGCCATGGATCGCGTGGCGCCGGTATCCCATGGACGCGATATGGACCAATCCTTGAAAGCGGCCAAGATTACGACCTATCGCTATATCGAAATGCCCTTGGCCGACCATGTCCTCAGTCGCGAAGAGGACCGTCGACAAGTATTCGTTGAATTGGAACAATTCCTCAGGGACCATCTGGAGTAGATGGGCGGGCAGGTATTCGAAGCGGTCGCGCGGCCGCCAGATGCCGGATCAGCTCCATGCAGTACGACCAACTGTCCCGACGAGTTTACCAGTAATAGGGAAACACGCGCCCATAAGGTCCCCAATAGGGAGGCCTGAACGGGCTGTAGTAAGGATAGGGGCTGATTCTCGACAGAGTGTCGTCTTGTGACGGCGTCCAGGTGCGGAAATTTGTGATGTCGATGACGGGATAGGTATAGTCGGTCTCGTCGAGAGGCAAGGTAGTGGAGCCGGTTATTTCTCCCGTGACGGTCACGAAGGTTCCCTGGGGAATGGTCGCAGGGTCGAGAAATTCCCGTTGAATCGCCAAGAATCGTCCCTGGGATTTCATGAGATCGGGTGTAGGCTGTTGCGCATCATTGAGCGGCAACTGAAGCAGTTCGATACGCGTGCCGTTTTTCATGCGACGGGCCGAGAGCACCTGCCCGCCAAGCACCAGAGATTGCCCCCTGAAGGAATCCGGCATCGCCTTGATCTGAGAAAAGGGCGGGGTTGGCGGTCCGCTTGGCACGGAGTCGCGCAGGTCGTTGCTTGCAGCGCAGGCCGCCATGATCGCGGTGATCCAAAGAATGCCAATCACCTGTAGAAGTTTGACCCGCATCATGGGCATTATAACAGACGCCTACAACGCCGGGCGTTGTTTATAATGCCGGCGAGGCTGTGGAAACGAAGGCAATTTGGAAAGGAGCAGAGCGCATGGGGAATCGCGGATGGCAGGGATTGATGATCGTTGTCCTGGTCGGACTGTCGATAGCGACGGTCCCGGGTTTGGTATTGGCAGCCAAGGCAGAGCTCAAGGGTCACTTCGAGCTGCTCAAGGATGAACGGTCGACGCATAAGGCGGGCAAGGTCCAATTGGTGGAGTTCGCAGACTTCTACTGTCCGCATTGCCACCGGTTCGACGGCGAGGGGCTGGCGATTTTAGAAAAGGAATTCGGCAACAAACTGGATGTGGTCATGGTGGGTTATCCCGTCATGGCGGGCAAGCTGCCGACGGCGTTCGACATGTACGAGCAGGCCAAGACCATGGGGAAGGGCAAGGAAATGAAGCGGGCGCTCTTCCGGACGATCCATAATGACAAGATCGGCATCATCGACCGCGCCATCCGTGAAGTGTTGATTCGTGAGGTGGGTCTCGATCCGGTAACGTTCGAAGCGGGACTGGCCAGCGCAAAACCGGCGAGGGCTTTCGAAGAGGGGCGCAAATGGGGCGACCGGATCAAGATACAACAGACGCCCACCGTGCTGTTGGACGGCAACATCAAGGTCGAGCAAATTGATCCTGAAAACTTGAAGGCTATTATTCAAAGTATTCTCGACGGCGATGGGAAAAGGTAGGACGAGCCGGAAGGATATGATGGCCATCGATCCAGTCTGTGGCATGACGGTGGAACCTTCGACGGCGGCAGGGCGTTTGGACTATGAGGGCCAGACGTACTATTTCTGCAGCGCCAGTTGTCTCGACCGGTTTCGGGCCGCGCCGAAGCAATATGCGAAGAAAGCTGCTGCGGCCGATACGGCACTTCCGGAAGGTGGCCGCCGTCCCCTTCCGATGGTGCAGCCGGCGGCGGCGGAACAGCCGGCCGCAGACGACGAACTGGATCCGGTCTGCGGGATGACCGTTCAGCCATCGGCTGCGGCCGGCTCTCATACCTTCGAAGGAAAGACTTATTATTTCTGCTCCATGGGCTGCCTTGAAAAATTCCGCGCCGATCCGGCTCGTTATCTCTCTTCCGGTATCGTGCCGCCCAGACCAATGAACTGGCCTCATGCGGAGAAAGCGCTCCCCATGTTGGACGCCTCACTGCCCAACGAGGCCTTGTCGGGAGCCATCGATCCTGTTTGCGGCATGACGGTGAATCCCGCCACAGCCGCCGGATCCTTTTCCTATCAGGGCACGACCTACTACTTCTGCTGCCAGGGTTGTCTCGCCAAATTCCGGGCAGACCCTGCGCGGTACCTCGCGCCGGCCCCATCGAAACAGACCGTCCCGGCAGCCACTGCGGCGCCCGGAATGAAATATGTCTGTCCCATGTGTCCGGAAGTGCTCGAGGAAAAACCGGTGCCTTGTCCGAAATGCGGCATGGCGCTGGAACCGGCCTCGCCCATGCCGCCGCAGAAAACAACGGAATATGTCTGTCCCATGCATCCGGAGGTCGTGCAGGCGGGGCCAGGGTCCTGTCCGAAGTGCGGGATGGCGTTGGAGCTTCGCACGGTCACGGTGGAAGAGGAACGCAATCCTGAGCTGGCGGACATGTCCCGCCGATTCTGGATCGCCATAGGCCCGGCGGCGGTGGTATTCCTGCTGGCCATGTCGCATATGTTGCCGGGTCACCCGATGCAGCATGTCATATCGGACCAACATTCGGCATGGGTTCAGTTCCTGTTGAGCACCCCGGTAGTCCTCTGGGCAGGCTCGCCCTTCTTCCAACGAGGCTGGGCGTCGATCACCCATCGCAGCCCGAACATGTTCACGCTGATCGCGATCGGAACCGGTACGGCCTATCTATACAGTGCATTCGCCACCTTATTTCCCTCGTTGATTCCGCAATCGTTCCATCTCGAGCACGGGGCCGTGCCGGTGTATTTCGAAGCAGCGGCCGTCATCACCGTGCTGGTCCTTCTGGGCCAGGTTTTGGAACTGCGGGCAAGGAGCCGGACGACCGGCGCCATCAGGTCTCTGCTGGGATTGGTCCCGAAAACCGCCCGGCGCCTGCGCGAGGATGGACGAGAAGAAGACATTCCCCTCGATGAGGTCCAGGTGGGCCATCGCCTGCGGGTGCGGCCTGGTGAGAAGGTGCCGGTCGACGGCATCATCCTCGAAGGCCAAACCGCGATCGACGAATCGATGGTGACCGGTGAATCGTTGCCTGTGGAGAAAACATCCGGAGATCGGGTGACCGGTGGCACCATCAATGGAACCGGCGCAGTAATGATGCAGGCCGATCGCGTCGGCGCGGACACGTTGCTCGCGCGCATCGTTCAAATGGTGGCCGAGGCGCAACGCAGCCGGGCGCCCATTCAGCGGCTGGCCGATGTGGTGGCCGGGTACTTCGTTCCCATCGTGGTCGGCGTCGCGCTCGTGACCGCATTGGTCTGGGCGATGGTTGGGCCCGAACCCCGTTTGGCCCATGCGATGTTGAATGCCGTGGCGGTGCTGATCATTGCCTGCCCCTGCGCCCTGGGCTTGGCGACGCCGATGTCCATCATGGTGGGAACGGGGCGCGGCGCCGCGGCCGGCGTCTTGTTCAAGAAGGCCGACGCGTTGGAGACCATCGAAAAAGTCGATACGCTCGTCTTCGACAAGACCGGCACGCTCACCGAGGGAAAGCCGAAACTCCGGGTGGTGAGCGCGTTATCCCCCTGGTCGGAAACGGATCTGTTGCGATTGGCGGCGAGCGTCGAACGGGGGAGCGAGCATCCACTGGCCGGCGCGATCGTCAACGGCGCGGAGGCGCGTGGCCTGATGCTGGAACCGGTCTCTGAGTTCAACTCGAAGACAGGGAAGGGCGTATTGGCCACCGTCGGAGGCAAGCGAGTGGCGGTAGGCACCGTTGATCTGTTGCGGGAGGGACGGACGGATGGCGATACCTCCCTGGCTGAATTGGAAGCGACCGCCGGGATGATGCGGAAAATGGGGCAAACCGTCATGTTCGTCGCGGTGGATGGGCATCCCGCCGGCCTGCTTGGCGTGGCCGACCCGATTAAAGCCTCCACTGCGGAAGCCTTGCGTCTGTTGAGGGAAGAAGGTCTCCGGCTGGTAATGGTGACCGGTGATCATGCCGTGACGGCAGGGGCCGTGGCGAAGGAGCTGGGATTGGATGAAGTTCTGGCCGGGGTGCAACCGGACGAAAAGAGCCGGGTCGTGAAGGACCTGCAGAAGAGCGGCCGGGTCGTCGCGATGGCCGGGGACGGAATCAATGACGCCCCGGCTCTGGCGCAGGCGGATGTCGGCATTGCCATGGGAACCGGGACAGACATAGCCATGGAGAATGCCGGGGTGACGCTGGTCAAGGGAGATTTGCGCGGCATCGCCCGCGCGCGCCGGTTGAGCAAGGCGACCATGCGGAATATTCGACAGAACCTCTTTTTTGCGTTTGTGTACAATATAGTCGGCGTGCCGGTCGCAGCAGGTCTGCTCTATCCATTCTTCGGAATCCTCCTGAGTCCGATGCTGGCGAGCGCGGCGATGACGTTCAGTTCCGTGTCGGTGATTGCGAATGCGTTGCGCCTCAGGCATGCCGATCTCTAAGTTCGTGAACTGTACGAGCAGGCTGTTGAAACACTATTTGGAGGGTCCCTGGAGACCAATGCTCCACTGTGAGATCACGAATAGTCCGCACAGGATGTTCAAAATGGCCGTCCAGCGCGACCGCAGCAAGCAAAGGGCGAAACGTGACATTCTTGCCCCGCCCTGAGCCTGTCGAGACAGGCTCCTTTCCCCTAGTGGTACGTTGAGCATCTGCGCGGTGCGAGAACAAAGCCGGCGGGCTTTTTCACCATCTTGCCGGCAAGGGTAGTCAACAGCATGTTGTCCCATATCAATCATTCCTTCGCGTCGGTCGCCGCATTGTTCATTGTTTTATTGGGACTCGGTCCCCTGTGGCAGTCGGCCGAAGCTGGTCCTGCATCCTCGCGGGCGCGTCCATCGCTCGTCGGAGCAACCGTGGACTTGCAGGCGCAGGTGCGGACGACCGCCGCCAAGGTCATTCCCGCCGTGGTCAGCATCGCTTCGACCGTCGTGGTACATGACCAGGCCTTCACCGATGAGGGTCTTCCCTTCGGCATGTTCAAGGACGTGCCGCCCCGCCGGCAATACGGCCAGGGCTCCGGAGTCATCGTCTCGCCGGACGGGTACATCATTACGAACAACCATGTCGTCGCCGATGCGGGGTTTGTGGAAGTCATTCTGGCCGATCGGCGGCAGTTCAAGGGCCGCGTGGTCGCCACCGATCCGAAGACAGATGTGGCGGTCGTCAAGATCAGCGCAACCGGCCTGCCCACGGTGGCCTGGGGCGATTCCAGCGCGCTGGCCGTCGGTGATTTCGTCCTCGCCATCGGCAATCCGTTGGGATTGAGCCGCACGGTGACCTTCGGCATCGTCAGCGCCGTGGGGCGGGCGGATGTCGGTGTGGCCGATGTGGAAGATTTCATTCAGACCGATGCGCCGATCAACCCAGGCAATTCTGGCGGGGCGTTGGTGAATGTGGACGGCGAGTTGGTCGGAATCAATACGGCCATCGCCAGCCCGACCGGAGGCAGTGTCGGCGTCGGGTTCGCGGTTCCCAGCAATATGGCGAGGACGGCCATGCAGAGCCTCATCAAGACCGGCCGCGTGGTGCGGGGATTTCTCGGAGCATCCACGCAGGACGTGAGTCCGCTGTTGGCGAAAACGTTTCATCTGCCGGACGTGAAGGGCTCGATCATTACCGACTTGCAGGCCAAGGGATCAGCGGAACGTGCCGGGCTGAAACGGGGGGATGTCGTCGTGCGCTTCGACGGGCGCGACGTGATGGATAGCGGCCACCTGCGGAACCTGATGGCGGTGGCCGCGATCGGCAGCAAACACCGGCTCGAATTGTTCCGTGACGCGAGGTTGATGCAGACGGACCTCACGGTACAAGAGGCCCCGCGGGAACGAGTCAGAAAAGCCCAGCCCACGGATGTTGCAAGCGCCGCCGCGCATCCCCTGGCCGGCGTGATTCTGGACGACGTCACTCCGGCGCTGGCGCGACAGATGGATTTGGCCGCCGACTCCGGGCTCGTCGTGACGGATATCGAAGACGGCAGCTTGGCCGAAGTCTCCGGCCTCCAGCCGGGCGATCTGATCCTGGAATTCAATCGACAGCCGATCCCCAATTTCGAGACCTTCCAACGACTCGCCGAACCGCTTCGTTCCACCGACCTGGCGCTCCTGCTCATCAATCGCCAGGGCAGCCTCCTCTACATCCCGATTCAGGGCGAATAACCTCCAGCCGGTGGTTTCCATCTTCACGTCATCACCATTCAGGGATTGACTCGAATTCTCTCACGGTGCTACGTTTCTATTATTCGTAACACACTCTAAGACTCATGAAGAACCTCGTCCGATTCGGTGTGTCCCTTGATCAGCACCTTCTCGTCGATTTCGATCGGCTGATCGAGCGGCGTAAATATACCAATCGATCGGAGGCCATTCGAGACCTGATTCGAGACAATCTCGTCGGGCAGGAGTGGGACGGGAACAAGGAAACGGTCGCGACGATTACCTTCGTCTACGATCATCACGTACGGGACCTCTCTAGCAAACTCACCCACATCCAGCACGACTTTCAGGGCCG
>JAJFBJ010000015.1 GCA_020697375.1 Nitrospira sp. | reverse complement strand
TCCCTGACGCCGGACGAGATGAAACTGGTCTCGGACCGGAACCTGTTCCTCGCGAAGCAACGCCTCATTCTCAAGGTTCGAGCCCTGCTCACCAGGCTTCACCAGGATCTTCATGGGGACCTGGCTCAAAGCAGGCTGCTGTTGCCGCCGGAATTCGACCCGGACAAGGCGCAGTTCGTCAAAGGAGAACATTTAGAGGAATGCCCCTATCAGTATCTCGACTATCCCAAACATTTCGTGGGTGATGACAAGTTCACCTTTCGATCGCTGTGCTGGTGGGGGCACCATCTGATCTTTGCGATGATCCTGGAAGGAAGCCTGGTCAAACAGCAGAAGAAGAACTTCTTCGACCGGTTTCACCAGCTGGCCGGTCAAGGGTTGGATCTATCCCTGGCTCCCACGCTCTGGGAATGGAAGCGGGGTGAAGGCTATACCCTGCCCATCACCCACGACAGAAAAGCCCAGCTGGCGGCAGTCTTGTCGGGACGGTCCCGGTTCAAGATCGCTCGTTTCGTGCCGTTGGATTCCCCGGCGATGCAGGAGGGGCGCTTACCTGAACTCGGCCGAGAAACCTTCCGCAGCCTGCTGCCGCTCCTGACACCTTGATCCGCTCGGTGCTTCGACTGCGCTCCGGGGTTCTGCGTCCTCTACCGATTCAGATCGGGTATTCTCAGCCTTCGGTGAGCCCTCACTGTTTGTCATCCGGCGTGGAGTTGGGTAGACTGGGCCCGTCCGGGCGGGGAACCACTTACTGACAGGGAGGGTTGTGTGATTGCACAGGGATGTCGAATTGCAAGTCAGGTCGGTATCGCGGTGGGCATGGTGCTACTCTGGGGCTGCGCCGGAACCGGCGAAATGGTATCGCTCAACGTTCAGCCGCAGCAGCCGTTCGTGCAGAATGCTCGTCCGGAGCCGTTGAAGATCGTCATCGAGCCGTTCGAAGATCTGCGGGCGGACACCTCCAAGATCGGCCAGCGCACCCATCTCGGCGGCGGGGTGACGAATTTCAACGTCAGCGGGGGAAAGCCGGGTGTGACGATTGCCGAAGCGTTGGCCGAAGCGTTGCGCCAGCGCGGGTGGACCCGGCGCGGCTGGGATGCGAGGGTCGTGCAGTCTGGTGTGGCGGTGTCCGGCGCCGATATCGTCATTAACGGAGAAATCCAAGAATTTGCCGTGAACGCGAAAAGTCGTGTCTTCAATACGAAATTGACGGGCGAGAGCCGCCTGGTCATCCGGGCTAAAAACCTGGCTGATGACAGCAGCACGCTACGCAACATTCAGGGTCAACAGACGCACACCGTGTTCTGGTTCACCAGCGAGGATGTGGAGAACCTCATGGCCGGCATATTGAAAGACGGGATCGATCGCTTTCTGGCCGATACGAAAATCGAAGATCGTTCGTTGAAGTCCGCCAAGTGAAGCGCCTCCATTTCGGCGGGAGCGCAGGCGGGGCGGAGGGCTGTCGTGCGTGAACGGCGATGGGAAACTCCGGACCGGCTAACCTTCCGTGAGGTCCTGGCGGTCGGCGAACGGCTGGGAGCCTTGGGGTTGAAACCGGGGCATCCCGCCAAGGACGTGATTTGCTACGTGGAGGATTGGGCGGTCGATTCCCCCGATCAGTTTGATCGGCTTGATGATTGGGCTACGGAGGACGTGACGCTCCTACACATCCGCGAGGGCTGGCAGGGTGATTTTTTCCTGCTCACCGGCGGATACCATACGGTCTATCAGCGCTATCAGGATGTCGGCACGTACTGCTCCATCAGCCATCCCTGGCGCGCAAGGGCCGTCCTTCATTTTCATCGACCGGTCGGCATGTTGTGGCTGGGATTCCGGCACAGCCATGCCTTTATTCGAGTGCGGCTGCATACGCAGGAGGTCGTGACGCCCGGGGAAACGCGCGAGGATGCGCGGCGGGCCGAGTGGGTCGATGAACGCCGGGCGCTCTTTCTGGAGGCGATTGCCGCCTTGGAGTTGCCCGTTGAAACATTCGTGGAGAAGGGCCAGGTCATGCTGAGGCCGGCGGACCCGGCGACTCCCTTCTTTTGTTCCTGGCCGGACTCATTTGGTCCCTGTCAGTTCGAATACAATTCTGCCGATGCCTATGAGTTTCTCGTGCCGGCCAGCAAACTGGCCGCGACCTTCATCCCCCAAGCGGCCGGCGTGCGCGCCTATCTGACGGGATTTTCCGACGTGGCGTTGGAGCAATTCGCCTTGATAGAGCCAGGCGCCCGTTCCGTGTACCGCTGCTCCGTGCATTGCGCGTTGGGAGAACTGCCTGACGTGCTGTCCACGATCGCGCCGCAGGGACGCCTTTACAGCACGCTCTGCGAATTTCAGACCCAGGAATTGTTGCCGGATGGGGACGAGGCCTCGGCCATTATCGGGATTGTGGGTAACGCGGGCGGTTTTCAACTGGAAGCGCGATTGAACCGTGCTCCGCTACCTGAGGAACAGATGGCGGGATGGCTGGAACGCCTGTTGGGGTATCGGGTTTTATATGCGCCACTCCCTCCCTTCCTCTAGCCCGACAGCTGAAAATGATCGCCAACGTCGTTCTCAGTCACGACAGACCTTCAACGTACTGCGAGTACGCCTCAGGTCTGTCGCTCCTTGCGGCCTAGTTGGACGATCATTTTGAGCTGTCGGATTTCATGATGGCGAAAACCGGGGCGGCGTTCTCTCTTCACAGGGTGCTCGACGTATCACGATCATCGTTTTTCCAACCGCTGGATGAATAACGCGTATCCATCCTTGGTCATATAGACCTGAACATCATCCCCCGGTTGCACCGCATCTTTGTGTGTTCGGCTATCGATGTGGAGCGTCAGTTCTTGTCCGCCGGGCTCGCGTAGCACATAATGATTCCCTGTCATGCGGACCAGTTCTCCTCTGATGCCATCCAAACCGCATCCGGCCGCCACGACTACAAGCACGACACAAAGGATCGCGATCAGCAGCGTTGTCGTCCGTCGCATTGAACAGCCCTCTGCCGTTACCGAAACAGATCGAACAGGGTTCGGAACCCTACTTGAATCGTATAATTCCAGCCGGGTCGAACCTCGGCGCCGGAGGTTGCCCGCGTGGATTCTGACCCATCGCGAATGCCTCGGAGTACGAGGTCCAGTTGCGTGTTGGCCGTTTTGTACCAGCGCAGCCCCGTTTGGAATGCCGGAAATTTTTCTTCGTAACTGAACGGATCTCCGTTGAAGATTTCACCCAAGACTCGGATTTCACGGGAGATCGGCGTGATCACTTCAAAGGCTGCTGCCCAATAGAATTTACTGCGGTACGTCGATGGCCCGGCATCGTACTGCGATTTGGCGCCGAGATTGATATGAATGGCCAAGCCGTTGTCGTAAGGATCGGTGCTATCTATGGGCGTGAAGAGCAGCCAGCTCGCATGCATCATCGCATAGGAGTTCCACTGTTGACGGTTGCCGCTCAGCGGAAACAGCGATGCGGCAGCCATCGATATGGATGGGATGGCTCCAAATGACCGGTACAGAATATACTTCGGCTGGATAAGCATATCCAGCGGGCGTACCTGATTCGCATGAGAGGTCAATCCGAACCCTCCGGCGATGATCTCCAACCGATCAGTCAGGGATAGACCTTGAAGGGAGCGAGCTTCAATCGTAGGTTTGTCTTGCCGGCTTAAGGTCAGACCGGCATAGGTCTCGGTTTCGAGTTGTCCTTTGTACACGATACGGGCATCGTCCGTGACAAAGGGACGAACGGCGAATGCGTCTGTCGGACTGAGGCCGAGAGCATTGCAGCACAGCCATAACAGCATCCACCGGAGAGAGGCATACCTTTGAAGAGGCGCCGGCATTGTGGGACTCCCGAGCATTCACACCTGGCGGGGAGGCTGGCATGGCGCTCCCGACGTGATAGGGCATGCGGACCTGTCTTTATACCATTGGGAATACATGAGGGCTGTAAAATTAGTGTAAATTTATCCTCACCGACAGGGCGGCCTCACCGTAGCCAATTGCTTTGACCTGCGTATCGATTCGGATCTTCGTTTGACAATCGCTTGCGCCTCTTGAACTCTAGGCCATGTTCTCGACGCATCGGTTTCAGTCCGTCCTCGGCAAGCCTTACCTGCCCCCCGTCTTTTTCTTCGGCGGCGTCTCGTACGACAGCCTGATGCTCAGCCGGATCGATCGATTGCAGGATAACCTTCTTCTGCTCCTGTACGTCGTGCTGCTGGGATTTTTGATTGTCTTCACCGGGCGTATGGGCACGAGCCCGATAGCCAGAGAGGATCTTCCTCCGCACCAGCCCAAGCTCGTGACCTGGGCAGTGCAAGCCGGACCCTATGCCCCGATGGCCATTCAATTCCTGCTCGGCGGACTTTTCAGCGCCTACAGCATTTTCTATTGGAAAAGCGCGTCGCTCACCGGATCGGCGGTCTTCTTCATCCTATTGGTAGGCCTGCTCGTCGCGAACGAATTCTTGCGGGACCGGTTATCCAATTTGCAGTTGCTTGTCGGTCTGTACGCGCTGGTCTGCTTCGGGTTCTTCACGTTTTTCCTGCCGGTGATGACGGGCTGGATGAACCAGGGGATGTTTCTTGCCGGAGCGGGGCTGAGCGTACTCCTCACCCTCCGGGTGGTGGAGTTGATCTACCGGGGTAACGCCGACCGGACTCGCCATGAGGCGCTGTTGACCAGCGCGCCGGCCCTGGCCGTCATTGGTCTGCTGGTCGGCTTCTACTTCCTCAATTGGATTCCGCCCGTCCCGCTCTCTCTGAAGCTCGGCGGAATCTATCACGAGGTCACCCGATCCGGCGATCGCTTCGAATTATCATTTGAACGTAAGTGGTATGAATTCTGGAAGCGTTCGGATACGACGTTTCCCGCAGACGAACCGACGTATTGTTTCACTGCGGTGTTCGTGCCCGTCGGGCTGCAGGCCACCGTCTATCACCACTGGTATTTCCGACGGAATGGGAATACGCCGTTCATCCATGCGGATAGGATTCCGCTCAAGATTACCGGCGGGCGTGAGGGTGGATACCGCGCCTATACCTTTAAACAGGGGCTTGATCCCGGCGAGTGGCGGGTGGATGTCGAAACCGAAGACGGCCGCGTCATCGGACGGATCTCGGTACGCGTGGAAGAGCGGGGCGAGGGACCGCGCGCGCTTAAAACGATCGTCTACTGAGAGGGCGGGTAGCTCGGGACAACCCTAGCGATTTGTTGTAGAATTTATCGGCAGTGCAATGGAGGACGCTATGAGTCAAGGCAGGAAAACTGGAGCCGCTGATCGCGGAAGCCCGTGCCGAGTTTGAGCAAGGCAAAAGCCAAACCTCTGTGAAGCATTCTGCGTCGTCACGGTTTTGGACTGCATATCAGGCTCTTCCGGAAGACATCCGCTCGCTGGACGATAAGAACTTCCAGCTGTTGACATCCAACCCGCGACATCCACTTCAGGCCCATCGGAGAACCGTGGTCGGCACGAGTCGGTGAGCGCTATCCAGCGCGTGGTTTCGATGCCCAGGATGGCAATCAACTGGTTCTGGATTTGCACTCACGCTGACTACGGCAAGATGATCGTTCCGTGATTCATGGAGGAGGTTTACATATGGGACGGAGCCGGATTCGCTGTTTGGTGGTGATAGGGACCCTGCTCCTCTGGATTGGCGCCATGCCGGCTCTAGCTCAGGAGCCTTCACAGCCGTCGCTTCCCTGGCAGGTCGGGCCAAGCGAGGCCTCGTTAGGCGAACAGGCCTTGTTGAAGTTGCCGAAGGGCTATCGATTTCTCGGTTCGCAGGACACGCAGCGCCTGCTCAAGCAGATGGGCAACTTCCCCTCCGGCTCCGAGCTGGGTTTGATCACCTCGACGGAGGAAGAAGAGCGCTGGTTCATGGTCGTCCGCTATATCGATGCGGGCTACGTGAAGGACGACGAGGCGGCCAACTGGGATGCCGACGCGCTCATGGCCTCGATCAAGGAAGGAACGGAGGAGGACAACAAGACCAGGCAGGCGCAGGGGTTCCCGCCTCTGGTCATCCGCGGCTGGGAGGAAAAACCGCATTACGACAAGGTGGCGAACAAAGTGGTATGGGCCATCGCGGCGCAGGAGCAGGAAACCGTTGGCGTCAATTACAATACGCTGGCTTTGGGGAGGCAGGGATATCTCAGCATGAACATGGTGGGCCCGCTGGAAGAGTTGCCGACCTTGAAGCCGCATGTCGGCCGCCTGCTGGCCAATGTGGAATTCGTCGAGGGGAAACGGTATAGCGATTTTGATAGTACGACCGACAAGGTTGCGGCTGTCGGGCTGTCGGCGCTCATCGCCGGCGCGGCGATCAAGTCCGGCCTCTTTGCCAAGTTGTGGGCCTTCATCATTCCCCTGTTTCTGGCCGGCAAAAAGCTCCTGGTCTTGCTGGTGATTGCGCTCGGCGGGCTGGCTGCTAAATATCTGAACAAGAAGCCTAAGCCGGAACAATTGGGCGGCGGCGGTGGGGGTGTCTCATCGTGAAAATCCTGCTGCTGCTGTTCGCCGGACTCAAGCTGGGCAAGGTTGCGCTCACCGGCGGGACCATGCTGCTATCCATGGTCGCCTATAGCTTCATTTTCGGATGGTGGTATGCAGTCGGGTTCGTCTTGTTGATTCTCTTCCACGAGCTGGGGCATTACGCCGCTGCCAAGCAACGCAACCTGGATGTGGGTGCGCCGACCTTCATCCCCTTCGTCGGCGCCTGGATTCAGCTCAAGGAACAGCCGATGGACGTCGAAACCGAAGCCTATGTCGGCATCGCCGGGCCGGTAACGGGGACCGTGGCAGCCATGGCCTGCTATTACGCGGCGGAATATACCCACAGCCAATTGCTGCTAGCCCTGGCCTATGCTGGGTTCATGATCAATCTGTTCAATCTCATCCCGCTCTCACCGTTGGACGGCGGCAGGATTACGGCCATCATTTCGCCGAAGGTCTGGTGGTTGGGCATGCCGATGCTGATCGGGCTGTTCGTCATGAGTCAAAGTCCCATGCTGTTGCTGATCGCCATTCTCGCCATCCCGCATGTGATGTCCACCTTCAGGGGCGGACCCCATGGTCTGCCGGCGCGCTATTACGATGTGCCGCTCGCGACCAGGCTCAGTTATGGATTGTACTATCTCGGGTTGGCGGCATTTCTTGGTATCATGAGTTACGAAACGCACCTGTTGCTTCCTTCAGCAGGCAGCTGACCGAACACCATCAGCGAGTCGAGGCACGCCGGCTCTGTCTCTAGCAGGCTGCGGAAAAACTCGGTATTTGCACAATTGGTGCGGCGATCTCACGTACGGCAATGGTGCCGGAATACCCTGCAGGATATTCAAAAGGCCGTCCAGCGCGGCCGCAGCGAGTGAAGAGGCGACGCGTACCCTTGCGGTACGTGGAGCCTCTGAGCGATGCGAGAACAAAGCTGGCGGACTTTTTCAACATCCTGCCCGGGAGGAGTTGTGCAGCAGTATACAGCTGAGGTGAGCCGCATCCAGGACCTGACGCACGACGTACGCGCGATCGAACTCCGGCTGTTGTCGCCCGATAGCATGACATTCAAGGCCGGACAGTTCGTCTCGTTCGAGGTTCCGAAAGAAGGCCTGCCTCTTCCCGCAACGAGGCCCTACTCCATCGCCTCGCCGCCCAATCAGCGTGGCTCTCTGCTCCTGCTCCTGAATCTTGTCTCCGGAGGACCCGGTTCCGGTTACCTCTTCGGCTTGCGGGAAGGATCGCGAACCGAGTTCAAAGGACCGGCCGGCGCATTCTATTTGCGGGATGACGGGCTCAAAGACCTGCTGTTCGTCGCCACGGGAACCGGCATTGCTCCGTTTCGCAGCATGATCCTGACTCAGTTGGAACGGGCTACTTCGCAATCCGTCTCTCTTTTCTGGGGACTTCGCAGCCAGCGGGACCTGTATCTGCAAGATGAACTGAGGGAGCTGGCGCAGGCCTATCCAAAATTTTCATGGGTAACCACGCTTTCCAGACCGGAAGCCGGTTGGGAAGGAGCCACGGGGAGGGTGACGGCTTTGATCGAACAGAGGATTTCTTCCGTCAAGAACCTTGCGGTCTATCTTTGCGGCGGGAGCGGCATGATCAAAGATGTCACGGCCAGACTCAATGCGAAAGGATTGTGCCCGATCTATCGGGAAAAGTATTACGACGATTGATGGGCCGCTGAAAAAGGCCGCCAGCATCGTTCTCGCATCGCTCACTCCTTCGACGCACCAAAACAGTACGCCTCAGTCTTTCGCTCGCTGCGGCCTTGCCTGGGAAGGGTTGCGTCTTGGTGCAGCCGGGGACAGGGCGGGTAAGAATGAATACCTCATTTATCGGCCTGGGGGTTCTGCCTTCCCAAGAAAAGAGGGCTAAGAAGTCTTCGGGACTCGTTTGGTCGTGTGCTGGAACACACACTTCGGGCAGGTGTAATGAATGAATTGACCGCCCCCGACGAGCCGTTTGGTCATCGCCACCTTGCACCAGGTGCAGAGGCGGTCGGGAAGATCGCCGGCGGTCGCTGGGATTGTGGATTGCGGGGATGTGTCACTCATGGCCGGCATTCTCGCTAAGGGTTCGAGAGTTTGTCAATGTGCTCAATCACAGGAATTTTCGGAGATAAATATTTACAGGGTTTTTAACGTTGCGTATAGTGCATCCCTATGCCTTGCCACTCCACCCATTCTCAAACAGAAAGGTCGTATCGTATATGCACAACGCCGAAGGCGTCACCTCGGACGACATCTCATCATCCTCAGCCAGGGTTGCTGATTCCGCGGTCCACCCGGACTCCGTCGGGCCCGGCAAAGCCTGGGGAATTTGCGCTTCCGTTGACCTTCACGATTGCATCCCGGACCGCATCCGCGATGCCAAACAGATAGAGGCCTATGTCGTTCAACTCTGCGAACTGATTCAGATGAAACGGTATGGCGCCTGCCAGATCGTTCATTTCGGGGAAGGGCGCGTGGCCGGCTATAGTATGGTGCAATTGATTGAAACCTCGCTGATCAGCGGTCACTTCGCCAACGATACCAACAGCGCCTACCTCGATATTTTCAGTTGCAAGGGGTACGATCCCGCCGTCGTCGAAGAATTTTCCAAAGCCTTTTTCGGCGCCCGCCGTTCGAGCCATCGGGCCATGTTGCGGTACTAGACATGGTCGTCCATAGTATTTCGGTATTTCCTATCCTATGAAGGACAGGATGTCTGGCCGGTTAAACAGGCGATGAATCAGACTCACCCCAAAACAGTGCGCGAGTTTTTCTCCACGCTCGCCGGCAAGTTCGATCCGGAGGCAGCCGAAGGCCTCGATGCGGTGTACCAGTTCGATCTGAGCGGCGCCGACGGGGGACAATACCAACTGCAGATCCGGGACGGCGCCTGCCATATTTCGGACGGCGTCTACCCGGATCCGCATGTGACATTGACGATGTCGGGAGAAGACTGTCTCAAGGTCCTGAATGGTCACGTGAGCGGGACGGCAGCGGCAATGTCCGGACGCCTGCGCATCAGCGGCGACATGGGATTGGCACTGCAGCTGGCTTCGCTCTTTCCAAAAATGCCGCCAGCAGCGTTCTCGCCTCGTTCAGAGCCTCAACGTACCCCGAGGGTACGACTCGGCCCTTCACTTGCTGAACGGCCTTTTTGAGCATCCTGTGGGAGGGTTTTTCTCTGTTGCCACAGGTATACACCATCGGAGTTCCCCCATATCACCATCGTTTTTCAACAACCTGCTAAATTCCCTGTTTCCGCTCCCGCTTCTACGATCCACCTAACGTACGGCGCCTGTCTCGCCGCTCATCCCTGTCTTCTGACCGCGTGCGTCTTCTGAAGATAGCTATGTTATGCCTGCTGAGGCGCCGGTATCCCGGCATCACCGCCGACCAATTGCTCGGCGCTTCTCGGAAATCGTTCTTCCAGCATCGCATAGAGAGTAGGGATCAGGAACAGGGTCAAGATCGTCGAGACCGTGAGTCCGCCGACGACGGCGCGTGCCAGCGGCGCATTGGTCTCGCTGCCGGTGCCAAGGCCGAGGGCCATCGGCATCAATCCCACGACCGTGGCCAGAGATGTCATGAGGATCGGACGGAGTCTGGTGCGCGAAGCCGTGACGACGGCGGTGGAGAGGTTCAATCCACGGCGGCGCAGCACATTCGTGTAGTCCACCAGCAAGACGCCGTTCGACACGACGATACCGAGCATCATGATGATGCCCATCATCGATGAGGTGGAGATCGTCGTATTGGTCAGGTAGAGGATGACGATCACGCCCGGGATGCCCATCGGCACGGAAAACATGATGATGAACGGGTCGATGAGCGATTTGAATTGCGCCGCCATCACCATATAGACCAGCACCAAGGCTAGAATGCTCGCAAAAATCAGGCCTTCAAACGTCTCTCGCTGTTGCTGGATCTGTCCGGCGAGACGGATGCTGAAGCCCGGCGGCAATTGCAGTTTGGCGAACGCCGATTCAAGATCCTGAGCGATGGAGCCCAGGTCGCGGCCGACGGGGTTGGCGGTAATATGGACCACGCGCTGGAAGTATTTGCGTTCGATTTTCACCGGGCCGGCATTCAGCTTCAGCGTGGCGAGATTTTTCAGCAGCACCGGCTCTCCGTTTTTCGTCGTCAACAATACATGCTCGATGGCAGTCAAATCGCTGCGATGCTCCTCCGCGAGCCAGGCGCTGATGTAGTACTCGTTTCCGTTTTGTGGGTCGGTGAAGATGATTGGGTCCGTCTGCCCGTTGCCGTTCAGTGAAAACAGCACGGCATTGGCCACGTCCGTTTCACTGATTCCCAGAAGGGCGGCCTTCTCCCTGTCCACCACCACGTTCACTTCCGGATAATTTTCTTCCCGGCTGACTTCGATGTCCGCCATGCCCGGTATCTTGTGCATGATATCTTGCACCTGATGGATGGCGTTGCGGGCCTTCTCGAAATCGTAGCCGTAAATCTCGACATCGATGGATTTTTGCGAACCGAAGCTCGTTACGCGTTTGACCAGGCCTCCGGGATCGAAGAACATCGCGACCCCTGGAAACAGCTTGAGGACCAGAGGACGCACGGCGTTCATCACCTCGACCTGGCTGCGGCTGCGCTTGTCGGGTGATACCAGATAGACGGAAATGACTGAGGTATGCGGCCCGGTGTTGGGATTGAACAGCGACGAGCGTCCTTGCGCCAAGACGCCGGTGCTGGAAGCGATCGCTTCCAGTTCCGACGGCGGAATCTGCTCTCGCAACACTCGTTCGACTTCTGCGACCTGCTCAACCGTTTTTTCCACCCGCTGGCCGACCGGTCCCCGAACGACGATCCGGAACTGGCTTTCATCGGAGACCGGAAGAAACTCGGTCCCGATGAAGGGCAACAGCAAAAGGGAACTCAGGAAGATCGCGATGACGGAGACGAGCAACATGCGCCGATGGAGCAGGACCCATCGAAGACTGCGCTCATACCCTTCGTCCAGGGCCTCATAGCGTCGCTGGCTCCAGCGCATGATCCTCACGAACCAGCGAGGCAGATTGCGATGCGCCTCCCGTTCCGGCTTCAGGAATCGATAACAGAGCGCCGGTGTCACCGTGCGAGATACGAAAAATGACGTGAACAGGGCGATGGCGATGGTGAGGGTCAGGGGAATCAGCAACAGGCGCGCGATACCGACGATGAAAAACATGGGCAGGAAAACGACGACCGTCGTGACTGTCGAGGCAAAGATCGGCATGGCGACCTCGCGGGCGGCGTTTACGATGGCGTCCCAGCGGTTCTGATCGACGTTCAAGTGACGTTGAATGTTTTCCAATTCGACGATCGAGTCGTCCACCAGGCGTCCGATGCCGAGCGCCAGCCCTCCCATGGTGAAGACATTCAAGGTCTGGTTGGTGAAATACAACACGATGAAGGTCACGAGAATCGAGAGCGGGATGGCGACCGAAATGATGAGGGTGCTGGTCAGATTCCTAAGAAACAGCAGAATCACGGCCGCTGCGAGCAGTGAGCCATGGAGGGCTTGCTCAATAAGGTTCTTGATCGACTGCCGGATGTAGGTCGATTGGTCGAACGAAATGCCCACTTGCACACCGGGCGGAATGCCGATCATCTTGGGAATCGCCTTCCGCAAGGCATCGACGACTTCCACCGTATTCGCGTTCGGCTGCTTGTTGACGCGGAGATAGACGGAGCGTTTGCCGTCCGTGCGAACCACGTTGGTCTGGATGTCCGAGGAATCCGTCAGGGTGCCGACGTCCCGCACGCGCACGGGATTTCCGCGCAGATCGATCTTCACCACGACATCGTTGATCGGTTCCACCGTTTTGAATTGGGTGTTCGTGAACACGTTGTAGTCGAGGCTGCCGGCTTTGATGTCGCCGGACGGCAGGATCAGGTTGGATGCCTTGACCGCCTTGACCACGTCAAGAATGGACAGACCGCGCGCCTGGAGCAGGGCTGGATCGAGGTTGATGTTGATCTGCCGGATCTTCCCGCCTTCAACCGTGGCCGCCGCGACGTTGGCGATCTGTTCGATCTGCGGCGCGATGGTATTGTAGGCCAGGTCGTAGAGCGCCCGCTCGTCGAGATCGCCGCCGGATGCCGTGACAAAGGCCACGGGAATGTTGGAGACATCGAACTTGACGATGAAGGGCTGCAGAATGCCGGGCGGCAGCTGATTGAGAATCTGGGTGATACGCTGCATCACCTCCATCTGCCCCACGTTGATGTCCGCGCCCCAATTGAACCAGACCTGGACGGCCCCGATCCCCTGTTTGGCGAAGGACTCCACATGTTCGACGTTCGAGGCGGAGCTGACGGCCTTCTCGATCGGATAGACGACGCTCTGTTCGATGTCCAGCGGGGGAGCGCCTTTGTAGATGACACCGACAAAGGCCACCGGGACCTGGATACTGGGGAAGAGGTCGACCGGGAGCCGATCGAGCGACGTGGCCCCCAGAATCACCATGGCCAGGGACAGCATCAGGATGCCGATTCTGTTGCGCAATGCGAGGAGCGTCAGCCACATAACATAGAATTTGGTGACTTAGTGTTCCCGGGACGTGGTCATTCTAGGGCAATGGGAAATCACCAAATCACCAGGTCGCCGGATTGAAACGGTCACAGCGGTTGAACCAGGACCGGCGCGCCTTCGCTGACCAGATCTTTTCCCGAGACGATCAGCTGTTCGTCGCCGTTCAATCCCTTCAGCACTTCAATGCGATTGTCCACGCGGGTTCCCAGTTCGACCGGAACTTGATGCGCCTTACCCTCCTGGACGACGTACACGTACTGAAAATTTTCCAGGCGGCTCACAGCATCCATTGGAATCTGGATCGCCTGGATGTGCTTATCGACCAGCACCTCCACACGGGCGAACATGCCTCCCTTGAGTCGATGGTCTTTGTTGGGAAGGTCGACTTCGACGGTCATGGTGCGGGTGGCGCGATTCAACGCCTGGACGACGCGGGTCACCGTGCCCTCGAATACTTCATTCGGATAGGCTTCGGCGCGAACCTCCGCGCGCTGTCCGGCCTTTACCAGCGGCACGTCTTTCTCGACAACCTCGATCAGCGTTCGCACGGTTTCGACATCATGAATACTCAGAATGCCGCGTGACATGGTGGAGGTGCTGGCCGTGGCGCCGCTCACGTAGGAACCGGGATCGAGATTGCGCTCCGCGATATATCCGGCAAAGGGAGCGCGAATGTAGGAATAGGCCAGGTTGGTTTCGGCTTGGGCCAGTGCCACCGCCATCTGTTGAACCTGAGCCTGTAAGGAATCCTGCAGGGCCAGCGCCGCCTCATGGTTCACAAGGGCCGTATCCACATCCTGTTGTGAAACGAACTGGTCCTTGATCAGCGCCTGCATGCGATTGAGCGTGAGCGCTGCGTTACGCACGGCTGTGTCCTGCTGCACGACCTTCGCCTTCGCGGACAGCAGATTGGCCTTCGCCTGGTTGACGGCATGGACGTAATCCGTGTGGTCGATTTCGACGAGCAGTTGATGGGCCTTCACCAGATCGCCCTTGTCCACGTACATTTTGGCAATGTATCCGTCCACGCGTGAAAACACGTTCACGAGTTGGTTAGGGATGAGGTCGGCCGTGTAGGTCAGCCGCACGTCGAGATCCTGCCTGACGGGTTTCATGGTACCGACCGTGAGGAGGCGGTTTTTCTGCGCATCCGTCTTGGCTCCGCTGCTGAGGCGGAAGACGATCAACGCCGTGACGACAAAAAAGACAATGATTCCCAGGGTGACGATCGGATGCCTGGTGATGGGATTACCGGACAAGCAGGTGGCCTCGCTTGGATCCTGTGGGAGGGCGCTTCAGTCCATTCAGAAACAGCTCCACATAGGTCGCCACGATAGCCTTGTGCGAGCAATGCAGCGGGACCTCGAAGATTTCATGCAGCAGCCTATGGTGCACGACCATGCCGATGAAGGCTCGCGCGGCCAGCAACGGATCGATGTCCCGGAAGGCGCCTTCCTGAATTCTGGTCCGGATGTATCCGGCCAGGTAGTCGTAGAACCAGCGATGCTGTTTGCCGAAAAACATGTCGGCCAGTTCGTGCCCCTCCAGCGCGCTGAAGAGCAGGAGTCGGAGCATCGTGGGATCGGTTCCGCGACGGATGCGGTAGCCTGCGATCAGCGTGAAGACTCGATGGTCGTCGCCGGCGCGGGCGGCTTTCTCCACGTTGCCGAGGAGCTCGCTGAGCGGCGCCTTGTCCGCGAGGATGGCGGCATAGAGCGCCCGCTTGGTGGGAAAGTACTTGAACAGCAGGGCTTCGCTCACTCCGGCGGCGCGGGCGATTTCTCTGGTGGTCGTGCCCTTGAAGCCCTTGGCTGCGAAGAGCGAGGCGGCCACGGAGATCAGGCCGGCCTGCCGGCCATGGCTCGAAGCTGGAATTGTAGCCGCAGAAGACTTCATCTGATCAGGATGAGGATTGGTGAGTGAGTGGTCACTCACCCTTAAGCTATCATGGGCGGATTCACATTCACAAGAATGGAGACAAGTGCCCTATGAGGCGCCTGGAAAGAGGTCTACGATTCTGCGTGGAGAGGTACGTTTGGCGATGATATGCCGGACCCTCAAGGATCCGGCATGTCGGGAACCGCCAGCGAATGGTTTAGGGCTATTGCCTCAGCTTCGCCCAGGCTTTTTGGTATTCCTCGAAGGAGTCGACTTCCATCCAGCCCTTGTACACGGGCACCGCCGCGACTGAATGGCCGGAGTCGATCAGTTCCTGAAGCAGGTCCGTCAATGATGCCTTGGTGAAGGCGCCGGCTTCATGGAAGCCCTCGGTCTTGTAGCGCTCCATGGATCGATGGTAACAGTCGGAAAAGGCCTTGATCCCGTTTTCCGAAAACATCGCCATGCCGATGAATTCCCCATGCGCGCTTTCGCCGGAAACCTCCCTGCCGATGCGGGTGATGGTGCTTTCCCCTTCGGGCATCACGAACCGGGAGAGATAATTCTTCCCCGGCGGTGGATTCAGAGAAACCAGGTCAGGACGGATGGCCGGCTCCTGGCCTTTGGCCTGCTGATCCGACCAGGCCACATCGACGACGAGGCTGATGTCGGCCGGGCTCTTCAGGAGTTTTTCCAGGATGGCGGTCTCGAAAATGATATCCCCATACAGGACGATCGTGCGCCCCTTCATTTCGTTCTCGGCGCAGAAGAGCGAAAAGAGTTCTCCGGTCTCCTCGTAGCGGTCGTTGTCGTAGTACCGGATGTTCGGGAGGGTGATCGTCTCTTTCTTATAGCCGCGCACGAGGGCGATTTCTTTGATGTCGCACTCGTTGAGCGCGGCCACCTGCCGTTCGAGGATGGTCTTGCCCTTGATATCGAGGAGGCATTTCGGCTTATCCGCTATCAACGGCAACAGTTGTTTTTCGAATCCGGCGGCGGCCACGATGGCGGTGATCTTTTCGCTGCCGACGGGCAGGAACTTGCGCTCGTCCTGTTCCATCCGGGGCACGCCCACAATCTCATAGACTTCTTTGAGCTTGACGATCTGGTCGTTCACCGAACCGGGCCTGGTGTCTTTCATGATCACGGTGAGGGTGTCGCGCATCGCGCGGATGCTCGCCCGCACCATTTGATTGGCATAAATCACGATCTTGAATCCCGCGTCTTCCAGCTCGGCCGTCGTCACCTGATCGAAAATGGTGGGAACGACCACGAGCGGCACGCGACCGGACCAGGCTTTGGCCACGGCTTTCAATTCGTCGAACGTCGGTGACTTTGAATGGATAAGGACGGCGTCCGCGCCGGCTTCGGCATAGGCTTGGGCCCGCGTCAGCGCTTCTTCCTGCCCCCAACCCGCGATGAGCGCCTCGGTCCGGGCGATGACCACGAAATCGGGATAGAGCTGCGTGGCTTTGGCGGCCTTGATTTTGCCGCAATGTTCTTCCAGTGGAATCAATTCGCGTCGCACGCCGGCGTAGAAGCTGCAGCGTTTGGGGTAGACGTTGTCCTCGATACAGATCGCCGCCACGCCGGCCCGTTCACGATCGTTGACGGTCCGCATGACATTCAATGCGTTTCCGTATCCGGTGTCGCAATCGGCGATGATAGGAATGGACACGGTCTCTCCCATCCGGCGTTCCACCCCCAGCTGTTCGCTGGAATCGATGAAGCTCGCGTCGGGAATACATTTCAATGAGGCCGAAATGGCGAATCCGCTCGCCCAAATGGCATCGAAGCCGGCCCGTTCGATGAGTTTGGCGCTGAGCGCGTCATGGGCGCCCACGGCCTTGATGATGCCGGGACGCGCGAGCAGTTGTCGAAGTTTGGCTGCATTATGCATAGCCGCGCATCATGCGAAAGAGGACTCTGCGTTGTCAATGGAAATTTCTCCGAAGGCCAGCGGCGCGGTTGCGCGGATGGTCGACATTAATTCGAGGGCGAGGGGTTCTCGGTGAACTTGGCGCGGAACAGCTGGCTCTCGAAGAAAATAATGCCCTGGCTGGTCCGCACGTCATACCGCAGGATGATTTCGCTGTCGTCGCCTTGCCAATCGAAAAACTTCACGATACCCCCGGCGATCTGGCCGGGAGTCCGGTCAACCGGGCCGAACTGGTTCTGCAAGAAACCCACAATACGGTCGTGAGTGTCCTTGCCGCTGTAACGGACCATGACGCGGGCGAACTGTCCGTCGATCGTGCTGAATCGCATGGAATCGACCTTGGCCGGGCCCAATGCCGGAGACACCGATTTGAGTTCGTAGGTCTGCACCCGGCCGGTGTCTTCGACCTTGGCGAAGGTGTCGGATTCTGAAAAGGTCGCCCCCCAGGGAATACCTTCGAATCCATTCGGGTCGTTGTGCATGGGAACGGCCAGGGCTGCGGCGATTGGCAACGCTGTGGCTGCGATCATAAGCTTGACGATCATAAACCACCGGCCATGATGAATGGATGTCTGTCTGCGCATGTCAGTCCGCCGTATCCGAAAGTTGGTCCTGAAACCGGGGGGCCAGATTGCGGCTTTCGATGAACAAAAACCCCCGGTCCCGCCCGGCCTCATAGGTCAGGCTGATTTCTGTCTCCGGTCCCCGCCAGGTATATTGCTGATTCAGCCCTCGCATCATTTGCCCGGGAAGTCGCTCGATCACGCCATAGGAGCGTTCGAGGAACTGCAGCACCTGCGCATGGGTCTCTGTTCCACGGTAGCGAATCGTGACGCGCGCGAACTGGTCATCGACCGTCGAAAGATAGAGGGTGTCTACGGGGATATCGGCATAGGCGGGAGGGCGATCGCGGAATTTGTAATCGGTGATATGGGGCCCTTCGAGCATGATCGTGAGTTCCGGGACGCCGGTGAGCGGCGCGCCCCAGGGAAGGTCATGGAAACCGTGCGGATCGTTTGCCATGCTGACACCCGAGAACGCCTGGCCCGCATAGGCCGAGAGAACGGCAGCAAGGATCGCAATCCTGCCGGCAACATGAAATAAGGCCGATATCGAAGCTGTATAGCGCATGGCCGTAGAAGCTCTTGTCGGCACGCTACCATGGTTGGAAAGGTGACGGCAACCGGTCCGCTGCGTTCTTGAGAATAGAGGACCCCTTGGCTATAATGCGCCCTCTTGTGCGAAGGCGATCGACCAGTCAGGTAGCGACATATGATAGGTGCGTAGTTCATGATCGATAGTGATGTGTTTGTGCAAGCGCTCCAGGATATGGGCGTGGATTTTTTTTCGGGGGTGCCCGACTCGATCCTGGGAGGCATCATCGAGGAGCTGATGACGCGCAGGCTCTATACCCCTGCCGTTCGTGAGGACGAAGCGGTTGCCATGGCGGCGGGCGCCTACATGGGCGGAAAAACTCCGGCCGTTCTCATGCAAAATTCGGGGCTCGGGACTTCCTTGAATGCGCTCATCTCCCTGAATATGATGTATCAGCAGCCCTGCATTTTGATCGTGTCATGGCGGGGCTTCCAGGGAAAGGATGCGCCGGAGCATCTGGTGATGGGTGAGACCATGCCGCAATTGCTCGATACCATGAAAATTCCGCACCGGACCCTGTCGGAACAGACGATGATGGACGATTTCCGCTGGGTGGGGCAGACCTTCATGAAACAACGGATTCCCGTCGCGCTCCTGATCAAGAAGGGGATTGTAAAGGGATTGCATCCATGAGACCGGAAGAAGGCACGATGCAGAGCCGGGCGCAGGCCATGGCCGCGTTGCTCGAACTGTTGACGGACCAGCCGGTTATCGTGTGCAATGGATTTCCATCGCGCGAAGCGCACAAGATCGCCGATCGGCCGACGCATTTTTATATGATCGGGTCCATGGGAAACGCGCCGGCGATCGGGCTCGGGGTCGCGCTCGCCAAGCCGGCCAAACAGGTGATCGTGTTCGACGGCGACGGCAATGTCCTGATGGGCATGGGCACTCTCGCCACGGTCGGCGCCCTGAAACCAAAAAATTTCATTCATGTGGTCTTCGATAATGAGGTGTACGGGACGACGGGGAATCAGCCGACGATCTCCAACGTAGTGCCGCTGGAGAAGGTGGCCAAGGCCGCGGGCTATGTCCACGTTGAGCGAGTCCTCGACCGGGACGATCTTTTGTACGAATTCAAAGATATGTTGAAGAAAGACGGGCCGAGCATGTTGCTCGTCAAGGTGAACGAATTCGTCGAGGATGTCGGCCGGATACTCCATGAGCCGCCGGCCGTAACCGCCCGCTTCATGAAAGCGATTCAATGACAGTCTTTGCTGAGTGCGATGTGTAGGGCCGCTCTGCTCAGTACCGATCCACAGCCTGAGGGATGAACATGATTCTTCTGAATCCAGGGCCGGTGAACGTGAGCGAACGGGTGCGGAAGGCGTTGATGCGACCGGATATCTGCCATCGGGAATCGGAATTCTCCGACCTGCTGGCCCGCATCCAACAAAAATTATTGACGGCCTTCTTGCCGGGCGCCGAATCCGATTATGTCGCCGTCGTACTGACCGGCTCAGGCACCGCCGCGGTGGAATCCGCCGTCATGTCATGCCTTCCCATGGGGAAGCGCATGCTCGTGCTCAATAACGGCGTCTATGGCGAGCGGATCTCCAATATGATCGGCCTCCATCGGCTCGGTGTGTCCGAACTCAAGTGGGAATGGCACATCAAGCCGGACCCGGAACGGGTGCGCCTGGCATTGCGTCAGCATCCCGAAGTCCACGCCGTGGCGATGGTCCACCATGAAACGACCACCGGATTGGTCAATCCCGTCAAGGAAATCGCGGAAGTCGTCGATAGCCAAAATCGTGTCTTCGTGCTCGATTCGGTCAGCGGACTGGGCGGCGAGCCGATCGATGTCGCCGGTTCTCACATTTATATGGCGGTAGGGACGGCCGGCAAATGCATTCAAGGATTTCCCGGCGTCTCATTCGTCCTGCTCCGCAAGGGTTTTCTGGAGCGGATGCGGGTCTATCCCAAGCGATCCTGGTACCTCAATATGACGCATTATATCGATGATCAAGGGAAAGCGATGGTGCCTTTCACTCCGGCCGTTCAACTCTATTATGCATTGGAAGAGGCGTTGGACGAGTTGTTGGAGGAGGGAGTCACGAATCGCGTACGTCGGTATAAGGCCGTCTCGACGAGGATCCGGGAGGGAATGGGAAAATTAGGGATCAAAATGTTACTGCCGCCGGAGTCACTTTCGAACACGATTACGGCTTTTCATCTGCCGCCTGGATTATCCTATGCTTCCTTGCATGATCAGCTGAAGGATCGCGGATATGTCATTTATGCCGGACAGGGCCAGTTGGAATCGAAGGTTTTTCGCATCGCCAACATGGGCGCCCTCACCGAATCGCACATTCAGGGATTTCTGACCGCCTTCGAGCAGGTGCTCACCGGCGTGGCCGGTCGTGCATGAAAGCCGTCATTCTGGCAGCCGGCGTGGGGAAGCGGCTCTGGGCCGTCACCCAGCACAAGCCGAAATGTCTGATCGAGATCGGGGGGCAGACGCTGCTCGCGCGATATTTCGAGGCATTGGCGAGTGTCCAGATCAGAGAAGCCACCATCGTGGTTGGATACAAGCAAGAGATGATCAGGGCGGCGGTCGGCAGGCAATGCCGCGGCGTGGACATTTCCTATCTGGTGAACGAGGAGTTCCACCGCGGCAGCATTTCGTCGTTATGGATCGCCCGGTCGGCGCTCTCCGATGACGCGGTGATCATGGATGCGGACGTGCTGTTTCACCGGGAAATTCTCCGCCGCCTGGTGGCATCGCCCTTCCCCAATTGCCTGCTGATGGATGATACGGTGAAGCAGACCGGTGAGGAATGCATGGTGGTGGTTCAGGGCGGACGGGTCATCGCTCTGAGCAAGAACATGCCCGAACGGTATGATATGGCGGGCGAGGGAGTGGGGTTTTTAAAAGTGCGCCGGGCCGATACGGCGAGCCTGGTCGGTTCGCTGAACACTTACATCGACCAGGGCCGCTGGGACATGGAATACGAAGACGGGTTGTCTCAGTACTTCAAGGACGTGAACGTGGGACATGAGAAAATCGGGGGCCTGCCCTGGACGGAAATCGATTTCCCCGAGGATGTGACGCGGGCGGAGCGGGAGATCCTGCCGAAGTTGTAAGCTGGTCGTTCGTGAAGGTAAGGCGAAGATATCCGATGATCTGTGGATCTGATGAATTGTCGAGTGTCCCGCAATCGTCAGATCGACACATTGAAGATTTCGGACTGGTCCTCGATCTCGAACGACCGTTGACGGCTAACCGGAAGCGAGCATGAGCGAAAGTACACTCGAGCGCGGCGCCGAATTGCAGGGCCTGAGCACGGCTATCCTCGTGCCGGGCACAGGTCTCTTCGGAAACCGCCTCGGACGCGGGCTCACCGATGTGGGGCCGCTGACGCACATCGGCGGAGTGAGCCTCTTTCAACGCACCGTGCTCACGCTGCAGCGCGCCGGTATTCGCCAACTGATCGTCCTGGCCGGTGTCGATGAAGAGTTGCTCAAACATACGCTGGCGCGGGGGGCGCGGGTCACGATTCCCGTGCGGTGGATGCCAGTACGCGAATTCCCGCTCGATGATCCGCGAACCTGGGAGTCGCTCGCCACAGAGATGCGCGGTTTCTGCTTGATCGCCGGGGTCCAGGCCGTATTCTCCAAAGCGCTCATCGAACATCTCCGGCAAATCGTGCGTGACGGCGAGGCGCTGGTCGTGACCCGCAATGCCGGCCCGGTCGAACCGCCGATGGGTCGCAGGAACCCGGCAGTCGCATTTGAGGAAGGCCGGCTCGTCTCCTTTCACAATCACACGGAGTATAAAGACCACCAGGTTGCGGCAGATTTGGTCGTGCTGCCCGCGAGCATCTTGAATCCGCCTGACGGGATTGCGCTGCCGGAGATGGCCGGGGCGAATGAAGCGCCTGGAGCGATTCCGGTGCGTCGTTGGCTGGAACGGGCGGCGGCGGAAGGCCGCGTGAGGGTCGTCGCGGCTGCCTCGAATGCCGGTCACTGGTATCGGGACGTGTGGGACCAGCCCAGTGCCGGCGTGGCAGAGCGCACGCTCCTTCGGTCGCTCAAGGGAGACTGTGAAGGGTTTGTCGATCGTTACTTCAACCGGCTCTTCTCGCCTTTGCTCACGCGAGCCTTCTTATGGATGACATGCTCGCCCAACGTGATCACCATGATCGCCACGGCCGTGGGACTCCTCTCGGCCGTCACATTCGGATTCGGGACATACCAGGCCGGCATCATTGCCGCGCTCCTGTTCCAGTTGGCGGCCATCATCGATTGTTGCGACGGAGAAGTGGCGCGACTGACCTTTACCGAGTCGCCGTTCGGCGCATGGCTGGATATCGCCATGGACAACCTGGTGCATATCGCCATCTTTGCCGGAATCGCCTGCGGACTGTACCTGCGCCAGGACGGCCAGGCTCAAGCCTGGGTTCCCCTGGCGCTGGGCGGCGCCGCCATATTCGGCAACGCGATGTCGTTTTGGCTGGTCACAAAAGCGCAGAAAATCGGCGCGACATGCGGCTGGAACACGCCCAAGCAGGCCACCTGGTCTGATTTCATCCTCAAGAATGTGGCGAGCCGGGATTTCTCCGTGGTCGTCTTCCTCTTTGCATTGCTGGACAAACTCGACTGGTTCCTATGGATGGCCGCAGCCGGCTCGACGGTATTTTGGCTGTTGATGTTGTGGGTCCTTCGGCCTTCGGCACAGGCCCGTGCTTAAAGCGGCTCTCCTTCTGCTCGGGACACTGACGCTCTCCGCACTCATCTGGCACATCGGCATCTCGCGAATCTATGAAGCGGTGGCGCAACTGGGCCCTGCCGCGATGCTGGCGATTCTCCTTCCCTCCGTGCTCATGTATATCCTGGAGGCCTACGGCTGGCGGGTAACGTTCGGCCCCGGGGCGAAAGATGTGCCGTTTTGGCGGGTGTTGGCGATTCGCACCGCCGGCGAAGTCGTGAACATGACCACACCCACCGCCTACGTAGGCGGTGAGCCGCTGAAAGCCTTCCTGCTCAAACGACAAGGCGTGCCGCTGGTGGAAGGATTGGCGTCGGTGGTGACGGCCAAAACCACGATGACGATCGCCCAGATTGCGTTCATCCTGATCGGGATCGGGTTGGGATTCTGGTTATTGGACGCCGGAGGATCGGCCGGACAGACCATCATGGCCGGATTGCTTACGGCGGGACTGCTGCTGTTCGGCGTCGGCGCGTTCGTCATCATGCAGCGACAGGGGCTATTCACCTGGATGTTGAAGATGCTGCGCCGCATCGGCTTGCGGCTGCGGTATTTGGAGTCGCGGGAAGGAAAGCTTCTGGAATTGGACCGCACCATCGCCCGCTTTTACACCCACCAGCGACCGGCCTTCTTACTTTCGACGGGACTGTTTTTTTTCGGATGGCTCGCCGAAGCTCTCGAAGTGTTCGTCATAGTCCTTTGCCTGGGGCACCCCATTTCGGTGATGTATGCGGTGGCGATCGGAGCCCTCTCCGTGTTCATCAAGGGAGGAACCTTTTTCATTCCGGGAAGTTTGGGCGCGCAGGACGCGGGCAACTTGCTCCTGCTGACTGCCTTCGGGTATGGCGAGGTCACGGGCATCACCTTCGCGCTGTTGCGGCGTTTTCGGGAACTGGTGTGGATTCTCTTGGGTCTCCTCTGCCTGGTTGTCATGACCAGGGGCGATGAAACGATGCCTCCTTCCCGCTAGAGCTTTCGGCTCACAAATTACTATCCGTTTGTGGGACCGACGTACTCAGAACAAATACGTTAGCCGGGAAGCCAAGACATGAATCACCCTCATCTTCAGCATTCTCCAATAGACCCGCCGGGAACGCCAAACGGAGCGGTACATGCGGTCCTTCCGCTCGAAGATCCCATCGCCGCGCTCCAGTTCTGCCGGGCATTGGCTGTGGCGATGAATGGCGAACCGGACCACACGAGGGATCATCGGCATCCCGCCGCTCGGCACGCGTTTCAAAAAAAACCGGATGGGCCCATGTCCCCGCCGATGTTGTCGATCGTCATTCCCGTTTTCAATGAATCCGAGAACCTGCCGATCTTGCATGCCCGCCTCGCCGAGGTGTTGAGCGGACTTGCGTGCGAGTGCGAGATTGTATTCGTCGATGATGGAAGTCAGGACAAGAGCCCGGACATCCTGAGGCGTTTGGAAGCCGAGGATCACCGGGTCGTCGTCGTGGAGTTGGCGAGGAACTTCGGACATCAAGTCGCCATCAGCGCCGGGTTGGAGCATAGCCGGGGGCGCGCCGTTTGCATCATGGATGCGGATCTGCAGGATCCACCCGAGGTGTTGCACAAGTTTCTCGCGAAATGGCAGGAAGGATGGGAAGTGGTCTATGCCGTTCGGACCGAACGGAAAGAATGGTGGGGCAAGCGCTTGGCCTATGCGGCGTTCTATCGATTGCTGCAGCGGGTAGCGAACATCGAGATTCCCCTGGATGCCGGCGATTTTTGCATCATGGACCGGCGCGTGGTGGACCTCCTGGTTCATATGCCTGAGCGCAATCGATTCGTCAGGGGCATACGTAGCTGGGTGGGCTTCAAGCAAGTCGGTGTTCCCTATGAACGCCAGGCTCGCCATGCGGGGACTCCAAAATACACGTTCCGAAAGCTCCTCTACCTCGCGCTCGACGGGTTGATTTCTTTCAGCCATATGCCGCTGCGCATCATCACCATCCTGGGTTTTACGGTGTCGCTGCTGTCGTTCTTCGTCGCGTTGTTCTATCTGATCAAGAGGTTCATGCTCGGAACCGGCGTTCCCGGATTTACCACGCTCGTCGTGTCGATTTTCTTTCTCGCCGGGATTCAGCTCATGACCACCGGGGTGATCGGCGAATACATCGGCCGGATCTCCGACGAAGTCAAACGCCGACCGCTCTATGTCGCCCGCCGTGTGACCAGGAGATAGCCACCATTCGCATCCTCATGTTCGATAACGAATTTCCTCCGCTCGGTGGCGGCACCGGGGTGGTGAACTATTATCTTTTGCAGGAAATGGCGCAGCGCCGGGATGTCGGCGTGGATCTCGTCACTTCGTCGCGAAGCCGGAAAACCCACGAGACCGAGCGTTTTGCCGATCGCATCACGATCCATAAGGTGCCGGTGAACAATCGGAACATCCACCATGCGACCAACCGGGAGCTGCTTCGCTACAGTTGGCGTGGGCTACGCATGGCGCAGCGATTGCTGAAACAGCATCGGTACGATGTGAGTTTCGCCTTCGCAGGGGTGCCGGCCGGAGCGATCAGCTATCTTCTGGATGTGACCCATGGATTGCCTTATGTGCTGTCGCTCCAGGGGCCGGATGTGCCGGGATTCGAGGAGCGCTACAACTACCTCTATCCGGTTCTGACGCCGCTGCTCAAAAGAATCTGGCGGCGGGCAGGCGCCGTGACGGCCATCAGCGCGGAGCAGGAGCGGCTGGCGCATCGGACGATGCCCGACCTGCCTTTGACCATCATTCCCAACGGCGTCGATACCACCTTGTTTGCTCCCGTGCCTGCCGAGCCGAGGCGGACGCTTACCATCGTCTGTGTCGCGCGCTTGATCGAACGCAAAGGACAGCATCATCTTCTGGAGGCCTTCGCAGGATTGCGAGCGAACTCTGCTCGATCGCTGAAGCTGACGTTCGTCGGCACCGGGGACGCGGAGCCGCGATTGCGGGAATTGGCCGACAAGCTTCAGGTAGGCGATGCCGTGACGTTCAAGGGGTTCCGGTCGCGGGAAGAGATGCCGCTCGTCTATCGCGAGGCGGATGTCTTCGTCTTGCCGTCGCAGCAGGAGGGGATGTCCATTGCGTTATTGGAAGCGATGGCGGCCGGTTTGCCCGTCATCGTGACGGATACGGGAGGGACCGCTGAACTGGTGACGAAGGGACTGAACGGCGAGATTGTGCCTTGGGGCGATGTTCCAGCCCTCACGGAAGCGTTACGGGACATCATGAGCGATGAGGCCCGCCGTCGGAAGATGGGCATGGAGAGCCGAAGCCGTGCCATGGGATTCGGATGGCCGGTGCTGGCGGCCGGCTATCTCGAATTATGCGATCGCGTGGTGGCTCAGTCGTCCGCGAATCCGCGGAGGATGGACCGCTCAGCGCCGGATGTCTCAGGCGATTTGCACAAGGAAGGCCGGACATGAAGCCGCATCCGCACGTCTGTATCCTGACCAGCCAGTATTTCGATTGGGGAATCTATGGCGGGTTTGGCAGCATGTCGCGCAAGCTTGCCGAGAGTCTTGTGGCCTCCGGATACCGGGTCAGCGTCATTGTTCCCGGCCGACAGGAACAACGGCCGATCGAGACGATCGGAGGGGTCGAGATACAGAGTTTCTCGCCGCGGAATGTGGTGGAGGCTTGCCGAATCATTCGTGCCTCACCGGCGGATATTTTTCATTCACAAGACCCGACGGTCCTGACCTACTTTGCGCAGCTGCTCCATCCAGGCCGCACCCATCTGGTCACCAGTCGCGATCCCAGGGAGTTGAGTGATTGGTGGACCGAGTTTCTGTATGCCACCCCGATGCGTCGCCTCATGACTCCTTTCAATTATTTGACCGAGTCGGGATTGTTCGTGCGGCAGGCGGTGCGTCGCGCCGACGCAGTATTCTGCCCTGCGCATTTTTTGAAAGAAAAGGTCAAACGACTGTACGGCCTGACGACATTGCCGACCCTGCTGCCGAATCTCATCGATGTGCCCCAGGATCTCCCTCAAAAAAGCGCGAGACCGACCATGACCTTCGTGGCCAGATGGGACAAGCGCAAGCGACCGTGGATATTTCTGGAACTGGCCCAGCAGTTTCCTGACTATCGCTTTGTCGCGGTGGGGCAGGGCAGCGCATCCGCGGAATCGGGATTTGATGCCCAGCTGCGACGGCGCTTTCGTGACGTGCCCAATTTAGAGATGCCGGGGCTCATCAATCGCTTTCGCGAGCCTGAGCGCATGCACCGCATCTTGTCGGACACCTGGATTTTCGTCAGCACGGCGGTGCGGGAGGGGCTCCCATTGACCTTTCTGGAAGCGGCGGCCTATGGCTGCCCAATCATCAGCCGGGTCGACCCCGATCAGTTTGCGAGCCGGTTCGGAAAGCAGGTGCGGGATGATGACTATGCCTCCGCGATCCGAAGCCTCCTTGCGGACAGGCCGCTGGAGAGGGGGCGTGCCGCCTATGAGTATGTGCGCGACACTTACGAAACGTCCAAGGCGCTGGCGGCCCATCGCCGACAGTATGAGAAATTTGCAGCCTGATCGGACCCTCCATCGTTACCATCGCTTCAAACCAACCATTTCAGAATCGGGCCGGAGCCTCCATGTCGGCGAAAGCGGTTTCTAAAGGGATTGTCTCTGTCGGGGGTTGGTCGGTCGCGAAACTGGGGACAGCGGCCCTGGTATTGCCCCTATTGGCTCGCCTGCTCGGCATCGATGGTTATGGGCAGTATGCCTATTACCTGGCAGTGCTCCTTCTCGCCTCTCAGTTCGCGAATGTGGGCATGATGCAGACCATGACGACGCGTATCGCGGAGCGATCGGACGATATTCCCTGGTGCAGAGCCGTGGCCAAGGCAGGCGCCATGATCAATGGAGTCGGCATTGTCGCTGTCGCTCCAATCGTGGGAGCGTTGATTTGGAGCACTGCGCCGCAGGGGACGCCTGCCGTTCCGATGGCCCTCGTCGCCGTAGCAGTTCTGTTGCTGGACCAGATATGGTTTTATTCGCGCGGCATACTGTACGGACTCAGATTGGAAGAGCGCGCCGCTGTTCCCGCCATCATTGGAGTCGTCATGGCCGGGATGCTGGCTGTCGCGCTTGCCATGAGCGGGATGGGTGTCATGGGTGTCTTCACGGGACTGTTGGTAGCCAACCTGTTCGTCGCATTGCTCTGCCTGCGCGAAGTGATACGGGCGCTCGATGATGCGACCTGTGATTGGTCGGTCCGCGCGATGCCCCTGCCTATCAGGGGAATGCTTCAATTCGGAGGTTCAGCGCTGGTGTTCTCTGTGCTGAACATGGCCCTGTGCTCGCTCGATGTCATTTTGGTTCGGCATCTGGCCGGTGAAGCCCAAGCTGGTCTCTATGCGGCGGCCCTTCAATGGTCGCAATTCGTCTGGTTCATCCCGATTGCGGTCGAGGGCGTGATGTTGCAAGCGACGGCCCGCTTGTGGGCCGACCAACGAGTGGGAGACGTGACCAGCTTGGTGAGCCGGCTCATGCGCTACGTGCTGCTGGGAACCGTGTTTCTGCTTCTGCTGGTTTCGATATTGGGCGACAAAATCATCCTGCTGTATTTCGGGCCGCAATTCAGTGAAGCCGCCGTGGGCTTGCGGCTGTTGGTTCCGGGCGCCCTGTGTTACGCCTTGGCCCGTGTGATGTGGCCGGTCATTCAAGCCGGCGGCGACGGAGCCCATCTCATCCGAACCATGGGCGTGACAGTCTTGGCCGACGTGGGACTGTGCTGGGTCTTGATTCCCACTTGGGGAGCCTCCGGCGCTGCCGTGGCCACCTCGGCGTCATTCGCGCTGGTGGCGTTCGGCTACGCCTGGGTGTTACGTCGGCGGCAGGTCCATATCTTTGAAGGATTAGCGGTTCTGAAGTTGATCATGCTGCTGATTGGCGCTGGCGCCGCTGTTGCCGGGACAGCGGCCTTGGTGTCGATACCGATATTGTCCCTCGCAGTCGGGGCTCTCGCCGGCGTGATCGCCTATTGGTGCGGAGTGTTTTGGCTCGGTCTTCTGCAGGTCGATGAAGTGGATCGGTTGGTGCAAAGCCTGCCCGGTACGTTGCGGCGAACGGGAGAAACGCTTCTGCGGTACGTCGGGCCCGTGCTTCTTCGGTTGAAGTCCCTGGCGTGGAATTAAGAGCGAGACGAGCAGCATGCCGCTCGATCAGCACAGCGTTTCAGTCATCGTTCCCACCGTGGGCCGGGAGACGTTGGCCCTGTGCCAAGCGGCATTGAAAATACAGACGAGGCCGCCGGATGAAGTGATCGTGGTCGTCGATCATCACCGGCGCGGCGCGGCCTGGGCAAGAAATGAAGGGATTGCCAGGGCGACGGGCGATTTGATTGCGTTTGTCGATGACGATGGAATTCCGCCTCCAGATTGGTTGGAGCGATTAGTCGAGGCGCTCGATCGTCACCGGGCGGTTGCTGCGGGAGGTACGTTTCAAGAGACCGATCCCTTGTTGGACGCGGTCCGTCGCCGCATTCCTTTGCCTTCGACCGAACAGGCCGATGCAGGCGGGTTGGTCGGCAACAGCGGAAACCTCTTGATCAGGCGGGACTGGCTGGCTCTCTGCCAGCGGAAAGACGGGTATATGTTCAATCCCTGGTTTGCGGGATCAGGCGAGGATTGGGAGCTCATCTGGCGGCTGCGGAAGCATGGCGCCACGATGGTCTATGTGCCCAATCCGGTCACCCATCTACGACAGGTGACGATGTCGCGCTATTTCGGACATGCGTTCCAACGCGGAGCGGGAATCGCAAAGCTGTTTCGTACGATGCGGGCCGATGCGAGCGGCGTCATCCCTCAGGACAGTCTGCTGTGGGGATGCGGTGGAAGGAAAGCCAATCCGCGCTGGTTCAGGGCCTTGTGGGAAAAATTGCTCGGGCCGTTTGAATGGAGACAATTCCAACAGAAGCGGCACTTCTGGATTTTTTGGTGTGGGGAGAAGTGTCAGGCCGCCGGGTTTTTCTGGGAACTATTGAAGAACAGGCGGACGTCTACAGCCAAGACCCCAATGTCTGTTGAGAGAGCATCCAATTCCTGGAGGATGGAATCCAAACTATGAGCAAGTTGCATCTACGCACGAAAGCCTGGTTCGGAGATGAAACCCTGGCAATCGACTTTCCTCCCTCCTGGCGCATTGTCGAGGTTGGTCCTCAGGAACGGCCGGCGCTGACTGCAGATGCCATGCGCGAGAAGCTGAGCCGGCCGATTGGAGCTCCGCGACTCTCCGAGATCGCAAAAGCCAAAACGAAGGCCGTCATCGTGGTAGACGACCTCACGAGGCCGACCCCCGCCGCCGATCTTCTTCCACTGCTCATTGAAGAGTTGGCGCGGGGCGGCATGTCTGAACGGGCGATCACTGTCCTGCTCGCGGGAGGCACACATCCCCCCGCTACAGTCGAGGACATGGCGAAAAAAGTGGGAACCGGCCTTTCGCCCGCGATCAGGGTCACGGCCCATGATAGCCGCGGTGAGCTGGTGGATCTCGGCAAGTCTCCGGGCGGCTTGCCGCTTCGAATCAATCGTCTCGTGATGGAATGTGACCTCAAGATCGGAATCGGATGCATCTATCCCCATCCTGTCGCCGGATATTCAGGCGGCGCCAAGATCATTCTTCCAGCGGTCTGTGGTGTTGAGACGACGCGGATGATGCACGATTATCTTCGCGGGTCCCGTGAACGCGGCGGCTCGATCCACACGGAGCTGCGGCAGGATATGGTCGCCGTGGCGAGGAAAGTGGGTCTCGATTTTATCGCGAATGTCACGCTCAATCAGCGACGGCAAATCAACGGACTGTTCGCCGGTGATGTCGTCGCGGCGCATGAAGAAGGAGTCCGCGCGGCCCGGAGCATGTATGGGGTGGCCCTGCCGCCCCAGGCAGATATTGTGGTGGCCGATATGTACCCTTTCGATACCAGTTGGCAGTTCGCGCAGGATCGAGGCCTGTGGCCGATAGAACGCGCTGCCGGCGCAGCATCCAGAGTGGTAATTGCCGCTTGCCCCCTTGGTTTGGGTACCCATGAGTTGTTCCCTGTGGCAAGCCCGCTCTGGTCACGCATCGCCCGGCGCATCAGGAACTTTCGGCTTGCCGACCTCGATCGTCCCTTCGAGAAAGTCATGACGGTGGCCAAGTTGGTCCGCCAGAAGCAGCATCACATGATGGTCCTGTCACCAGGCTTGAAACCAAGGGATTTGCATGGTCTCTTTCCGAATGCTCAATGGTTCGGTGATTGGCCGAGCTTGCAGGCTGCATTGCGTGCGCTCCATGGAGACGGTCCGGTGACCGTGGCAGTCTACCGATGTGCGCCGTTTCTCATTCCCGATGGGACAAAACAGGCACAGGGCATAGAACCGAACGCAGAGGCCCTCGAACGGCTGTCTGCATCGGTATAAGCAGAGGGACAGGTGGCGCACGATCATTGATTTGTCACAGGGCAACTGAAGCGAGTGAAAACTTACTCATCGATCCACCAAAGATCGCAGACGAGCGGGCCTGGGCCGGCCTCCAGAACATTATGGCCTATACCTATCGAGCTGCATGACTCTCGTCCGGCAACGGCGTCATTGGAGATTTCTGCCGCATGGACCTTTCTGTAACGACAGGCTCACATACAATCACAAAACGGATTGAGCGCACGTCCACCGCGACGGACTTCATCGTGGCCGGCGTGTTGTTTCTCATTGTGCTCGGCAGCGGACTGGTTCACCTCGAAAGCTTTCCCCCGCTCTGGTTCGATGAGGGTTGGACTGTGTGTGCCGCGCGCACCTGGGTAGAGTCGGGTCATTATGGCTGCCTGCTGCGCGGCGAGCCGGCTCCGCCGGCGTTGGCGGCGCATTTCCCTATGGTGGCGTCGGTCGCCGCCAGTTTCAAATTGTTCGGCATCGGCATATGGCAGGCCAGAATGGTCGGTCTGCTGTATACGTACGGCGCATTCCTGCTGTTGTACGTTGTCACGCGTCGCATCTACAGCCGGCCTGTGGCCTTTGCCACCCTTGCACTCCTGATTCTCATTCCGCTCAAATGGTCGATCCACCCGTTGTATATCGGTCGCCAGGTGATGGGCGAAATGCCCATGTTGTGTTTCTTATTGGCCGGATACGCCTGTTATCTGCGAAGCGATCAGCGGCGATGGTTGGCCGCCGCAGTCGCTTGTTGGTCGGTCGCTTGGATGACCAAAGCGCAATTGGCCCCGTTTCTCGTGCTCTCTCTCGCAGGGGCGATGGTGCTGGGCGCCGTGCAGCGAGACTGGCTGACCGTTCGCCGCTTAATCATGGCCCTCATCGGATCCTGGGTGGGATACCGACTCCTTCTTGTGGTGAAGGATCTGTTGTTGGCAGGACACACCATTCCGCATCCGCCGGTGCCCGGCATGACAGAGGCGATCGCGCTGGTTTTGGTGCCTTCGATCCGCGCGGAGACGATTTCGTACCTGTTCGTCTCCTGGCCGGAGTATCCGATCGGTTTGGCGTATGCCGCTTGGCGTCTCCGGCGGAAGACTGAATCCGACCATAGAACCACCCAAGAAGGAACGGTCCGGACGATGCTTCTGCTGCTGGCCGGAAGTTGGCTGGCCTGGTTTGCCTTCCTTTGTGCCGGAGAGCCTCGTTATGCCTTGCCGGGCTTGTTCCTCGCCGCTCCCTTCACCGCGGCATTTTTTTATGACTTCACCGGGGGATTCGACCTGAAGTTCCTGAGGAGAGCCCTGTCGAACCTCGTACGCAACAAGCTAGCCGCCGGTGACGGAGGCAAGGCGGCGATAGTTGTTATCCTCCTGTGCGTTATGGGCTGGACGGCGAGTCAGGAACGGTACGCGTTCAGATCGCGCGAAGATGATCGAGACCTCTTCGCCGTCACGCACTATCTGAATACGGCGACCTCACCGGCCGCTCTGATCGAGACGTATGACAGCGAGCTGTTTCTGTTTCTCAATCGCGCCTATACCTATGCTCCGCCTAGGATCCTCGTTGAAGTGTTTTCGCATGAGCTGGATCGAACACGGACGGTTACATACGACCCTCTGGCGGCTCGTCCAGACTACATCGTGGTCGGTGATTTCGGCAGGTGGGCTGGATTTTACAAGCCCCTGATCGAGCAGAACCATGTGCGGCTCGTCAAAACTATCGGGCGCTACCAAGTTTATGAGCCGGTCCGTCCTTAGAGAAGGTGCCGCGGCAGCGGTTCTATCAGGATGGGCATGGCGGCATCTATTGAATGGCAGATGTTCTGCGCGTGATGTCGATGATTTGACGGATCGCGTCGATGACGAGATCAGGCTGATCGAACTGGATGAAGTGCGTGCTCTGGTCGGCGAACATCTGGCGGCTTTGAGAAGAAAGCTTCGTTAAATCCTGTTGGAGTTCCAGCCACATCCGCCGAAATTTATCTGGATTCACATCACCCGGCATGTCCGGCCACCACACAGGACCGGTAGCGGTCAGCACGACCAGAGGCAGATTGCCGAGCGAGGGCGATCGCTTCACCTGTGTCAGTGTCTCGTCCAAGACCCCCGCCTCCTCGGCTAGAGCGGCGCTGTAGCTGGTTCGTAACCAGCCGGCGCGGAGCATCGGACGAATCTTTTCAGGCACTTTCTCCTCCTGCTCGACTAAAAACGGAGGCAGCATATCGAATGACGCGAAGAGTCGCAGGATGCCCAGGACTGTCATCGCACGAATGACAGGGAGAGCCTGCTTGCCGGCCTTCACGAATGCCCTGAATTCAGGTTGGTGTAATTCCATCTCATGGCCTGCATCCACCAACAACATGCCGACGACTTCATCGGGATGTTGTTCGCGGTAGAGCCGGACGATGAATCCGCCGAGCGAATGCCCCGCAAGAACATAGGGCCCGGAGATTCCAGCGCGATCAAGTAAAGTGTGGAGCTCTCGCGCCATCCGTGCTCCGGTGCGGGGCAAAGGACCGGGCTCACTCCACCCGAAACCGGCACGATCATAGGCGCAGACCCTTGTAACACGGGCCACCTCAGGCTGTACCAGACTCCAATAGAGTGACCAGCCCGGCGCTGCGGCCTCCAGTACGACGGTCGGGCTTCCCTCGCCGGTGCAAAGAATATGGAGTCGGTGACCATCAACGTCGATCAACCTCCCAGGGGGCGGGTAGTGCTTCCGGTCGAGCATCATGCCGGCGAATTGATAGCTTGCTCCGGCTATGACCAGGAGAATGAGCACAACGAACAGCCACTTGAGCAGACGCATGGGCTATGATCTACGGAATGGATGGAGGAAGCAAACTGGGTGAGAGGTTGTGCGGATTCGAGGGCAACTGGTCAGCCATCTCGTGATCAGTCAGACTTGCCTGAGCAGGCTTTACCCCATCGACACATGGTGATAGGATGGATACACATTGTAGTACCATGGGAGATGCGCACATGATCAAAAAGCTGACCAAGCACGGCAATAGCCTGGCTCTCATAATCGATCGCGGGGTGCTCGATTTGCTGGAGATCGACGCAGAGACGCCGCTCAATATCAAAACGGACGGGAAGTGCCTCATCGTGACGCCGGCTCAGGATGCCGCGCGGCAGAAGAAGTTCCGTGCGGCGCTAGAGGATGGCAACCGCAGATATGGAAAGATGCTGAAAAGACTGGCGTAACCGATGGTTGGTCTACGGTTCCTCTCGATAGAAGACGTCATCGAGATCCATGCAGACCAAATTCAACGATACGGAGGGAACCTCGGCCTCCGCGACGTTGAACTGCTGCAGTCTGCGCTCGGCATGCCGGAGGCCGGTTTTGGCGGTCAGTATCTCCATGCCGACCTATTCGAAATGGCCGCGGCCTATCTTTATCATATCGTTCAAAACCATCCGTTCCTCGATGGCAACAAGCGAACTGGATCAATGGCTGCGTTCGTGTTCCTGAAGCTCAACGGGCTCACGCTGGAAGCCGGTGAGCCGGATTTTGAATCGATTGTGTTGGAGACTGCTCAAGGCCAGACTGGAAAAGACACAATCGCAAAGTTCTTTCGCAAGCACGCCCCTTCGTGACCTCGGCAATTTTCTTCCTCGTTCGTGTCTCTGTATAACTCTGAAACCCCTCCTGCTCGCGCCGCAGCCGGCTGCACCATACTGCAATAGAGAGACCTTATCGTCTCCGCCGGCTTCAATACCTATCGGCGATCCGCACTGCCATCGCGTGGTCGTGACGGTCGCAGGTTATTCAAGGATCGACTGGCCTAGAATCAGGGAATAGCAGGCGTATCGCATCCTTAAAGACCATCTTAAAGGCTGCGTCGAGATCGGGGTTGTTTTTGAAGCCATGCGCTCTGCTCACAGAATTGTCTTTGTTTGAAATGACCAGTAGCGACCAGGGTCGTTCCTGTACCAGCCGTGGAGCAAGTTAGAAAGCAGTTCATCCTGAAGGTATGCTGATATTCCTTCAATCCCTTCGCTTGAGAGGCAGAATATTGGGGTAACGGTTTTGGGCTTGATGCTCCGTCGATTAAAGAAGCTTTCGGCCTTCGTCTGTAAATACTGAGAGATCCCCCAGCAACCACCAATATCATCGCGCGTGACGAGCAAAGGGAAAATTGTATCGACCTGTGAAAGATCGATGTCTCGGACAGCAACAGAAGAATGCTTCCCGAATACATTCAGGATGGCCCGCGTCAGTTGCCTAATACCTTTCCGTTTCGATTCTGTGCCAATCAGCTTACTTTCAATTTCTGCAGCGAGTTCATGCAAGTCACCTGAGTATTTTGATTCGGCGGTAATTGTGCTTCCTTTGTATTCGAGAAACACCGCATCACTTCCAGAGATGATAATGGCATCACAGACCTCTTCACCATTTTTTTCATATTTGGGAGAAGGGTAGAACCTATTTTGGCTATTTCTGCAGGCTTGCTCCAGAAGCCAGTTCATGTAGTTTTCGAAGGCAACTCCCCAATAGTTATGCAGTCGGTGTTTTTCCTTGTTTGTACCCAGAGAGTTATGGGTTCGCCAAAAAATTCCTGACTCCAGTTTTTCCGCTAGACATTTTGTGTCCAGTGCGAATAGCACGTCGCCCGTTACTCTGCAGACAGGCTTGTCACGAAACCAAGTCATGTCCGAGGGCCCCCAGTTTTTTGTCAGGAACTTGGTGGCCATAGTCGCAGGGGAAGCCGAAACGTCCTCTAGAAAGTTATCTACCGATTTGGAATCAACTCCAGCTTTGGTGAACCATTCTTTGGTTAGCGCGATGCTGTTATCCATTGCAATAATTTGTTCGAAGGTGAGGTCCAAATAGTGGCTAATCACGCCAACACAAAGTGCGAGGTATTCTTCAGTGGAGAGACCCGAAGCGTTGCGAAACGCTTGTTCGATGTTGAAGTAACTAGTGCTTCCTTGAGGGGGGGGGAACCTTTTCAGCATCAACCATGCTCTGCCAACCCTGCTGGTGAAGGAACTTCTTCCCCAGGACTCCAGAAGTGAGATTGAATGAATCATCCTTATTAGGAGTTGTTGGGTAGTCGTTCTTTCTCGGTAAGCAAGATCGAAATGAAGAAGATCATTTGCCATGAGGAAAGCCAAGCCTAGGCCTCCCCAGTAAGGATCCCTAAAGCGATCAAGGACGTTCTCGTCATCTTCGCAGAACATAACAGCCTGTTTTGCGACGAACAGTATCTGCATGCGATGAAAACCACCCTGGGTGGAGATGCTGATGACATCATGCGTTCGAGTCGGCTGGCGTGTTCCGGCAGGAAGGCCATGCTCACTAAATGTCTATCGACATCATCCCTAATCCGGCCGCTCCATGTTTCCAATACTGTATTAAGTAAAGCGCATAGAAACAGGACTTCGGATCTCTTGGGTTTAGACAAGAAAGACTTTAGTTCATCTGCCGTGCAAGGTTTGCCAGTGAAGTCTTTATAATAGGAGGAGAGGAGTTTCGGGCATGAAGATTGATACCACAATCCGCTGATAAGTTGGAGTGATCAGGTATGCCCTCGCTGTGCGTGTCCAACAATGTCAGAAGGCCCTGCTGACTGTACCTCCGCGGGAGGGATTAGGCTGCCCTTCTATTGCGCTGGTCGAACGAGGCCTTCCGAGGGCGCGCGTTCCACGAGCACGAAGGGGACCCTGATTCCTCCCGCCTCTTTCCTTTTGTGTTAGGATGCCGCGCATGTCGGCGTTAACGCACATGCTTTGGGTATTCCTCGCCCTTCTTGGCGCGACCTCCATGGCCTTCGTGACCGGCCTTGTCAGTCCTCATGAAAAGGTCAACGGCCTCTGGCTAGTGGTGGCGGCGGCCTGCATCTATGTGTTGGCCTTTCGTTTCTACGGCCGCTGGCTGGCGCGCCGGGTTCTGCAACTGGATAACAAGCGCCTGACTCCCGCCGTGCGTTTGAATGACGGCGTGAATTTTCACCCCACGAATAAGGTCATGCTGTTCGGCCACCACTTCGCGGCGATTGCCGGAGCCGGTCCATTGTTGGGACCGGTGCTGGCGGCGCAGTTCGGCTTTCTCCCCGGTTTTCTCTGGCTGGTGATCGGCGCGGTGCTGGCTGGCGCGGTGCAGGATTTCATCATCCTCGTCGCTTCGATGCGGAGGAACGGCCGCTCGTTGCCTGAAATCGCGCATGATGAACTCGGCGCCATCACCGGGACGGCGACGGCGGTGGCGGTGCTGTTCATCGTGGTGGTGGCACTGGCCGGGTTAGGTTTCGCGGTCGTCAATGCGCTCTACCACAATGCCTGGGGGACCTTCACGATTGCGATGACGATTCCCATCGGGTTCATGATGGGGTTCTATTTGCAGAAGTTTCGTCCGGGGCAGATTGCCGAAGTGTCGCTGCTGGGCGTCGCGCTACTGGTTGCCGCCGTTCTGTTTGGTCGTGTCGTGGCGCAGTCGCCGGTTGCGCCATGGTTTGAGTACGATCGCGCGACGCTGGTGTGGCTCCTGGCCGGGTATGGATTTCTGGCATCCGTGCTGCCGGGTTGGATGTTGCTGGTGCCCCGAGGCTATCTTTCGACCTTCATGAAGCTGGGTGTGGTGTTGCTCTTAGGCGTCGGGGTCGTCTTGATGGCGCCGACCATTGAGATGCCGCGGGTCACTTCATTCGCGTCCGGCGGAGGGCCGATTATTCCTGGGACATTATTTCCGTTTCTTTTCATTACGATTGCCTGTGGCGCGGTGTCGGGGTTCCACGCTCTGGTCTCGTCCGGTACGACGCCCAAGATGATTGAGCAGGAGTCGCAGGCCACGGTCGGATATGGGGCGATGCTCTTGGAGAGTTTCGTCGGCGTGATGGCCTTGATTGCGGCGTCTGTATTGATTCCCGGCGATTATCTGGCCATCAACACCATGTTGCCTGCCGACGCGCTGGCGGCGATGGGGTTTCCTCCTTCCCGGATTCACGAACTCTCGCAGCTCGTCGAAGTGGATGTGGCGGGAAGGCCTGGTGGCGCGGTGTCTCTCGCGGTGGGGATGGCCTCGATCTTTGCGGCCCTGCCGGGCATGGCAGGGCTGATGGCCTATTGGTATCAATTCGCGCTGGTCTTCGAGGCGTTGTTCATTCTGACCACCATCGACACGGGAACCCGCGTGGCCCGGTATTTGATTCAAGAAATGGCCGGGCGGGTCTATGCGCCGTTTCGACAGATGAACTGGTGGCCCGGCGTGCTGCTGAGCAGCGGAATTGTGGTCGGCGCCTGGACCTACCTGATCGGCACGGGCAGCATCTCCACGATCTGGCCGATGTTCGGCGCCGCCAATCAATTGCTGGGAACCTTGGCGCTCTGCATCGGCACGACGGTCTTGATCAAGATGTGGAAATCGCAGTATCTCTGGGTGACGGCAGTGCCCATGCTGTTTGTCGGAGCGATTACGCTGGCCGGATCATACGAAATGTTCGGGATGTTCATGAAGAAGGCCTCGACACTTGCGGCCGGCGCTCAGGCCTTCGCGCTCTATCTCGATGCCCTGTTGGTCGCGGTGGTGGCGATTCTCGGCATGATCGTGCTGATCGACAGCGGGAGGCAATGGTACGGGTATGTGATTCTCAAGCGTCCGTTTACCAGCAGCGAAGTGATTGCGATGGCCGGAGGAGGGTCGGCTGCCCGCGTGCAGACGGCGATTCATCGCGAAGATGCCACGCGTTTTCGTCTGCCGCAGGGCGGCGGCTGTTGCTGACTTCCAATGGACGAATATCTATGGCAAGCGATGGTCTGCCGGCTTGGAGTAGACTTGTGGAGGGCATGCAGGTTCAGCAGATCGCCCAGGTTTATTGGTCACGATGCTTTAAAAATATGATGAGTGCGAGGGAATACAACCATGGCTGATCAATCGTCCTTTGATGTGGTGTCGGAAGTGAACATGCAGGAAATGAAAAACGTCGTCGATCAAGCGACCAAGGAGATCAAGCAGCGGTTTGACTTCAAGGATTCGAAGAGCGAGATTACGTTGAGAGAGAAAGAAAAGGAACTGGTGGTCCTCTCGGATGATGAGTATAAGCTGAATGCGGTCAATGAGATCATCAAGACCAAGTGCGTGAAGCGCGCGGTCTCGCTGAAGGCGCTGGACTACGGCAAGATCGAAGAAGCGCTCGGCGCCACGGTTCGGCAGGTCATCAAGATTCAGAGCGGCATCTCGACGGAGAAGGCCAAGGAAATTACGAAGGCCGTGAAAGAATCCAAATTAAAGGTGCAGGCGCAAATCCAGGGTGAGCAAGTGCGGGTGCTCAGTAAAAGCAAGGATGACCTACAGGCTGCGATTGCGTTCTTGAAGGGGAAAGATTTTGGTATTGATTTGCAGTTCACCAACTATCGCTGACCGGATGGTGAAAAAAGCCTCCAGCTGCCTTCTGGCCTGGTTCTGAGGCTCGACGTCCAAGGTCGATGCGTTCCTGCCTCCTCTCTAGCTGAGGCCTTGCCAGACGACCCGGGTATTCATCCCATAGGGACTCCGCCAGTTTGTAATATGACTAGAATTCTTATCTGTGTGCTTTTCCTCACGTTGTATTTGGGTGGTTGCACCGGCAGCGATCCGATCGTCGTCATTGAATTGCATCCGACGAATCCCGACATCATCTATATCGCGACCAATGACTATATTTACAAAACGCGCGATGGCGGAAAGACCTGGACCAATCTCTCCAAGGGGATGAGCTATTCGCGTGTGATTGCGCTGGCAATCGATCCGTCCTACCCCGCGACCATCTATGCGGGCACCAAAGGCGATGCCGTGTATAAGAGTTATGACGGGGGCCAGCGCTGGACCTCATTACGCATTGGGCTGGATGATGCCACGATTTCTTCCGTCGTGAACCAGTTCATCTTCGACCCGTCCGACGACACACATCTCTTCCTGGCCACCACTATGGGCGTATTTGAATCAAAAAACGGCGGCGAGCGTTGGACCAAACGGATGGAAGGCATGAAGGAAGTGTTGATGGTCATGGCGCTTGGAATGGATCCCACTCGATCATCCCTGCTCTATGCCGGCACAAGCGGCGGGGTCTACAAATCGATCAGCCAAGGGGCGCATTGGGTGCAAGTGAATAACGGCCTGGTGCCGGCCGGCATGGTGAAGACATCGCGCGCGCTGAGTGTCATCTCGGTGCAGGTCGATCCGTTTTCGCCGGAGACTGTCTATGCCGCGACGCTGGCCGGTCTCTTTAAAACAACGGATGGTGCGGCCTCCTGGGTGCGTATGGGCGAGTCGCTCCATGATCAAATGCTGATGGCCATGGTGCTGGATCGTGCGCGCTCGGATGTGCTCTATCTGGCCGGACGAGACGGAATTCATCGGAGTGAGGACGGTGGGAAGACGTGGGCGACTCTCAATGACGGCTTGGCGTCGACCAACGTGCGGTCACTGGCGCAGAGCGCGATCGATCCCAAGCTGTTCTACGCCGGAACCAATGGCAGCGGCTTGTACCGGAGTGTCGACGGAGGCGTCCATTGGGAAGCTCTTCCTTCAGCCTTTCCGAAAGAGTAGGGCCAGCGCGAAACTGATGGATAAGAGCCTACCGGCGGGATTGGCTGTTCAGAGGTGAATCGCCGATCGATGGGCCGACTCCGCGCATCTGCAGGGACGATCTGCCGTCTACATTGTCGGCCCCGTTAATATCAAATCCGAACGCATTCGGCAGGGTGGTGTCCTGCGTGTGGGGTCCGATGCGATCCGGCAGGTTGCTATCCTTGAGGTCTTCTCCCCGTCGGGGACGGAGCGATTCATTGACGTCGCTATAGGGCGAGACCGTGGACCCGATGTCGGCTCCGAAGCTGGGATTGAGCGAGCGGTTCAAATTCGTGTTCTCGATGTCTCCGCCGATCCTTGTCGGGATCGTGCTGTCTTGAATATCCATACCAGTCGGGGCCGAAGCCGGTGGTTTCCTGGGCCGCATCTGGCGCTTGATCGCTTCGCGTTCCTCCTCGATGCGCCGCTCCTCTTTCGCGCGCTGCTCATAACCCAGGGAGTCGACTTGTTCGAGTTGCTCACCGAGCTCCTTGAGCCGGGTTTTTATTTTGGCGAGATCGTCCCGCGCGGTGGCGACGGTGCCGACGATTTCACTGAGGGTCCACTGGCGCGCGAAGGTTCCGAGTTTTGGTGATTGGCCCGCGCCTCCGCCCAACCCGACCGCACCGCTGCCCACCCCGAAACCGGCGCTGTTGTACACACCCTTCTGCTGGACCGACATCAGGATGTGATGGGATCGCGCTAGCAGTTCGTCGATTCGTTCGATCGAATCCCAGTCACTGGCGCAGCAGTCGACGAATTCGCGGTACTCCTTGGCGAACTTCGAGGCTTCATTCTGAATATCGACGATCCTGAGCGGTTCTTTTTGAGCCGATTCGTCATGGCCGGATGGGTCGACTGTGTTCGGTATCCTGGAATCGTGCTGCGCGTCATAAAGGGCGGAGCAGCCAGAGTCAGGGGTAGCCGTGATCTGCTTGTCGGCCGTGCGGTTCGGACACCAATAGATTTTTCCCGGCGGGTTTAAGGGATTATCCAGCCTGAACTCTCCCGCTCGTGGAGCTGATGTTGGATTAAGCAGAACAACGGTGATGAACAGAGGCGAAAGAAGGTTGGTATGGTGAACGGATGTCATGCGCATAAGGAATATGATGATGCCCTTGGGACGAAGTTGTGTCAACGAAACGGGCTAATTACGATGCGCTTGAAAACCCCTCCGCCGTTCGCTACGCTTCCTTCCTTGCCCGCATCCGTCAATGTCCATAACTGAAGGATCTGCTCATGTCTGTGATCTACATCGATGAAGCGGCCGCTCATGCCGAGAAGGAGGTGACGATTCGCGGATGGCTTCGCAGCCGGCGCGACAAGGGGAAATTGCATTTTCTGATTCTTCGGGATGGAACCGGAGACATCCAAGCGGTAGTCAGCAAGGGAGCGGTGGGGGAGGAGCAGTTTGCGAGGTCAGGTGAGCTCACGCAGGAGTCGAGTGTCGTTGTGACCGGAATGTTGCGCCACGACGTTCGTGCACCTGGCGGGTATGAGCTCGATGTCAGCCATCTTGATGTGCTGCAGGTGGCGGAACCTTTTCCCATTCAACCCAAAGAACACGGGACGGGGTTTCTCATGGAACACCGCCATCTCTGGCTGCGTTCCAGCCGGCAACATGCCGTTCTCCGAGTCCGTCACCAAATTATTCGCGCCTGTCGGAATTTTTTCGATGATCGGGGATTTACGCTGGTGGATGCTCCGATTTTCACGCCGAATGCCTGCGAGGGAACCACGACATTGTTTCAGACTCAATACTTCGAGGAGACGGCCTACCTAACCCAGAGCGGACAACTTTACAGTGAGGCGGCGGCAGCGGCCTTCGGCAAGGTGTATTGCTTTGGCCCGACCTTTCGCGCAGAGAAATCCAAGACTCGACGCCATTTGATGGAATTTTGGATGGTTGAACCCGAAGTAGCGTTTGCACAGCTGCCGGACATGATGGATTTGGCCGAACAGTTTTTATCGCATATCGTGGCCGATGTATTGAGGTCGCGCCGCGCGGAACTTCGCATCCTTGAGCGCGACCTGCAGAAGTTGGAGCGCGTCACAACGCCTTTTCCCCGCATCACGTATGACGAGGCCGTTGAGATTCTGCAACAGAAGGGAAATCCTACGAAGCGCGGAGAGGATTTCGGTGGCGATGAGGAAACGATTCTTTCCAATGAATTCGATCGGCCGGTGATCGTGCATCGGTACCCTGCGGCGCTCAAAGCCTTTTATATGGAGACGGACCCGGATCGTCATGATCTCGCGCTTTGCATGGATGTATTGGCCCCGGAAGGATACGGGGAGATCATCGGTGGGGGGCAACGAATTGACAGGCAGGACAGACTTTTAGCCCGTCTTCAGGACCACTATCTGCCGGTCGAAGCATTTCAATGGTATCTCGACCTCCGACGGTACGGCTCAGTTCCGCATGCCGGTTTTGGAATGGGCATTGAACGGGCGGTGGCCTGGATTTGCGGGCTGGAGCATGTACGAGAAACGATTCCCTTCCCAAGGATGCTGTACCGTTTATACCCGTAGGGTACGGCGGCACACGTCTGGTTCGCTTTCTTCCGGGGATATTATGAGAACAACGCGTCCCATTGCACCCGCTCATTGACAAAACAACCATGCTTTTTAGGTCCGTATTTGAACTCCACGTTTAGTGGTGGGAGAGTTCCCCACAGCACTATCCACATTGTGGATAACTTTCTGTTCATTCTTGTTCATATCATTTGCTGGATGAAACAATATTATTGATTATGCGGGCAAAATTGATTGACAGTCATTTGGTTGAGTGTATACTCCAGCCCAATGGTGGGATGAAGTGGGTGGAAATGGAAAGATGGATCCTGCTCATGAGTCTCACGACCCTGTTTTAGTCGAAGAGATCTTGTTTTGGCTACAGTGCAAACCAGGTGGAGTTTACGTGGACTGCACTCTCGGATACGCAGGACTCGCTGCTCGCATCCTCGATCACAGCGCTCCAAATGGCATCCTAGTTGGAATCGACCGCGATGCTGCAGCGCTCGCGGAGGCGCAAAGTCGTCTGCAAGACCGCATGGCTCGTGTGCACTTACGGCATGGGAACTTTCGGGATCTCAAGACCCATGTCCATGAAAGTGGACTGCGGCAGATCGATGGGATGATCTTTGATCTTGGTGTGTCATCTCCTCAACTCGATCGCAAGGAGCGTGGATTCAGCTTCCGGGAGGACGGTCCGTTGGACATGCGCATGGACCAGACTGAGGGACGCACGGCAGTGGATCTGGTCCGTGATCTGCCCGAAACAGAATTGGCGGATCTGATCTACCGGTTCGGGGAAGAGCGGTATTCACGGAGAATTGCCCGGGCGATTGTGCAGACAAGGATGCAGGAAGTGATCGGGACGACCTGGAAACTGGCAGCCGTGGTGGAGCGAGCCGTGCCGGCCTCATATCGCCATGGGCGCATTCATTGCGCCACGCGTACCTTTCAAGCGTTGCGCATCGCAGTCAATCATGAATTGGACGTGCTTGAGCCGGCGCTCCGGGATGCCGTGGACCTGCTGGTGCCGGGCGGCCGTGTTTGTGCCGTTTCGTTTCATTCGCTGGAAGATAGAATCGTGAAGCATACGTTTCGGGCTCTGGCGGCAGGCTCCGGAGCTTTGCTAAGCGTGCTGACGAAAAAGCCGGTCATGGCTTCGGAAATCGAGCGATGTCGAAACCCGCGTTCACGAAGCGCCAAGTTGCGCGTCGGAGAGCGGATATCCAAGGAGAGTATGCAATGAAAGCCGTCGCATTTGCCGCGGTCACCTCGCTGATATTACTGTTTGTGTGGGAGCGGGTGGACATTGTCCGTATCGGCTATCACATAGAGCGATTGAAGATTCAGAAGGTGGCCCTTGAGCGCGAACGCGACGAGCTGCGCGTGAAGCTCTCAACTCTGACGGCGCCAGAACGGATCGCTCGTTTGGCCGGTGACAAACTGGGGATGATGCAACCGGAAAAAGGTCAGGTCGTCGTCATTAATATCGAGCCGGAGGCGCCGGCGAATCCGATCGTCGCGGAGGGCGAAATGCGGATCGCCAAAAATATGGTGACACGGAGAGGGCGATAGTGGCCGCAATGCCCTTTCGTGGTCGCCGTAGAGTCGTGGCTTGCGGGCTGGTCATTGCATTTATACTGGTCCTCGTCCGTTTGGTGAATCTGCAGGTCATGCAGGCCGAGGCCCTGACGCTGAGGGCCGATCGACAACATCAGAAAAATATCACCCTCGAAGGCGCGCGTGGAACGATCTATGATCGGAACAGCAAGGTGCTGGCCATGAACATGGACGTGCCCTCCGTATTCGGCGTGCCGACATCCCTTGACAATCCGGGTCAGACAGCGAGAAGCCTCTCGCCGATTTTGCATGTGAAGGCGACGGAAATCGAAAAAAAACTGAAACAGGAAAAACATTTCGTGTGGCTGGCGAGAAAGCTTGAGCCGGAGCAGGGGCGACGGCTCGAGCGGCTTTCCCTCGGTGGTGTAGGGGTGGTTATGGAGGGGCGGCGCTTTTATCCGAAGGGTCCGCTGCTCTCGCATGTATTGGGATTCGCCGGGATGGACGATCGCGGGCTGGAAGGGGTAGAGCTGCGGTACGAGCAATACCTGCGGGGCGAAAAACGAGCTGTGGTGTTACAGCGGGATGCCTTGGGACGCGCGGTCTTTCCAAGGGGACTCAATGAAGAAGGGGCCGCGGCCGGTCACAGCCTGACCCTGACTGTGGACGAAGTGATTCAGTATATCGCTGAAAAAGAGCTGGATGAGGCGGTGAGCCGATCCAATGCCAAGTCCGGTACGATCATCGTCATGGATCCCAGGACCGGAGAGGTACTGGCCATGGCCGTCAGCCCGCGGTTCGATCCTAACGCGGTCGCGGCGTTGGCTCCCGACCGCTGGCGCAATCGCGCGCTGACGGATGCCTATGAGCCGGGCTCGACGATGAAGGCCGTCATTGCGGCGGCGGCGCTTGAGGAAAAGGTGATGAGGCCCGACAGCATGATTTACGGCGAAAACGGGCAGCTGCCGATCGCCAGGACGATCATTCACGACCATGAAAAATTAGGATGGATGTCCTTCGCGCAGATGATTCAGAAGTCGAGCAATATCGGCGCGGCCAAGGTCGGCATGGCGCTGGGCGAGTGGCGGGTTTTCGACTATCTCAAGGAATTTGGATTCGGTGATAAGACCGGTGTGGATTTGCCGGGCGAAACGGCCGGATTGTTGCGAGGTCCGCGCCAATGGGGAAAGCGTTCCCTTGCCTCCATCTCGATGGGGCAGGAAATCGGCGTGACACCGCTTCAGATGGTCACGGCCGTGTCAGCCATCGCCAATGGCGGCGTTTTGATGAAGCCGTATCTCGTTTCCGAAATCCGTAACGCCAAGGGTCAGTTGGTGGCGCAGACCATGCCGCAAGCGAAGCGGCGTGTTATCTCGGCCGAGACAGCCCGGACCTTGACCACTCTTCTGGAGGGAGTCGTCACCGGCGGGACAGGCGGGAAAGCGGCGATTCCAGGCTATCGCGTGGCCGGCAAGACAGGCACGGCGCAAAAGGTCGATCCTCGCACCGGAGCCTATTCGTCTCAACTGCTCGTCGGTTCCTTTCTCGGGTATGTTCCGGCGGAGGAGCCGCGGTTGGCGATGATCGTAGTGATCGACGAGCCACGAGGAGAGGCCTGGGGAGGCACTGTTGCCGCGCCGGTCTTTCGCCGTGTCGGAGAGCAGGTGCTCAATTATCTTGGTGTGGCGGTGGATGATCCCATCAAGCTCGCGATGGCGAACCTTAAATCCTGACATGACGCTCGATGAACTGATCACCGACATTCAGGGGCCCCTTGAAGTGCTGGAACGGATTGGAGACCAGCGCGTGCTCATTACCGGCCTGACCGATGATTCCAGAAAGGTCGAGCCCGGTTCTCTCTTCGTGGCAGTGAAGGGAGAGCAGGTCGATGGGCATGCGTTTCTGGATCGCGTGGTGGCCGCGGGAGCGGCGGCCGTCGTCGTGCAGAGCGGCGTCGCGGCCGGATCGATTCCTTCGGTTCGCGTTCAGGATTCGCGCGTTGCGTTGGGTCTCCTCGGCAGCCGGTTCTACCGCGACCCATCAGCTGGGCTACGGATGATCGGCGTGACGGGTACGAATGGGAAAACAACCACGACCTACATCGTGAAAAGCCTGCTTGAGGCAGCAAACAGACAGGTCGGACTTATCGGTACAGTCGCCTACCTCGTGGGCAGGGAATCCATCCCGGCTTCTCACACGACCCCGGGAGCATTGGAACTTCAGAGGCTTTTTGCGCGGATGGTTGAGGCCGGCATGGATACGGCGGTAATGGAAGTGTCGTCCCATGCGCTGGCCCTGGATCGGACCGCCGGCTCCGAATTCGATGTCGCGGTGTTTACGAACCTGACCCAGGACCATCTCGATTTTCATGTCGATATGGAGCGGTACTTCCAGGCGAAGCTCAAACTCTTTGTCGAGCTCGGGCGATCGGGGGCTCGCAAGGAGCGCAAACGGGCGATCATCAATCTTGATGATCCCCGGGGCGCGCGCATTCATGACCTCTGCGAGGTGCCGGCATGGACCTACGGCCTGGGACCGCAGGCCGATCTGTATGCGGAGAACGTGGCGCTGTCACCGGCCGGTATTCGACTCACGCTACGTAGCCCGGCCGGGAGCTGCGCCATACAAAGTCGGTTGGTCGGCGAACACAATGTCTATAATCTCTTGGCCGCTATCGGCGTGGTACTGCATGAAGGAATGACGCTCGACCAGGTTGCATCCGCGGTCGGAACGGTCTCCAATGTGCCGGGGCGGTTCGAACGCGTGGAGGCCGGTCAAAACTTCACGGTCGTGGTGGACTATGCGCATACCGAAGACGCATTGGTCCGGTTGCTGACTGCAGCCCAGGCGCTTCGCACCGGACGCATCATTACCGTGTTCGGCTGCGGCGGCGATCGCGACCGGACCAAACGTCCGAAAATGGGCCGGGCAGCCGTTGAGTATAGCGACGTGGTGATGCTGACCTCGGACAACCCGCGCACCGAAGATCCTCTTTCCATTCTCCGCGAAGTCGAAGAGGGGGTGAAAGAGGCGCTTCGTAGCCGATCCCATGTGCAGTACCGCATGATCGCCGATCGCCGGGCTGCCATCGAGGCGGCGATGCATGAGGCAAAAGCCGGAGATATGGTGCTGATTGCCGGCAAGGGGCACGAGGACTATCAGATTCTGGGGACCACGAAACATCACTTTGACGATCGGGAAGTGGCGCGCGAAGCGATTTGTGCACTCAGGGGCGGTGCCTAAGCGAGGAAGCGCATGCGGGAGTCTGGGAGCCGTGGAATGATGGCGCTTTTTACGGTGGAGGAGATTTGCGAAGTCTTGAGCGCCAAACTGCCGGCAGGCTTGTCCCCGCACCATGCGAGACAAGGGATCCGACGCGTGATGACCGATTCGCGCCTGGTGCGGAAAGGGGATCTCTTCTTCGCCTTCCAGGGCGATCGATTCGATGGTCATGCGTTCGTGCCCAAGGCCCTTACTCAGGGAGCCGCCTGTGTCATCGTGCAGGAGGACGCTCGTCTGCCGCCGCTGCCGAAATCTCCGGAATCGCCGATGATCCTCGCCGTGCGGGATACGATCGACGCCTATCAGCGTTTAGCGGCGCACTATCGAACCCGTTTTGCCATTCCGGTGATCGCGATCACGGGAAGCAACGGCAAGACCACCAGCAAAGAAATGGTGGCGCAGGTGGTGGCGCAGCGCTGGAAGACGCTCAAAACCGAGGGCAATCTCAATAATCGCATCGGCGTCCCGCAGACTCTGTTTCATCTCACGCCGCGACATCAGTCCGCCGTCATTGAAATGGGCGTGGATCAACAGGGACAAACGACCAAGTTGTGCGAAATCGCTAAACCGACCATCGGCGTCATTACCAATATCGGTCCGGACCATTTGGAATTTTTCGGCAGCATGGAAGGATCCGCGCAGGCCAAAGCCGAATTGCTCAATCATCTGCCTCAGGACGGCGCCCTGTTGTTGAACGCCGACGATGAGTACTTCGAGTATCTAGCGGCTCGGGCGCAATGCCGCGTGGTGGCATTCGGCCTCTCGCCGAAGGCGGATGTCCGCGCCGTTAGCATCCGCACCGACGAAAGGGGCGGCACTTTGTTCGGTCTGGTGTTGCCGGGTAAGAGTCGCAGGTTCGAAGTCCGCATCCGCACGCAAGGCCTGCACAATGTCAGCAATGCCCTCGCGGCTGCGGCAGTGGGGTCTGTCCTGGGCCTGTCGGGGACGGCCATCATGGAAGGGTTGTCCAAATTTCGCCCCGCCGCCATGCGGTCGCAAATCAGTACGGTTCACGGCGTGCGATTGATCAATGATTGCTACAATGCCAATCCGGCTTCGATGAAGGCCGCCATTCAGCTTTTGGGAGAGATCGGTCAAGGGAAACGCTCGATCGCGGTGCTGGGCGACATGCTGGAATTGGGTACGGATAGCAAGCGGATGCATCGAGAAACGGGAGCGTTCCTCGCCGGACAAGACATCGGATGTCTGCTGGCTTGCGGTCCGTTGGGACGTGAGTGTGCCGAAGGGGCCAGGGAGGCCGGAATGGCGCCGGATAGCATCATGGAATGTCCGGATTCTGCGGCCGCTGGAGCCGCCCTGGTCTCGATGGTAAGACAGGGTGATGTCGTGCTGGTGAAGGCTTCGCGAGGCATGCGCATGGAACAGGTTGTGGAGGCATTGACCGGCATGCGGCGGATCGCAAAGAAAGCCTGCTGACCGGAGAGACGGACAAGGAACCTCTAGCGCCCGCCGACCAGGGCGGATAAAGATGCCATAGGATGCTGTACAACTGGTTGTACCCCCTGCACACGCAGTTTTCGTTTCTGAACGTCTTTCGTTATCAAAGTTTCCGGATCATCTATGCGGCGGTCACGGCGTTTTTGATCGCCTTCGTGATGGCTCCCTGGGTCATCAGGAAGCTGCAGGAAATCAAGCTCGGACAGCAGATTCGAGACGACGGGCCGAAGCGGCACCTGGCCAAAAGCGGGACTCCGACCATGGGCGGTATTCTCATTATCTTTGCTGTCATACTCTCCACGTTGCTGTGGGCGGATATGACCAATCGCTATGTGTGGCTGGTGGTGCTGGCGACGGTGGGTTTCGGGGCCGTGGGATTCGTCGACGATTACTTCAAGTTCATCAAGCGGCAATCGCGGGGTTTGTCCGCGGCGCAAAAGTTTACCTTTCAAATTCTCGTGGCGCTGACGATCGGTGTCTTCCTCTATTCGCTGCCCAGCTATACGACGAAACTCAGCGTCCCCTTTTTCAAATTCTTCACGCCTGATCTGGGCTGGTTTTACATCCTCTTCGTCATCCTCGTCATCGTGGGCAGTTCCAACGCGGTCAATCTGACAGACGGGCTCGACGGGCTGGCAATCGGACCAGTCATGATCGCCGCCCTGGCCTATACGATCGTCGCCTACGTGACCGGGAACCGCGTCATGGCGGAATACTTGCTTATTCCCTACATTGAGGGCGCCGGAGAAATCGCCATCTTTACCGGGGCCATACTTGGATCGAGTCTGGGGTTTCTCTGGTTCAATACCTATCCGGCATCCGTCTTCATGGGCGACGTCGGATCACTCCCTTTGGGCGCAGCGCTGGGGACGGTGGCCGTGATCAGCAAGCACGAACTCCTGTTGCTTCTGGTCGGCGGAGTGTTTGTCATCGAAGCGTTGTCGGTAATCTTACAGGTCGGATCCTATAAGCTTCGGGGGAAACGCATCTTCGATATGGCCCCCATCCACCATCATTTTGAAATGAAAGGGTGGGACGAGCCGAAAGTCGTCGTGCGTCTCTGGATCATTGCCATTTTGCTGGCGCTGCTCAGTTTGAGCACGCTGAAACTTCGGTAGTGGTGATACCGGTGAACGTGAAGGATTTGCACGTCACAGTCGTCGGGTTGGCGAGAAGCGGGGTGGCGGCTGCGCGGCTGCTGAATCAACTGGGTGCGCGCGTGACCGTGGCCGATCAGAAGAACCCCCGGGAATTGACCGCCGTGCTGCAGCAGCTGGAGCAGACGGATGTCGCGGTACGCGTGGGCGAGCAGTACGAATCGGCACTGGAAGGGGCCGACCTCGTCGTGATCAGTCCCGGCGTGCCGACTCGGCTGGATGCTCTCAATCGCGTGCGCGCCCGAGGGGTCCGGGTACTCGGAGAATTGGAATTGGCCTCGCGCTTTTTGACGGCACCCATCGTGGCCGTGACCGGGACCAATGGAAAAAGCACCACCGTCACGTTGATCGGCAAATTTTTGCAGGAGAGCGGAAAACGCGCCTTCGTCGGTGGCAATCTGGGAACGGCCGCCAGTGAAGCGGCTCTCGCTTGCTTTCAGGCGAAGGCCGGGAGCGCCGCGCCCTATGATTATGTGGTCTTGGAAGTATCCAGCTTTCAGCTCGAAACGATCGAGCAGTTTCACCCCTGGATCGCTGCGATGCTCAACGTGACGCTGGACCACATGGATCGCTATGCTTCGGTGGACGATTATGTGGCGGCGAAAGCCGGGATTTTCAAGAATCAAACGGTCGGCGACTATTCTCTATTCAACCTGGATGATTCGCGCGTGGCCGCATTGGTCCACCGTACGAAGGCAACCGTCCTGGGATTCAGCCGTAGCGGGCTTGTGGTCCCCGGCGTGACGGGAGCCACCGTGCTCGAAGGCGACCGGATCGTGACGACGGTCAGGGGACAACGGGAAGAGATTTGTCGCCGGAACGACATGCGGTTGATCGGCCTGCATAACGTCGAGAACGTGATGGCAGCGGTCACTTACGGCTTGCTGTGCGGCTGTTCGATCGACGCGATTCGCACGGTGCTGCATGCATTTCCCGGCCTGGAACATGCCCTTGAAGTCGTCCGCGAGCGCCGCGGCGTCCGTTTTGTGAACGACTCCAAAGGCACGAATGTGGATGCGGTCATGAAGGCCTTGGAAGGTATCGAGCAACCTTTGTGGTTGATCGCCGGCGGACGCGACAAAGGGGGGGATTTTTCCCGCTTGGAAAAGCTAATACGGGAACGGGTGAAGGGACTCATCCTGATCGGCGAGGCGGCCGGCCGTATCCAAGCTGCCATGGGGGATTTCGACCGCTGTCGTCTCGTAGCGACGCTCCGCGACGCCGTAGAACTCTCTGCGCAAGAGGCGCAGCCCGGTGAGGTCGTGCTGCTCTCGCCGGCCTGCGCCAGTTTCGACATGTTCGCCGATTATCAAGACCGGGGCCGGCAATTCAAGGCTCTGGTGCAGGCACTGCCGGCGTGAAGACGGAAGTATGTGGAAGGAACGAGAGCTGAGCGATGGGACACAAAGCCCTCGGGACCATGATGCTACCCTGGTCACCTTTGCCACAGCGGACAGCCAAGCGCGTGCCGGTAGATCCTGCGTTACTGGCGATCACGCTCATTCTTGCTCTGGTGGGGGTGGTGATGGTGTTCAGCGCCAGCGCGGTTGTGGCGGGGAACCGGTTTCACGATCCCTGGTATTTTCTCAAGCGTCAACTGGCGTGGTTGGGCGCCGGCCTCCTCGTGATGCATATCGTGTCGAAGATCGACTATGTCATCTGGAAAAAGCTGGCAATCCCGATGCTGCTTCTGACGACCGTACTGCTGGTACTGGTGCTCGTGCCGTCTCTCGGCAGCGCAGCCAAGGGGGCTCGGCGGTGGCTGCATGTCGGTCCGATCAACATACAACCGGCCGAAATCACCAAATTCGTGGCCGTGATATATGTGGCGGCCTATGTCAGCAAGAAGCAGGATCAGCTCACTCAGTTTGCCCGTGGTCTGTTGCCGCCGTTGATCATTCTTGCCTCGCTCAGCGGGCTGGTGCTCCTGGAGCCGGATCTTGGAACGGTCGTGGTCATGGGACTGGTCATCGTGACGCTGTTGTTCCTGGCGGGCGCGCGCATCAAGCATCTCGGGTTGTTGTCGCTCTGTGCCCTGTTCGCCGTCGCTGGGTTGATATTTGGGTCGAGCTACCGATGGAAACGGTTTCTGATGTTTCTGGATCCCACGAAGGATCCATCCGGCGCAGGCTTTCAGATCACACAATCGTTTTTGGCCTTCGGCAGCGGAGGATCGTTCGGAGTAGGGCTGGGCGAGGGAAAGCAGAAGTTGTTCTTTCTGCCCGAAGCGCATACCGATTTCGTGCTGGCCTTGGTGGGAGAAGAGCTGGGGCTGGCCGGCAGCATGGCAGTCGTCTTGCTGTTCGGACTGCTCGTGCTCAAGGGTTTTCAAATCGCCGGACGGGCACGCAATTTGTTCGGGCGGCATCTGGGGATGGGCATCACGATGCTCATCGGCATGCAGGCGCTGGTCAATGCCGGAGTGGTCACCGGTCTGTTGCCTACCAAAGGACTGACGCTGCCGTTCGTCAGTTACGGGGGATCCTCATTGGTCGCCAATTTGTTCGGCGCGGGAATCTTATTGAGCATCTCACGCGACCGGCAGGCCGGGAGAGAAAGCGGCGGGCAGCGCGCTGCGAGGAAGCGCGGAATGGTCACGGAATGAACATTGTGATTGCAGCAGGCGGCACGGGTGGTCATCTGTATCCGGCCATTGCCGTGGCGCGGGAGTTTGTAGAGCGGGATGCCGCCACGCGCATCCTGTTCGTCGGCACGACGCGGGGAATCGAGCGCAGGGTATTGGAGCACGAGGGATTTCCATTACAGTGTATCGCCGCCAATCCAATCATGGGCAAGAGTCCCGTTGAGATCGTGAAGGCGCTGGTAACCCTGCCGGTGAGTCTCTGGCAATCGCTGAAGATTCTGAAGACGCATGGAGCTGATCTCGTATTCGGCGTGGGCGGCTATACCAGTCCGGCGATGCTCATGGCAGCGTTTCTGCGACGAATTCCCGCTGTCATTCTCGAGCCGAACGCCTATCCGGGCATGGCCAATAAATCCATCGCGCCTTTCGTGCAGCGGGTTTTCCTGGCATTCGACTCGACCAGGCAATATTTTGACGGACGCAAGACGCGGATGGTCGGAACGCCGGTTCGCCGGGCATTTCTGCAAGCGGTCGGCCGGGACTCCGAGGGAGCCGGACGGGCCAAGCCGCACCTCTTGATTTTCGGGGGCAGCCAGGGAGCGAAGGCCATCAACTCCGCCGTCATTGAAGCGCTGCCGCTGCTGGATGTGATGAAGGACGGCATGACCATCACGCATCAAACGGGCGAGGCGGATCATGCGCGTGTCGCCGCCGCGTACGAGCAAGCCGCTCTGCCTGCGCAGGTGACACCGTTCTTATATGACATGCCGCGGGCCTTGCAACAGGCTGATCTCGTGGTGTCCCGCGCAGGGGCCATGACGATTGCCGAGCTGGCGGCCTGTGAAAAGCCGGCGATTCTGATTCCGCTTCCGACGGCGATCTACAACCACCAGCTGCGCAATGCGGAAGTGATGGCCCGTGCTGGAGCAGCGGTGATGATACCGCAAGCTGAGTTGACCGGCGCCGGCCTGGCTCGAACCATTACGGACCTCGTGCGCGACCCAGAGCGGCTTCAGACCATGAGCCGGTACAGTGGAAACATGCGGCGCAATGATGCGGCGGAGACCATCGTTCGTGAATGCTACGACATCATAAGGAGACGCCATGAGACCAGCAGGAGTGGTCGCGTCCTATGAGCCAGGTGAACGGGAGGGACAGCGCAGTGATAAGAATGGCGTGCGGGAATTATTTCGCGGACAAGGACTAAGGCGGACGGCGATGTTCAGAAAAACACAACATATTCATCTGGTGGGAATCGGCGGTTCGGGGATGAGCGGGATCGCCGAGGTGCTATTGACCCTCGGATACAAGGTCAGCGGTTCCGACTTGAATCAAACGGAAACGACGCGCCGGCTCGAGGAGCTGGGAGGGCGCATCGCCATCGGACATCACGAATCCAATATCGGCGAAGCACAGGTGGTCGTGATTTCATCTGCGGTGGCTTCCAACAACCCCGAGGTGGTCGTCGCGAAGGCACGGCAGATTCCCGTCATCCCGCGAGCAGAAATGCTGGCGGAGTTGATGCGATTGAAATTCGGCGTGGCCATCGCCGGCGCTCATGGGAAAACGACGACAACGTCTATGGTAGCCAACGTGCTTGCCCAGGGCGGGTTAGACCCGACCATGGTCATCGGCGGCAAGGTGAATGCGCTCGGTAGCCATGCCAGGTTGGGACGGGGCGATTTGCTCATTGCGGAAGCCGACGAGAGCGATGGCTCGTTCCTTCGATTGACGCCGACCATTGCGGCGGTGACCAATATCGATCGGGAACATCTGGACCACTACGGGACGATGGAGCGGCTCAACGACAGTTTCCTGGAGTTCGTGAACAAGGTGCCGTTCTACGGCCTGGCCGTCCTGTGCGCCGACGATGAGCGGTTGCGAAATTTGTTCCCGCGCGTCGTGAAGCGGTATCAGACCTATGGCTTACAGGACCATCCTGACCAAGAGCCGGATTTTCGTGCGACCGATATCAGCCTGCGGCAGTGGGGCTCAGAGTTTCGCGTGTTCTTTCGCGGGCGAAATCTCGGGCCGTTCAGGCTGGCGATCCCGGGCGTTCACAATGTGTCGAATTCGCTGATCGCCATCGCCATCGGATTGGAGTTGGACATTCCCGTCGATCTGATTCGCAAAGGCCTCGCGGCCTTCACCGGCGTGGAACGGCGGTTCCATCTGCGAGGTGAAAAAGGCGGGATCATGGTGGTGGACGACTATGGGCATCATCCGACGGAGGTACGGGCGACAATCGCCGCGGCGAAGCAAGGGTGGGACCGGCGGGTGGTGGTATTGTTCCAGCCGCATCGCTATAGCCGTTCACGCGATCTGATGCAGGACTTCGCCCATGCGTTCGATCAGGCCGATTCGCTGTTCATGACAGAGATTTACGCCGCCGGTGAACAGCCGATTCCCGGCGTGTCCGGCGAAAAATTGGTGGAGGCCGTGCGGGCAGGAGGACATCCATCGGCCTTCTTCGTCGAGCGGAGGGAGAACCTCGCGGACCAAGTCATCCCGATTTTGAAATCCGGGGATCTCGTGATCACCCTCGGCGCGGGAGACATCTGGAAGGCGGGACTGGCGATTCTTGAACGGTTGCCGGCCTCCACGTAATGCCATGGGGAGAACGTCGTCCGGCGCGAAGCAGGAGGAACGAGCGACGAGAAGCAGGAAGAATTGGGATGACGTTCTTGAAGGAGTCCGCGGAGCGATCAGGTTCGATGCGTCGTTGCAACCCTACACTTCATTCCGCATCGGTGGGCCGGCGGACGTTCTGGTCGAACCAGCCGATGTGGAGGATCTCTGCCGCCTGTTGTCGCAGGCGCGCGCCGCGAAGGCGCCGTATTTCGTGGTGGGCGGGACGAATGTGCTCGTGCGCGACGGCGGCATCCGTGGGATCGTCGTCAGTCTGGTCAAATTCAAAGGGATTCGTCAGGAGCCGGAGCATGTGCTCTATGCCGAGGGAGGCGTCGGCATGCCGACCTTGATCGGCTATACCATCCGCCGTTCACTGGCCGGATTGGAATGGGGCGCCGGTATTCCGGGAACCGTGGCGGGTTGTGTCGTGATGAATGCGGGGACACGCCTGGGAGAAATGAAGGATTCGGTCAAGGCCGTCCGCATGGTCGATCCTCGCGGTCGCGTCAAGGACATTCCCGCGTCCGACATCCCGTTCAGCTATCGGCGGGCGCACTTGCCCCGCGGCATCGTGGCGGGCGTCTGGCTGCAGCTGAGGCCCGGCGATCATGACGAGATTGAAAAGATCGTGAAGGAATATTTGCAGTATCGAAAAGACACCCAACCGCTGACCATGCCGAGCGCGGGCTGTGTCTTCAAGAATCCTCCTCGAGATTCGGCCGGCCGCTTGGTCGAAGCAGCGGGGCTGAAAGGCGCCCGCATCGGCGATGCGCAGGTATCGGAGAAGCATGCCAATTTCGTGGTGAACCGGGGACAGGCGCGCGCCGAAGAGGTCCTGGCATTGATCCGCAAAGTCCGTTCGAAGGTCAAGAAGGTTTCGGGTGTGGCGTTGGAGTTGGAACTGAAGGTCGTCGGTCAGGCCTGACGAGACCCATGAAGGGAGTGGATGTGACGGAACGAAAGCCGCTGACCGGTTCAAAGATCGGGGTGTTGATGGGCGGCCGGTCTTCGGAGCGCGACGTGTCTCTCAAGACTGGTGAGGCCGTGCACCGTTCTCTGTTGCGTAACGGCTACGATGCGGTAGCGATCGACGTCGGTCCCGCTCTGTACAGGACCCTGCAAGAACAGTCCGTTGAAATCGCGTTTCTGGCGTTGCATGGTCCCGGCGGAGAGGACGGCGCGATCCAGGGGTTTTTGGAGTCTGTCGGCATTCCCTATACGGGTTCCGGAGTGCGGGCCAGCGCGATCGGCATGCATAAAGTGGTGACGAAAACGCAATTGGCCTCTCACGGAATTCCGGTTCCACGAGGCACGGTACTGTTGCGAAAGTCGGCTTTAAGTCTGGAGCGCGTTCTGACCGGGTGCAAGCTGAAACTTCCGGTGGTCGTCAAACCCGCAAGCCAGGGTTCGACGATCGGAGTGACGATCGTGCGAAAGGCCACTCAATGGAGAGCAGCCCTACGCCTGGCCCATCAATACGACGAGGAGGCGATGGTCGAGGCTTTCATCCCCGGACATGAGGTGACGGTGTCGTTATTAGGTGGTACCGATGGAGCCGTCACGAGTCTGCCCGCTGTCGAAATTGTCGCCCCCGACGGCTTCTACGATTTCTCCGCGAAATATGAGAAAGGCCGGACGCAGTACCTCTGTCCTGCCCCGTTACCCGCAGTGGTGAGCCGGGAAATTCGCTCCCTGGCCACACGCACCTACCGATTGTTGAGTTGCAGCGGGGCAGCGCGTGTCGATTTTCGCATCACGCCCAAAGGAAAGCCGTACCTGTTGGAAATCAATACGGCGCCTGGAATGACGGAGACCAGTCTGTTGCCGATGGCGGCGGGTAAGGCCGGGATTTCCTACGACGCGTTGACGGAACAGATTCTTCAGTCCGCGCTTCGTCGAGCGGGAGTCGGAACGTTTCGGGCCGTGAGGTAACTATGTCCCTGCGGCAGCGCACAAGACGCGCGGCAACAATCAATCCGAGGGCAAACGCGCGCGCGGAGTCACTGTGTGATCGACATAAGGAAGGCAAGGGAAGCGGCTACTGGTCGAGGCTGGGTCGGGGTCTGTTGATATCGTTACGGGTCATCGCCACGGTGACCGTCCTGGTCGGAGGTTGTTCAGGCCTGTTCGTCACGGCCCGCGAAATGGGCCCGCTTACGCGAGAATGGTTTCTGGTGCGGTCCGTATCCGTGAACGGCCTTCACCATGTGAGCAGGAAAGAAGTGCTCAGCCGGCTGGCGTTGAAATCGGATACCGCGCTCTATTCCATCAACCCCTCTTGGTTGGCGGAACGGCTCAGGAGCCATCCATGGATCAAGGACGCGACGGTCGCGCTCAAGCCGCTGCACGAAATTCATATCGACATTGTGGAACGTGTGCCGGCGGTCGTGGTGCGAACTCTGACGGAGAATCTTCTGGCCGACGAGGATGGATTTTTGCTCGCGCATCTCGGTTCCTCGGATGACCCGACCCTCCCGATTTTGTCGGGCGTCGATGGTAAACGGCTGGCGCAGGGCAAACCGGACGATCGTCATCCGGTCCGGGTCGGCGCGGCCTTGGCCCGCATGGTGGGACAGACGACGGGCGGCCGTCCGGACATCAACGTGGGGAACCTTAACAATCTGGTCGTGGTGGTGCAAGGCGTCATGTTTCAGTTCAGCGAATCGTCGATGGATCAACAATGGTATAGGTTTCTCAAAATGCGGCCTGCGCTGCACGATGTGGATTTTGACGGCGAGGGCGCCAGGGCGAATGAAATCGATCTTCGCTTTGCCGACCGCGTCATCGTTCGGGGAAGGGGGTGAGCCGAGTGTCGAAGCGGGATCATATCCTGGTAGGACTGGATATCGGGACGACCAAGATCTGTGCCATCGTCGCCGAGGTCCCGGATGAGGGACCGTTGAACATCATCGGTGTCGGCTCCTGTCCATCGCGCGGCCTCCGCAAAGGCGTGGTGGTGAATATCGAGAGCACGGTGGAGTCGATCAAGAAGGCGGTCGAGGAAGCGGAATTGATGGCGGCCGTGCAGATCAACTCGGTGTATACGGGCATCGCCGGCAGCCATATATCGGGAGAAAATCTCAAGGGTGTCGTCGCCCTCAAGAAGCAGGAAGTCACGCGCGACGACATCGGCCGCGCCGTGGAAAGCGCCCGGACCCTCGCGGTCATTCCGCACGAACGGCGCATTCTGCACGTGCTCCCGCGGGAGTTCATGGTCGACGACCAGGAAGGCGTTCGTGAGCCGCTGGGCATGTCGGGCAATCGGCTGGAAGTCAACGTTCATGTCATCACCGGCGCGGTCACATCGGCGCAGAACATCATCAAAAGCGTCAACCGGGCGGGCCTTGATGTGGTGGACATCATTCTGCAGCCGCTTGCGTCGAGCGAGGCCGTGCTAAGCGCGGAAGAGCGCGAGTTGGGTGTCGCCATGGTGGACCTGGGCGGCGGGACGACCGACTTGGCGATTTTTCTGGACGGCAGCATCCGTCATACGGCGGTGCTTCCGATCGGCGGACAGAACCTGACCAAGGACCTGGCGATCGGCCTGCTGACCTCGCAAACCGATGCGGAAAAAATCAAAGTGCAGCACGGCATCGCCCGCACTGAACTCGTGCATGGCCATCAAACCGTGGAAGTGCCCTCCGTGGGCGACCGTCCGCCCCGGCAGTTCACCCGCCGTGATATCGCGGAAATTCTCGAACCGCGCGTCGAGGAAATGTTCGATCTGGTGAAACGGGAAATCGTACGCGCCGGATATGAGGGCATGCTCGGCGCCGGAGTGGTCATTACGGGCGGCACTTCCTTGTTGGAAGGCATGCCGGATGCGGCGGAGCGAGGATTGAATCTCCCGGCCCGGCGAGGTATGCCGACAGGCATCGGAGGATTGCGCGACATCGTCAGCAACCCGATGCACGCGACCGGCGTCGGATTGCTCTTGCATGCCCGTCAGCATGCCGACAACCTGGAAGCCGCGGGGATCCGCCATGGCAAAGGCTTGGGAAGGGTATTCGATCGCATGCGATCGTGGATGTTCGAATTTTTCTAACGTTTGCGAGCGGCATGATGCCGGACTCGCGCAATCGCAAAGGAGGTGCCACGATGTTTTCATTTCAAGAGGAACCCCAATCACCCGTCCACATCAAAGTGATCGGTGTCGGAGGGGCCGGCTGCAACGCCATCAATACCATGATCACCGGCGGGCTGTGCCGGGTCGATTTCGTGGCTGCCAATACGGACGTACAGGCGCTCGAGCGTTCTCAAGCGTCCTATAAGATTCAGATGGGTCCGGAGCGGACACGCGGCCTGGGCGCCGGGGCCAAGCCGGAAGTGGGGCGAGATGCCGCATTGGAAAGCAAGGATGAAATTCGCGAAAGTCTCATCGGCGCCGACATGGTGTTCGTCACCGCCGGCATGGGCGGCGGAACCGGCACGGGCGCGGCTCCTATCGTGGCCAGCATCGCGCGTGAGCTGGGAATTTTAACCGTGGCCGTCGTGACGAAGCCCTTTCAATATGAGGGCCATCGGCGGATGAGCCACGCCGAAGAAGGAATCCGCGAACTGGGCCGGCACGTCGATACGTTGCTGATCATTCCGAATCAACGCCTGCTCGGCATAGTCGATAAAGCGACTCCATTGCTGGATGCGTTTAAAGTAGCGGACGATGTCCTTCGCCAGGCCATTCAGGGCATCGCCGACGTGATCACGACCATCGGATTGGTCAACGTGGATTTTGCCGACGTGAGAACCATCATGGCCCACACGGGACGGGCGGTCATGGGCATGGGTATCGCGCGCGGCGCGAACCGGGCGCAAGAGGCGGCTCAAAAAGCGATTTGCAGCCCCTTGCTGGAGGAAGGCAGCGTCGAAGGCGCACGTGGCGTGTTGTTGAATATCACCGGCGGTCCGAACATGTCGCTGCATGAAGTCGAAGAAGCGGCTTCGATCGTGCAGCATGCCGCGGATGCCGAGGCGAACATCATCGTCGGACAGGTGATCAATCCGGAAATCGGCGACGATCTGATCGTGACGGTCATTGCGACCGGCTTCGAGCGTGAAGAGCCGGCACTCGCACGGCCGGTGACGCCCGAACGTCCCGCAGTGCGCCCTGCCAACGGCCGTCCCGCGCAGCAGGTTTTGACCGGCGTGCATGCTCCGGGTTCGGACCGGCCGCATAAAGACTTAGACCGTCCGACCTTCCTTCGGCGCATGGGCGAGCAACGGGACGCGGCGGACCGGGTGGCGGTGGTCGGCGATGATGAATGGGATGTGCCGACCTTCCTGCGGAAGCAGGCGGACTGAACGACGACCGGGTCGCCGGCAGCTGCGAGATACAGAAGTAATTATGGCATCCGCGATGATTACCGTCCCCTCATTTGCGCCGAGCGAGGATGGCGTCGAACACTTTTTCGGGACCAGGTCCTCCGCCATATCGGTGGCGCCGGGCCGTTTCACGGCTATTCATTCCAAACGCCACGATCCTGTGGCCAGGGTCATGCTGTCGGTCAAGCAAGTGCATGGGACGGACGTGTTGATCGTCGATCAGCCGATCCGCCAGGAGGAGTCCTTCGAGGGAGGCTGGGACGCCCTGGTGTCCAACCAGCCCGGCGTGATGGTGACCGTGCGGACTGCCGATTGCGTTCCTGTGCTCTTGCATGATCCGGTGCAACGTGTGGTGGCGGCGGTGCATGCGGGATGGCGCGGGGCGGTGGCCGGCATTGTGCCGAAGACCGTGGCATTACTTGTGAATCGGTTTGGGGTTGCCGTCGACAGGCTACGGATGGCAATCGGGCCTTCCGCAGGTCCATGCTGTTATGAGGTCGATGAGCCGGTGCTGGCTCGATTGCGTGATGTTTTTCCAGAATGGCGGTCGGTTGTCGAACCGGTAGGGACAGAGAAAGCGCGCTTCCATCTGCGTGCCTTCGTGCGCCGGCAAGCTCTTGCGGAGGGGTTGCGAGCGGAACGGATCGCGACAGTCAATGCCTGCACGATTTGCCATCCCGGTCTGTTTTTCAGTTACCGCCGTGAAGGGGTGGTGAAGTCCACCATGGTCAGCGGGATTGCGCTCCTGTCTCGCCGATAGTCCTGTGCGTTCTTAACATCGGCTTCGACTCATAGGGCGGTCCGACCCGGTTGGAGTGGCACGGAATCGCTGCGATCGTGACGCACTTCAGATATTCCAAGAGATGGCGAAATGAATGCAGGGTCGGACAGGATTGCCGATCGGGTTCGGATGGTTCTCGATGGAATCCAGCATGCCGCGATGCGTGCGGGCCGCGCCGCGGAAACGATTCACCTGATGGCAGTTTCCAAAACAGTCTCGGTCGAACGACTGCGCGAGGCGGTGGATGCCGGAGTTCGGCATGTTGGAGAAAACCGGCTCCAGGAAGCGCTGCCGAAAATCGAAGCATTGAGTCGGGAAGTTGTGGCCTGGCATTTTATCGGGACACTGCAGCGGCGCAAGGTCAAGTCGGTCGTCGGTCGATTTGAGACGATTCAGTCCGTTGATAGCCTTGCCTTGGCGGAAGACATTAATCGGTGCGCCGAGGAAGCGGGGCTGCGCCAACGTGTCCTATTGGAAGTCAATCTTGGAAGGGAAGCCAGTAAGGGCGGATTTGAGCCGGCGGCCCTTGGTGCCACGCTCTCATCCCTGAATAGTCTAACGCATTTGGACATTCGAGGGGTCATGGCCATCCCGCCCCCCGGTCCCGACGCCGAGGCCGCGCGTCCATACTTCCGCCGCCTTCGAGAATTGTCACAGTCATTGACAGCGCAAGGCTTGGGGAACATTAATATGCAGGAATTGTCGATGGGGATGTCCCAGGATTATCAGGTGGCCGTCGAAGAGGGCGCTACCTATGTGCGAATAGGAACGGCGATTTTTGGATCGCGAGATGACTAATCCGATGTTGAAAGGGCCGATCGCCTTTCTCGGCGGCGGGCAAATGGCGGAAGCCTTGATCGGCGGCCTTCTGGCGGCGCGGGGCTGCCGGCCGGCCGGTATCCATGCTACGGATCCGGTGGCTATCCGCCGTGACGCGCTGGCTTCGCGCTTCGGCATTCAAGTCGGCGAGGACAATACCATGGCCGTGCGCGAGGCCGACATGGTGGTCCTATCGGTGAAGCCTCAGGCGATGCCAGGGCTGCTCAAGGAAGTGGGAGGCGCATTGGCGGGGAAACTGGTCGTGTCGATCGCGGCCGGCGTGACGACCGATTGGATTTGTGCCCGTATCGCTGCGCCGCGGGGTATGGTTCGGGCGATGCCGAATACGCCGGTACTGGTGCGCGAAGGGATGACGGCATTGGCCTATCGGACTGGTCTTCAGGCAGGCGATTTAGCCGCGGTACGGGTTTTATTTGAAGCGACCGGCTCCGTGGTCTTGGTCGAAGAGGGGCTCATGGATGCCGTAACCGGCTTGAGTGGAAGCGGACCGGCTTACATATTCGTGGCCATCGAAGCGTTGGCCGACGGCGGTGTCAAGATGGGGTTGCCGCGGGCGACCGCCCAGTTGCTGGCGGCGCAGACGGTGCTGGGCGCAGCGAAGATGGTATTGGAAAGAGCGGAGCATCCGGGGAGATTGAAAGATCAGGTGGCGTCGCCGGGGGGAACCACGATCGCCGGCTTACATCAATTGGAAATCGGAGGAATGCGAAGCTGCTTGATGGCGGCCGTCGAGGCGGCAACGAATCGATCACAGGAGTTGGGACGCCGATGTTTGTGATGAGCAATGTCCTGCAGGGCGTAGCGACGGTTCTAGACACTTTGCTATGGCTGTACATGTGGGTCATTATCGCCCGCGCGTTGATTTCATGGGTCAATCCGGATCCCTGGAACCCGATCGTGCAGTTTCTGGAGCGCGTGACTGAACCGGTGCTCACGCCGATCCGGCGCTTACTGGGGTGGCGCATGGGTTTTGATCTGTCACCGATGATTGCGATTCTGATTCTTGTCTTTTTACAGTATGCCGTGGTTCAATCGTTACGGGATATCGCCGTGCGGATGCATTAACCCGGCCAAGAGGTGTCGCGTGAAAATCACCCCCATCGACATTCAGCAAATGGTCTTTCAGGTCAAGTTTCGAGGGTATGATCGGGAGGAAGTGAACCGGTTTCTCGAAGAGCTGGCGCTGACTATCGAGAATTTGAACCGGGAAAACAATGCGCTCCGCGACAAGCTCACGACCACCGAGCAACAGGTGACCGATCTACGGCGTACGGAGGCGACCCTTTCCAATACGTTAGTGTCGGCGCAGTCGTTGGCCGAGGATGTGAAGCGGTCCGCGCAGCGCGAGGCCGACTTGATTGTGAAGGAAGCTGAGCTGAAGGCGAGCGAAATCATCCGGCAGGCCCGGGTGAGCCTTGCCGACATGCAGCGCGGCCTTTCCGACTTGCAGAAACAACGCCTTATGATGGTGGAGCGATTCCGCTCAACCTTACGCTCATTCGAACGGATGCTGGAGGTCGAGGAGAGCGAAGCCTATCACTCGGACTCTTCTTCCGTCGAAGGGAAACTGGCAGGCGAATCAAATTCCGCGCGTTGAGGTCCCGGGCGTTCGGTCGCAGATTGGATCTTGCTCGCGTTCCTGACCTCTTCGGCCGGCGCCTCACGCCGTTCTTCACCACTCCCCTTGCAAGACGACCGCAGGCTGTCATCCATGATGTCGGATCCAATCCAAGCGGCGCTGCAGAGGGCCGTCGAGGACGGCACGTTTCCCGGTGCTGTCCTGGCGGTCCGCTTGAGAGGAACATCGGTCTATGAAGGGGCCGTCGGGCGCCTGTCTCTACAGTGGGGCGACGAGGCAGCGACAATCCACACCTGCTATGACCTCGCTTCCTTGACCAAGGTGCTTGCTACCACGACGGCGCTGTTGCTTTTGATCCAGCGCGGGCAGGTGGCGTTGGAGGACCGGATCGATGATGTGCTTCAGGAACTCCGGGAAAGTCCGGTCGCTGTCGCGACAGTGCGGCAGTTGCTCACGCACAGTTCGGGCCTCGCCGGGTGGCGTCCTTATTATGAGCGGCTTGCCGAGACGGAGAGAGTTCAGCCTGGATTTCTGGGCAGTGCCGCGGCGCGGCAGGCGGTGCTGAGCTACATTGCACAGGAGTCGCTGCTCTACGAAACCGGCTCGCGCAGCCTTTACAGCGATCTTGGATTCCTGCTGCTTGGATTTGCGGTGGAACGGCTGTCAGGTGAACCGCTTGCACAGTTTTGTCAAAGGCAGATTTATGATCCGCTCGGCGCGCAACCGCTCGCGTATCTGCCATATGGCGGACTTGCCAGGCAGGCCGCTTCTACCGAACCCGCATTGACGATTGCTCCAACGGAAGAGGATGGGTGGCGAGGTCGGACGCTATGTGGTGAAGTTCACGATGAAAATGCCTTTGCGGTCGGCGGAACCGCAGGCCATGCAGGATTGTTTGGGACAGTAGGAGCGGTACTGGCGGTCGCGCGAGCCTGGCTGGATGGCTGTCTGGGTAAGACCGGGTTATTGGATCCGGACCTCGTCCAGCGTTTCACGATGCGGCAGAAGGGGGTTCCGCATTCTAGTTGGGCCTTGGGCTGGGATACACCATCGGTACCGTCCTCTTCCGGCAGGCTCTTCTCACCCGAATCGTTCGGGCATCTCGGGTATACCGGCACATCGCTGTGGATTGATCCGGTCACACAACTGGAAGTGGCGCTCCTGTCGAATCGCGTGCATCCCACAAGGAAAAATGAGCGCATTCGGGCATTCCGCCCGCTCATTCATGATCTTATCTGTCAGGTGTTTCTGAGATCTTAAGCTGCCGGCAGGTCGGGATAGTCGATCCAGGTTTCTTTTTCGGCCAGGTATCGGTTGCCTTTGAAGTTGAGGCGTGTCCGCAACCGGACAAAACCAAAGCTGAGCAATTTATCGACCACTGACTTGACGGCGGCGTTCGTGGTGGGATGGGCGGTTCCCTCGAAGGCGAGGGCTTCGTACGTCACCTTTCCCGTGTAGCCCGCCGCGCCGCGGTTGACCAGAATCGCCCGATTAAAATAGCGATCGCTTGGATCGATCCCTTCGACCTGGTGCCGTTCGATCAAACCCTCTTTGTTGAAGAGGAGGGGAAGCGCACTCATATTGAACCTCCGTCGATCGGCCGCCGCACACATCGTCAAGGGTCCCGATTATAGGGACCTCCCTACCCGAGTGCAACCGTCGTTGACAAGGTTCAGCAGGCCTTTCTATGATGCCCCCGGCTTCTTGCGATATCTCCCGGCAGTATCGGCGGCCATTCCAGACACCATCCATTTCGATGAACATGAATATTCCGAACAGCCTGACGATCCTGCGCATCCTGCTGATTCCAGTCTACGTGGGGTTGCTCAACTATGAGCAGTTCGATTATGCCCTGGCCATCCTCTTCATCGCCGGACTCACGGACGCGCTCGACGGCACGATCGCCCGAGTGGCCAACCAACGGACTCAACTCGGAGAGGTCCTGGACCCCTTGGCGGACAAGCTCATGCTTACGACGGGGTTCATTACGCTCTCCGTGATGCACCTGGTGCCGCTGTGGGTCACGATTCTCGTAGCCAGCCGGGACCTGATGCTGATGCTGGGGGCGGCGGTCGCTCATTTTACGAATGCCCGGGTGGATATTTCACCGACGGTGCTGGGGAAGGGAACCACGTTAATCCAGCTCACGACTCTGGTAGCCATCGTTTTTTTCGCCTCGCGACGGCTCGACCTGACCATGCTCGATCCGCTGCTTTACTTAATGGGGGGAATTACGCTGCTGTCCGGCCTGCATTATCTTTCCCGCGGTTATAGCCATATCACCTCCAGCCAGACCTAAAACAGCGCCGCGGCACGGCTCATTCCGCTTCGTCGCCTGCTTGCCGCATTGGCGCAATCGTTTGACAGTTTTTCGGTCGTCTTATAGACTTCGATCATAGTTCCCCCTGCATACGTATGTGCCCTGCCTGGCGTCCGGAGGAGTAGAGACAAACTTATGAGTACATTCGCCTACGTCGGACGAAATCGCCAGGGCAATGTGAAGAAAGGCGAACTGACCGCCAAGACAAGAGACGAGGCGGTCGACCAGCTTCGCAAGCAACAGGTCGTCGTGACCAGCCTGGAGGAGAAATCCGGCAAGGGCGGGAAGTTCAAGTTCAGTTTGGGGAGCGGGCTCACCGACAAGGACCTCGTGGTATTTACCCGCCAATTTGGGACGATGATCAATGCGGGATTACCGCTGATTCAGTGCCTCGATATTCTGGCCACCCAATCGGAGAACAAAGTTCTTCGGGAGACGGTCGGAGATGTCAAAAACAGCGTCGAGGCCGGATCCACGTTCTCTGATGCGCTGAAGAAGCATCCGAAAGTATTCGATGATCTGTATATCAACATGATTCACGCCGGTGAAGTCGGCGGTTTGCTGGATACGATTCTGACCCGTTTGGCCAAGCACATCGAAAAGGCGATGAAACTGAAGGGCCAAATCAAGTCGGCCATGGTTTATCCCTCGGCCATCGTCGGTGTCGCCGTCATCGTCATCAGCGTGCTGATGGTGTGGGTCATCCCGATTTTTGCCCAGATGTTCGCCGAGATGTCCGGCGGCAAGATCGGATTGCCGGGCCCGACTCAGCTGGTCATCGACATCAGCAATTTTTTTCAGAGTTACTGGCTCATCATGGGCGGCGTCTTTGTCGGCATGATTTACGGAATCAAGCGTTACTACGGCACGGTCAACGGCCGCGTCGTCATCGACCGACTGCTGCTGAAGATCCCCATCGTCGGTGATCTGATCCGGAAGGCTTCGGTCGCCAAGTTCACTCGAACACTGGGAACATTGATCACGAGCGGTGTGCCGTTGCTCGAAGGGTTGAGTATTTGCGCCAAGACATCCGGCAACAAGGTGATCGAGGCGGCATTGATGAACGCCCGTGTCAGCATCAGCGGCGGCAAAACGATTTCTGAGCCGCTCGCAAAAGGCAATGTCTTTCCAAAAATGGTCACGCATATGATAGCGGTCGGGGAGTCGACCGGTGCGCTGGATGCCATGCTTGGCAAGATCGCCGACTTCTATGAGGACGAAGTCGACCAGGCGGTCGCTGCCCTGACCTCGCTTCTTGAACCGATCATGATGGTGGTATTGGGCACCATCATCGGGTTTATCGTCATCGCAATGTATCTGCCGATTTTCACCATGGCGCAGGCGATTCAGTAGGACGCTGCAGAATCGGCGCCGTCATTCGTGAAGCCTTAGCCATTGGTCGGCCGTTTCCGTACATCCATCACAGCATCGCGCCCGCCAAGTTTCCGATGATCCGTCCCATCCGAAACACTGTCACCAAACCATCCGCGATCGGACCCCGCATCGACGGAGTAACGCTCTGCCTGTGCCGGTGATTGAGCCGCTCATGCCTGAACTGAAAACCAGACTTCATTGGTTGATGGGCCTACGCGTTCTCGTGGTGACGTTGCTGCTGGGACTGTCGTTGGCTTTTCAGGCGACGCGCGGTGAACTCGTGCCGACCTTTTCCGCCCTGATCGTCTCAACCTATGTGATAACCATCATCTATGCCCTGCTGCTGCGCTACATAACCGCTTCCGGCGCATTGGTCATCTTCACGTGGGTGCAGGTGGGGATGGATTTCTTTCTGGAGACCGTGCTCATCGCGAAGACCGGCGGCATCGAGAGTCCATTTGCGGTGCTGTATGTCATTACGGTGACGGTGGCCAGTCTGGTTCCTCGCCGGCGTGTGGGATTGGTGACGGGAACGATTTGCACTCTTTTGTTTGGATGTGTCACCGCCGTTCAATATTTCGGCCTTCTGCATTTCGCCGGTCGGCTCCCTTCCGGCAAAGTGGGCGGCGCGGAAACCTTGCAAACATTCGGAGTATACGGGCTTGCGTTCCTTGCCGTCGGATTGCTGAGCGGCGTGCTTGCCGACCAACTCCGCCATGCCGATCAGTCGTTGCGCGAGAAGGAGCAGGGACTGATGCGGCTTCAAGTGTTCCACGAGAATATCGTGCGGAGCATCAGCAGCGGCGTATTCACAACCGATGAAGCGGACCGCATCACCTCGTTCAACCCGGCAGCGCACGAAGTGACCGGCTATGCCTTTTCTGAAATTCAAGGACGCCACTGGCGAGAAGTCTTCAATTGGCATCCGCGGGAATCGACCGATGCCACAGAATTGACGTCATTCTCTCCTGCCCGATTCGAGGTGGAATGCCGGCGCGCGGACGGCAGCAGGCTGGTGTTGGGAATGACCTTGTCCCCGTTGCATGAACAAGGCGCCCAGCGCGGATGGGTCGGGGTGTTCAAAGATCTGACGCAAATTCGATATTTGGAGGAGGAGATGCGCCGGCGGGAATGGCTGGCCAACTTGGGGGAGATGTCGGCGGGAATGGCGCATGAAATCCGAAATCCGCTCGGCGCCCTGGCCGGGGCGATGCAGATGCTTCGGCAGGATATCGGGTCGGACGACACCAGCCGGCACCTGATGGATATCGCGATTCGAGAAGCGAAACGGCTCGACAACATCATTACCGAATTTCTGCAGTACGCCCGTCCACCCGCGTTGAATTTGTCCGAGCACGATTTGAATAAAGTCCTTGCCGATACGTTGGATCTGATCCACCATGAGGCTCGATCCCGAACAGCTGTTGCCATTCTCCTTCGCGTGGCGCCCGTGAAATTGACGGCGCAGGTCGATCCTGATCAGCTGAAACAGGTGTTCTGGAATTTGGCCGTGAATGCATTTGACGCGATGTCAGGGGGAGGCGTGCTGACGATTGCCACGGGATGGCGCAGGGTTGAAGTCGGAGGCCGCCGCACGGACGTCATCGAAATTGCGTTTCAGGATGAAGGGGAAGGGATTCCCAAACAGAATTTCGACAAAATATTTCTACCGTTTTTTACCACTAAAAAAGAAGGCTCCGGGTTAGGACTGGCGCAGGTCCATCGTATCGTGGATTTGCACGACGGATGGATCAAGGTCGAGAGCGAGGTCGGAAGCGGGGCGCGGTTTGTGGTGTGTCTCCCGCAGTCCGCTGAGACCGGCGCGCGCTTGAGGCATGAAGGAAGGGAACCGTGGAAAAAATTTTAGTCGTCGACGACGAACAAGGGTTGCGTGATGTTTTGCACATCATGCTGAAGCGATCCGGGTATGCCGTCACGGTGGCTTCGGATGGCGATGAGGCCATGGGGCACATCCAGAAGGAGATTTTCGACCTCGTGATCACCGACCTCAAAATGCCCAAGGTGGGCGGCTTCGAGGTGCTGAAAGCCGTGAAGGCCGCGTCGCCGGAAACCGTGGTGCTGATGATCACGGCGTTCGCATCGGCCGAATCGGCTGTCGAGGCGATGAAGCATGGAGCCTACGATTACCTCACGAAGCCCTTCCAGGTCGATGAAGTTCAGCTGATCGTCCGCAATGCGATCGAGCGGCGCAGGCTCTCAACGGAAAACATGCTCCTCAAGCGGGAGTTGGCCAGTCAGTCGTCGTTTTCCCAGATCATCGGACAGAGCGAGGTGATGCAGAAGATCTACGACGTCATCAAAAAGGTGGCCGATTCCAAGAGCAATGTGTTGATAGGCGGGGAAAGCGGAACCGGTAAGGAGCTGGTAGCGCGGGCCATCCACTACAACAGCGCGCGGGCGCCCATGCCGTTCGTCACGGTCAATTGCAGCGCGGTACCGGAAACGCTGCTGGAGAGCGAGTTGTTCGGCCACATGAAGGGCTCGTTCACCGGTGCGATCTCCAACAAGGCCGGCTTATTCGAAGTCGCCAACGGCGGCACCATTTTTCTTGACGAGATCGGCGACACGACGCCCGCCATTCAAGTGAAGCTGTTGCGCGTCATTCAGGAGCGTGAATTTCGCCGGGTGGGAGGAATCCAGGACGTGAAGGTCGATGTCCGCATCGTGGCCGCGACCAATCGGGACTTGGAAAAGGCTGTGGCCGAAGGCGCGTTTCGAGAAGACCTCTATTATCGCTTGGATGTGATCCCGATCAAGCTTCCTCCGTTGCGCATGCGAACCGGGGACATTCCGTTGCTGAGTCAACATTTCCTGGAGAAATTTTCCAAGGAAAGTGGTAAACAGGTTCCGACGATGAGCCAGGAGGCCATGCGCGTGCTGTTGGCGCATGAGTGGCGAGGTAACGTTCGGGAGTTGGAAAACCTCGTCGAACGCGTCGTGGCCTTCACAACGGGATCGTCGGTGACGGATGCGGATATTCGTGGCTGGCTCCACAAGCCGGTGAGCAACCAGCAGGCATTGCCCGCTGATCTGCCGGAGGACGGCCTGGATCTGGAGCGGCTCATCAATTCGATCGAGAAGGATCTGCTCCTGAAAGCGCTCGAACGAAGCCGATGGGTGAAAAAGCGTGCGGCTCGCTTGTTGCGGCTGAATACCCGATCATTCCGGTATCGCCTTGAAAAATACGAAATCAAAGGAGGCCGGGATTAGCGCCGCCCAGTGAACTGCCAGTGAACTCCGCCAGCCTGCTTGTCCGGACTCCTGCCAAGATCAACCTTATCCTTCGGGTGCTCGAACGGCGTCCTGACGGTTTTCATGCCGTCTGGTCGTTGATGCAGGCGGTCGGGCTTCATGACGAATTGCTGCTCGCGGTTCAGCCGGGCGGGCCGCCTCGTATCGATTTGCGCTGTGACCATGCCCTGTTGGCCGCAGACGACAGCAACCTCGTCTATCGGGCTGCCCGGCTGGTGGTAGAGCGGGCCGATCGCGCCGTGAATGTGTCGATCACTCTCACCAAACGCATTCCGCTTGGCGCAGGACTGGGTGGAGGAAGCAGTGATGCGGCCGCCACCATTCTCGGTCTGAACCGGCTGTTGGGATTGGACTGGTCCATCGAACAGATGGCCGAAGTAGGGCAACATTTGGGCAGCGATGTCCCGTTTTTTTTTCTCGCCCCTGCGGCCTATGTCACTGGTCGAGGGGAACAGGTGCGGCCGGTGCAGGTCGCCGGAGATCGATGGATCGCGCTCGTGAATCCAGGGTTTGCTGTCGAGACGAAGTGGGCCTATCGGCAACTCTCCGCGACAAGAAGCTCGGTGCGTCCCCTGTCTCCGGCATTGTCGCGATTGGCAGGGCGCTCAGTGCTGAATTGGTCGGACGTCGTCACATTGGTTGAAAATGACTTTGAAGCTCCGGTGTTTGCGCGACATCCGCTGCTGGCAGACATCAAGCACCGACTGTTGACGCAGGGGGCCGAAGCCGCGCTGTTATCCGGAAGCGGCGCCACGATATTCGGAGTCTTTCACGAACAGGCCGATGCGGAGCGGGCCGCAGCTGAATTTGCACGGGATCCGAACATGAAGGCGTTTGCTGTCCCGACGGCAGGCGCTCCGGTGATGAGCGTGGATTGATTAGCCGGTGGAGAAACGTCCTGTCCCGCACTCTCCCTCCGAGCTCAGGTGTGCATCGAGTTGGTTGACAACTTCACGAGGTTTTCGCTATTGTGCTGAGCTTCGGGAGAGGTCCTCTTGTCTTGACAGTGCATGAGTACAGCGGATCTTTAACAGGTCCTGTTGGTGCCCACCCTTTTAGATGATTCGACAAGAAGCGTTACAGCGACGACTGTCGCCGCGTACTGCATCGAAGGGGCAGAATGAATAGGGAACTCAAGCTCTTTTCGGGCAGTGCCAACCCTGCGCTCGCGCGGGCCATTTGTACCTATCTCGATCTTCCCATGGGGGCAGCGACCGTCTCGTCGTTCAGCGACGGTGAGATCCGGATGCGTGTCGAAGAAAATGTGCGCGGAGCGGACGTGTTTGTCGTCCAATCCTGCTGTTCGCCGGTCAACGATTCGATCATGGAAATGCTCATCATGATCGATGCCTTAAAGCGCTCGTCGGCCAACCGCATCACGGCGGTGATCCCCTATTTCGGCTATGCCAGGCAGGACCGCAAGGACCAGCCTCGCGTCCCGATTTCGGCGAAACTGGTCGCGGATATCATCACGACCGCCGGCGCAGACCGGGTGCTCACGATGGATCTCCATGCAAGCCAGATTCAAGGCTTTTTCAATATTCCGGTGGACCATCTGTATGCCCTGCCGGTGCTGATGGACTACATTACGAAACGCAAGATCGCGGATTTGGTCGTCGTTTCGCCGGATGCAGGAGGAGTGGAGCGGGCACGGGCCTTCGCCAAACGGTTGCAGGCCAATCTGGCCATCATCGACAAGCGGCGTGAAGGGCCGAACCAGGCTCAGGTGATGAACATTATCGGCGACGTGCAGGGGAAAAGCGCTTTGCTGCTCGACGACATGATCGATACGGCGGGCACCATCGTGCAAGGAGGGCAGGCCTGCTTCGAAAAAGGGGCGCGCGAAGTGTGGGCCGGCTGTACGCACGCGGTCCTGTCGGGGCCGGCGTTGGAGCGTCTTCAACAGTCTTGCCTGACGGAAGTGCTCGTGACCGATTCGATTCCGTTGCGCGGTAAAGAGCAGAAGTGTCCGAAATTGAAAGTACTGTCGGTGGCCCCCCTATTGGGAGAGGCCATCAGGCGTATCCATGAGGATGAATCAGTGAGTTCGTTATTCGTGTAGCCGTCCGCGTCGAGCGACCGGTCGAGGAGGAGTCCGATGAAATTCGATTTGAGCGTTGAGAGTAGAGAAGGTGGAGGCAAAGGCCCCGCGCGTCAATTGCGCCGCGCCGGTAGGGTTCCGGCTGTGCTGTATGGGCAGGGAGAATGTCTCCTGCTCTCTGTCAAACCTGAGGAATTGGTGAAAATCCTTCGGTCACAGGCCGGGTCCACCGCCCTTATTTCCATCAATATCAATGGGGCGAAAGACAAAGCGAAGCGCACCGCGCTGCTGCGGGACTATCAATTGGACCCTCTGGCTGGGAATGTCCTGCATGCGGATTTCTTCGAAGTGGCGATGGATAAGCCGATCCGCGTCAAAGTCCCCGTGCATCTCACAGGTGGACAGCCGCTCGGGCTGAAAGAAGGCGGCGTGTTGCATCATGTATTGCGCGAGCTGCATATCGAATGTCTTCCCTCGGCTTTGCCGGACTTCATCGAAGTCGATGCGTCGAAGCTGCAGATCAACGAGGGTATCCATCTGAAGGATATTCAGAAGGCGGATGGTTTGCGGTTTCTGGACGATCCCGATCACATGGTCGTGAGCGTTGCCGCTCCGATGACCGACGCCAAGCTCGAAGCGTTGCTCACTACCGGAGCGCCGGGCGCCGAAGGTGCCAAGGAACCGGAAGTCGCAACGAAGGGGAAAGCGGTGGCCGAAGGGGCAGCCGGTGCTGAGGTGGGGAAGGCGGGCGACGCCAAGGCCGGGGCTCCCGCAGCCAAGGGTGACAAAAAGGAACCGGAGAAGAAGAAGTAGTCGCGTTGCGCCTTATCGTGGGATTGGGCAATCCCGGACCCAACTATGCCGGGACGAGACACAATATCGGTTGCTGGGTGATCCAGCGTGCAGCGGCGCGCTGGTCGATTCGTCTCACCAGGAAGGGCCTGACCCAACGAGGCTCGGGTCGCGCCGGTTCAAAACTTGTCGAGCTCGCCGGGACACTCGACTGGATGAACGTCAGTGGCCCCCCTCTCAAGGGCCTCCTCCGCGAACTCGGCTTCACTCCCGACCAACTGGTGATCGTGCACGATGACCTGGATATGGAGCCCGGGCGTCTCCGGATCAGGCACAACGGCGGAAGCGGAGGCCACAACGGCATCAAATCAGTGATGGAGGCCTTGGGAACGCCGCAGTTCGTGCGACTGAAGATCGGGATCGGTCGCCCGCCGTCGAGACAAGACTCCGCAGACTACGTCCTGGAAAGCGTCTCGCCGGACGAAATGGCGGTCTATGAACCCTGTCTCGAACGCGCTGTCGATGCTCTCGAAATACTGCTGAACCGCGATGTCGCCACGGCAATGAATCAGTTCAACGTGCGGGAACGCGAGGCGCAATAAATTAGGAAAGCTGAATTCTGGATGTAGAATGCATATTCGCATGCAATCGCTTCAGTAGCTCTCGTTCCTTCGACACTATAACTCAACACGCAGCATTGGTGAAAAATGGGGCTCTGTTGCGGCATGATCGGCCTGCCGAACGTGGGGAAGACGACGGTCTATAACGCCTTGACGGGCGGAGGAGCGCTCGCGGCCAATTATCCTTTCGCCACAGTCGACCCGAACACCGGCATCGCCTTGGTGCCGGATCCAAGGCTGGTGGTGTTGACCGACCTGTTCAAGTCCAAGAAAACCACCTACAGCACATTGGAAGTGCGTGACATCGCCGGCCTCGTCGAAGGGGCGAGCAAAGGTGAGGGATTGGGCAATCAGTTTCTTGGCCACATTCGGGAGGTCGATGCGCTGCTGCATGTCGTACGCTGTTTCCAGGGCACGGATGTCGTGCATGTGAGCGGAGGGGTGGATCCAATCCGTGATATCGGGACGATCGAAACCGAGCTCATGCTGGCCGACCTAGACACTCTCGATCGCCGCAAGCAGAAGACGGAAAAGAAGGTGCGGGCCGGAGACAAGAAAGCCGCTGTGGAGCTCGCCTTCGCGCAGAAGCTCATGGGCCTTCTCGACCAGGGGGAATGGCTGGGCAATCTCGACTATACAGCCGAGGAGCGAAGCATGTTGACGGAATTCCAACTGTTGGCCGCCAAGCCGGTGCTGTTCATCGCAAACGTATCGGAGAATGCCAAAGAGGATGAGGCCATGGTCGCGAAGGTCCGCGAGTTTGCCGATCGACGCCGAGCGCGTGTCGTCACCATCTGCGGCCAATTAGAAGCCGAACTCTCGTCCTTGTCGGATTCAGAACGCGCCGACTTCCTCAAGGAAATGGGGCTCAGCGAATCCGGTCTCGTCCGGCTTACCCGCGAAGCCTACCAACTCCTCAAGATCGTCACCTTTTTCACGGCCGGCGAAGTCGAATCGCGCGCCTGGCCGATTCCTGAGGGCATGAAAGCCCCGCAGGCGGCCGGTAAGATCCACACCGACATGGAGCGCGGTTTCATCCGCGCCGAAGTCTATCACTACAACGATTTGCTGGCTTGCGGGTCGGAGGCGAAGGTGAAGGAAAAGGGCCTGTTCCGCCTCGAAGGCAAAGAGTATGTCATCAAAGAAGCGGATGTTGTCTACTTCCGCTTCAACGTCTAGCAGGCTAACCCGGCCATCCCCACATTCCACACAATGCCGATTCAGGTTTAGGCCGCAGCTGTCGCTCGGCCCTGCCGACATCGCATGAGTCAGGCGCAGGATGTGCCCGGTAGCGATCACTATGGTACAGTAAAATATCTGTGCCATCGACTCACGGGGAAGATGCCATGACGACCAGGTACCAACCCTCCTCGCCGCTGTCACTTTCGACATTCGATATCTCGGCTGAACGCGGGTTTCTTCCGGCTACGGACCCCCTTGAGCAGGTGCCCGAAGAGCCCATCCTCAATCGGATTGGAACGGATCTTCCTAAACTTCTCACCGCTCGGCAATTGAGGCATGTCATTCGGGACCGTAAGGAACTGATGGGGACTATCCCCGATGACTGGGGGTTCGATGCGTTTCGTGGCGCGATGCGCGTGCTGTCTTTCGCCGGGCATGCCTTTGTGTGGGAAGATCCCGACCGTCCCGCGCCTCGCCTGCCTGAAAGTTTAGCCTTGCCATGGTATAGCGTTGCGCAACAGCTTGGCCGGCCTCCGGTCCTTTCCTATGCCTCTTATGCGCTGCACAACTGGCGTCGACTCGATCCGCAAAAGCCCATCGAACTGGGAAATATCGTGCTCTTGCAAAATTTTCTCGCGGGTTTGGACGAAGAATGGTTTGTCCTGGTGCACATTGAAATCGAAGCCGAGGCGGGACCGGGGTTGATG
>JAJFBJ010000089.1 GCA_020697375.1 Nitrospira sp. | reverse complement strand
CGCTGTTGAACGGCGCGACGATTCTCATGGCCGAGGGCAAGCCGGACTATCCCAACCCCGGCCGCTGGTGGGATTTGATCGAACGGTACGGCGTCTCGATTTTCTACACGACCCCGACGGCCATCCGGTTGCTGATGAAATACGGCGAAGACTGGCCAAGGAAATACGATCTTTCCACGTTGCGCATTCTCGGCAGCGTCGGAGAACCGATCAACCCGGAAGCCTGGGAATGGTTCTATCGCGTCACGGGCAGCGACAAACCAATCATGGATACCTGGTGGCAGACGGAAACCGGTTCCATTCTGGTGACTCCCCTGCCTTCGGTACCGCTCAAACCAGGCTCCGCCGCCAGACCGTTTCTCGGCATTGAAGCCGATGGGGTGGATAGAGAAGGCAGGAGCCTCGGAGGCAATGCCGGCGGCTTTGCCGTCATCAAAAAACCTTGGCCCTCGATGATGCGGACCATCTATAAGGATCCCGATCGCTACAAGGTGTATTGGAATACCATTCCGAACTGCTACACGGCGGGCGACGTGTGCCGGAAAGATCAGGACGGCTACATGTGGTTCATGGGCCGCGCTGACGACGTCATCAAAGTGGCCGGTAACCGAATCGGAACGGCGGAAGTCGAAAGCGCGCTCGTGAGCCATGAAGCCGTGGCCGAAGCCGCGGTGATCGGCAAGCCGCATCGGACGGCCGGCGAGGCGATCAAGGCCTTCGTCATTTTGAAGGAGGGCTATCAGGACTCGAAGGAACTGATGCAATCGCTGAAAGATCAGGTCTTGAAGGAGTTGGGAAAGATTGCCGTCCCGCAGGAAATCGATATCGTGCCGTCGTTGCCGAAAACGCGCTCCGGCAAGATCATGCGGCGAGTGCTCAAGGCCAAGGAACTGGGACAGGACGTGGGCGATATTTCGACCATCGAAGATTGAGACAGCTGCTGATCAGTTGCGATGCAATCTTTTACTCTGTGCGTGGAGGCCGGTCATGCAGAAGCAAAAAACGAAGCTGGGTATCATGTTATCGACCGCAGTTGGGCTGATGTGGCTGAGCACAGTCCCTTACGTGAACGCGGCGGAGCCATCCAAGAAACCGACGGAACAAGCCGGGTCAATGCCGGCCGACAAAGTGCCTCCAGTGAAAAAGAAGGCGCCCGCAACAAAAGCGCCTGAGAAGAGAGCCGCGCCGAAGGGCGGCGGCCAGAAGGCCAACGCCTCTGCCCCCAAAGCCTCAAGTCCGGCGCCAAGATATTCTTCCGCTGAAACGGCGGATAAGTCATTAGCCTGCTTCGGCGAAGCGCCGAAGATCGAAGCGGTACAACCGGATGAAGGTAAGGCCGGGGACAAGGTCACCATCATGGGCCGCGGCTTTGGTCCCGCCGAATGCTTGCGATCCCTGTCCTTCGGTCCCGGCCATCCCGCCACGTTCAGATTCGAAACCGACAGCAAGATCACTACCACCGTACCAAGCGGCAGCCGTAAGGGCCTTTCCATGATGACGGTGACGACTGCCTCCGGCGAGGATTCGAAGGTATTCGTGGTGAAGTAGTTCGGGCTAGCTGCCTCGCTATAAACCAGAGCCGTTTGGTCCGCCGTACGCTTTGCCTTCACTTGGCTGCGGAACTCGTTCCGTTCCGAGCAGCGCTCGAACGGAACGTCGAATAGTCCTCGCCACCCGACTTGGCCGAGCCGCTTTGGCTCAGCAACGGTCGGAGCCCAAAACAGCTCTGATCCCCACTTCAGCAGACCAGCCTGGAACATATGGACTATGGAGCAGTAAGAAGACCTCGCACGCAATGTTACCCGGTACTATCGTGATGGCATCCCTTCGTCCTACCTTACCTACTGCCCCCCCGCCAAGAATTAGTTGCAGGCACCGCTGAAATTCAGAATGTCCATGTTTTCTTCCTCTCTAACGCCTGAATTAAGCCGAGCCGCGAAGCGGCTTCGGCTTGAATGAATTGTTAGGTTGCTGCATTACGTGAACCCGTTCTGAAAAATATGCAGTGCCCTGTCTGGCTTAAGAGTGCCAAACGATTGTCCACTCAACGACACGAACCCGCCTTTGAAATCTATTCGGTTCTCGGAATCGGGAGCAAGCTGAGAGTATCTAGCCCTTCTCTCGATTTTTGGTCTGATGCTCGGCTAACGCGCCAACGATCAATATTTAGCAGTTTATCGTCCGGACTTGGAGATCGCAGCCAACGACCTTGATAAATCCAGACCTTTGCAGCAGGATCTTGGATTGATGTCTTTGCCCAAGGAAAAGGCAAGTTTCGCCTGGAGATTGAGGTAAGACTTAAACACAGCCATTGACCGATCTCTCTTGCAGCATGCTCGTTTGCTAGATCCCCGAGACTTGGGGACAAGAAGTACTGTGCCCTAACCCAGAAGATGAGCTGTGGAACATATCGACTGGCGTAGGGGAAGAGCACTCGATAGTTGCGACCAGGCGATAGTGAATATGGCTTTGTTTACATCGCTGACGGGTGAACGTAACGCTCTTGATGGAGCGAACGAGCAGACTGACGATTTCGGCAAAGCATGGCCCATGAGCGAGATTTTTTGAGCGGGATGCATCGGCAATTGGACCAAGCGGCCAATCCTGTGACGGAACATGTCGGAAAGTTTGGTCAGTCGGCGGCGACATGCTTTAAACTTAACAATGATTAGGCGGATCCGCGTAGGCTGCGGATAATCAATGCCCGGCTCTTCCGTCAGGCCAGGTGCTGCTGAACACGATTTCCGGTCCGATCGTGCGTTGGCGACTCTGAGATCGTATTCAGTCTGAAGTCCAAGCCAGAGTTCGGAAGATGTGCCAAAGTATTTGGCCAGGCGAAGGGCCGTGTCAGCGGTAATGGCGCGCTTTCCATTCACGATGGCGCTGATCCGGTCAGGTGGAACCACGGTCTTGCGCGCAAGCTGATTGATGCTGACGCCCATGGGTCGCATGAATTCTTCGCGTAAAATCTCTCCAATATAGTTTGGGTCAAGCAACTTTTTGTGTGCCATGCAGTGCCTCAATGATAATCCACGATTTCAACTTCGTAGGCATCCCCCTCGGTCCAGACGAAGCATATCCCCCACGGATCATTGATGCGAATACTGTATTGCCCCTTCCGATTCCCTTTCAAAGCTTCCAGCCGATTTCCGGGAGGGATCTTCAGATCTTTCAGTGCCTTGGCCCCTTGGAGGGACACACGGGATGCTCAAAAAGGCCGTCCAGCAAGGCCGCAGCGAGCGAAGAGGCGAATCGTACTCGTGCCGTACGGTGAGCCTCTGAACGAGGCGAGAACGCCGCTGGCGGACTTTTTCAGCATCCCGCTATATCAATCCCCGCTTCTTCAAATAATCCTTATCGATGACCGGGGCTGGTTTGGGCGGGAGAATGCCGCGTTCCTGCAGGAGTCGCTCGACGTACTTGCCGATCAGGTCCGATTCCAGATTCACCAGGTCGCCGACCTGTTTCAGTCCGAGCGTGGTGACCTTCGCCGTGTGGGGAATGATCGAAACCGTAAACGACCGTTCGGTGACTTCGTTGATCGTCAAGCTGATCCCGTCTACCGTGACCGATCCCTTCGCGACGCAGTAGCGCAGAATGTCTTGCGGCGCCTCGAACTCCAGGATCACCGCATTGCCGTCCGGATGCCGCCTGCGGATGGAGCCGATTCCATCGACATGTCCGGATACCATGTGGCCGCCGATGCGCTCATTCAATTTCATGGCCCGTTCCAAATTGACGGGCGAACCGGATATAAGGCTGCCGAGGGTGGTGATGTGAAGCGTTTCCGGTGAGACATCGACCGAGAAATCTTGGTCGGCCTGCGCGACCACCGTCAGGCAGGCGCCGTTCACGCTGACGCTGGCGCCGATGGCCAGGTCGCCCATGATCGTCGAAGCCATGATGGTGAGCCGCGTGCCCCCCAAGCCCTTGTTCAAGCATGACACTGCGCCTATTTCTTCGACGATGCCGCTGAACATGGATCAGGCTCCCTTGCGAATGACAAACAGGTATAGACAAAAACCCAGCAGCCCGATTGTGCCGACAGTCGTAATGGCGCGCTGAAGAACCTCCAGAATGTCGATGCCCATGCTGCTACTCTTCCTTGTGAAAGACTTGGCGAACCACCCAGACGAAACAGGCGACCAGGACGACCACCCCGATTGCTGCCAGAATTCCAATGACGATACTGGGGGTATCAAACTGTGAGTACATCGTTGGCCGACTCCTACTGAAAGAATTTCGGCGGCATTATAACACTACCGCGCGCTTGTCCTCATCGTAATCCAGAACAGGACGGCGGCAAGTAATTGGATGCCGGCAATGACGGCGAACGCGCCCTGATAGCTGACACGCGCGATCAGCAGACCGGCCAGAAGCGGGCCGCTGGCATGGCCGATGTCCATCACCATGCCCTGCATGCCCATCCCGGCGCCCAGCCGTTTGAATTCGGAACTGTCGGCTACCAGCGCGGCGGACGATGAAGATACCACTGCCTCTCCGAAACCGAATCCGGATGAGAGCAGCAACAGCAGGATGAATGAGCCGACATGGGCGATGCTGATGAAGGTCGCCGCGCAAATCAGCAGTCCGATCAGAATCAACGGCTGCCTCCCTACCCGATCCGACACCCGACCCATGATCGGTTTGGATAAAAAGGAGGTCACGGCCTGCACGCTGAACAGCAAACCGACTTCCCCCGCGTTGAGTCCCACCGAAAGGCCGTACAGCGGCAAGAATGCCATCAGCGCTCCGTTGGCGATCATCTTGGCCGCATCCGTGGAACTGGTAATCAGCACCCGCCGGTTTCGCGCGACGGCGAGAAAGCCTTTCCCCATTTCAGCAAGGACCGGCGCCAGCCCCTTCTCGCGCAAGCGCGGAGGCGGCTCCTCCAGGTGGAGGCTGAAAAAAATGACGATCGCGATGCAGCCGAATACGCCCGCGGTCACAAATGCGGCGGGAAAGCCCGACTGATACACCAGCCAGCCGCCCAGAAAGGGGCCCAGCAGGGAACCCGACTGAGTGCAGGCCGTGTACGTTCCAAGCGCCGCTCCACGACGTTCTTTATATAGATCTGCCACGGTCGCCAGGGCGCTCGGCGCGAAAATGGCGGTGGCCAGGCCATGGACGAACCGCAGTCCGGTCAAGGTGTCGAGGTCGGACACGAAGGGATAGATGAACGGCGGCAGTCCGAACGCCACGACTCCGATGCGCAACAGCATTTTTCTGCCGTAGATATCGGAGAGGGCTCCCGACGGCAGTTTCAGGAGCACCCCGGTGATCGTCGAAACCGACACGATCAATCCGATTCGTTCCGGCCCCGCGCCCAGGGATTCTGCGAAAAGCGACAGCACCGGCATGCGGACCAGGTTGTAGCTGATGAAACAAAAGACACCGAGCGTGCAGAGGTAGAAAAAACTTCGGGAGGTGGTCATGAATGTCTCACTAAGATTTCGTCGGGATCACTTCCCTGCTGTACGCAGGTTTGCGATCGCTTCTCTCAAGAAGGCCACCTCGTCGTCCGGCAAGGCCGGTGGATCCGTCGCCTCAAACAGAACTTGCTCCGGATGCTCCCGCATGGCATAGGCCAAGCGAGCGGCAGCGTCGAAGGCTTTGGCGACCTGACGCTGTATGACGGCGCCGATCAGCGGACGAAGCAGCGAAAGAATGCCGGACAAGAGCCGATTGTCGAGCCGCAGATAGGCAACCAGTGTGCCGTCGATCGATTCGATGCCATGGCTGTCCTTCAGGGGGCGAAGGCTCAGCAAGACCACTGCCTTGCCCGTCACCCGAGGCAAGAGTCTCCCGTCATGGCTTCCCTCCACATAATAGATCCGCGCACTGCGGTCCTGATAAACGGGATGGACCAGGCCTTCGGTACCTTCACCGTCGGTGATCCAAAACTCCTGTTCTTCCCGCTGCTCAGCCTTGTACAGTCCGAAGTCGAGGCGATTCACCAGCGCGGCTGCCATGACGGGATGATCCAGGAGATACAGATACACCGCCTCCGGTAACGGTGTGCGGATCGGTCCTATTTTATTGGCCGTCGTATAGCGGTTGACGATCGGTTGGAGCCGGCAGGCCCAGGCGGATTCCACTTGATCCAGAGGAAATGTGACCCCGGCATGGCGCGAAGGAAGGACACAGTTGTCCGATTCGGCCGGCCCCGCAAGCAACAGCAAGACCAATCCGACCAGCATGGCCAGCGCGATCATATCGGAACGTCGCAGGACCAGCCGACGCCCGTTCATGAAGGTTGTTGCGGCACGGAGAGCGTGAGGTGAACGGGAAAGAGTTGCCCAAGGTCTCGTCTGAGCCGTGCTTGCCGCAACAGCGTCTCGATCTGCGGAGTGACGGCCCCGTCGAAAGACGTCTGCCCGTTGGTGGTGATGATGACCGGCTGCGAGAGATCGACGAGATCCTCCTTGAAGAACAGCGTGTATCGTCGGACATGGTCGGTCTGCACGTCGATACGGTTCGGGCCCGTGATCCGGGCTGTTAATCTGGCATAGCTGCGCTGCCGGATGCTGTCGTCGCGCTTGTCGATCAATTCCTCTGAAAAGGACGCGATCAGGTCCGTCGCATCGATCCGTATCCAGCCAAATGGCAGCAAATGGCTGGCGTCGCGCACTACCGTCAGCTCCTTGGGGGCAGCGGGGCGTCGCTGACTATCGAACCACTTCACCAGATCGGGCAGCTCCTCGCGCGGGAAGAAGTGGCCGCCGGCCATCGCATGAGTGCGATCATGCTCCCGATAGACGAAGGGATATTCCAGGTTCTTCAGCTCACCGGCGAGTTTGCGGCTCAGTTCCACCGGCATCACTTGATCGTGCGACCCGTGAATGATGTACACCGGCGTCGCGCGGAGATTTTCCAAAAATGGAAACAGCACATCGTCGATCCCGCTCGCCATCGGTGCGAGACCCGCGAACAACGGCGCATGGTGCATGCCGATCAACCAGGCGCCGATACCGCCGTTCGACATGCCGGTGAGGAAAATCCGGTTCGGATCGATTCGATAGCGCTGTTGCATAACTTGCACCGTCGCCAGCACCAGATCTTCCGCGCGTCTCGTGTACCAGGCGCCGGCGGGATAGGTCGGACAGACGAGAATGTACCCTTCGCCCAACCGTGCCTTCCAGCGGTCCAAATAGGCTTCGCCCGTAAACCCCACGCCATGTAGACAGACGACGAGCGCATAATCCTTGATCGGTTCATAACTTTGAGGAACGGAGAGGCTGTATCGATAGGTCTGGTTTCGCACGACGATCTGCTCATTCGGCAGCAGACCGACCGGTTGAAGACTATGGGGCCGGCCTTTTTTCAGCAGATTCTGCAGGCTCTGCACCGTCGCCTCCGGCCGTTCCTGGATCGCTGCCAGCAACATGCGCGCCTGCTCACCATCTTCTGTCGTGATGTATTGCCAGACCTGCGCGGCCAAGTCCGGCGAGGACGACTCCTCCTCGGCCTGGATGGGCAAGGTGGAGAGAATCGTCCATAGAATGATTGGAAACATGAGCAGGGATTGGCCACGACGGGGAGGCCTGGACACAAGTCCGGAGAGAAATCGCACGACGCTCCTAATGATCTAGCAAGCTGTTGAAAACTCTTCGCCGCCTTATCGATGGTGCGAAATCGAAGACGACAGGGAGAGCCAGGATGGTCAAAAAGGCTCCCTTCTTACCCGCCCAACCCCGGCGCGCCAAGACGCGCTTTGTCCAGCGCGCGGCCGCAGCGAGCGAAGAGGCGATGCGTAGGCATTCTCGCACCCTGAGCCTGTCGAGACAGGCTCTTTTCCCATGGCCGTACGTTGAGCCTCTGAGCGATGCGAGAACAAAGCTGGGGGTCTTTTCACCATCCGGCTAGATGTCAGCCTGGATCAGCATATCACGCCCCACCGGCTCAGTGCGGAGATTCTTGAGAGGAACGGCATCCCGAAGGCGGCGCGGCGACCGGCCGCCTAAGAGGCTCTTGGCATCCTGCCCTCCGAGGAGAAGCGGTGCGACGTAACACATGAGCCGCTGAGCGAGCCGTCGGCTGAGTACCGCCGCATTCAGGTCGCTTCCGCCTTCGACCAGCAGATTGGTCACACCCAACCGGCCGAGCCTCGCCCACAACAGCGTCAAGTCAACGTGCCCGCCGGCCATCGGCTGAATCAACACATCGATACCCCGGCGTTTCAGAAAGTCGGTTTTACGGGCGGAGGCCGCCGCCGTCGTGACGATTACGGTATGCGCGGTCTGTTGATCTTGAAGCACCGCAGCCTTGAGGGGAACGCGCAATCGGCTATCCAGCACGATGCGGAGCGGCTGCCTGGCAGCAAGCCGAAGCGGGTCGTCTGAGAGTCTGGCGGTGAGCGTGGGATCGTCCCGCAAGACTGTGCCGATGCCGATTAAAATCGCATCGGCGGCGGAACGTAATCGATGGGCATGCATCCGGGCTGCCTCACCGGTGATCCATTTGGATTCGCCCCTCGCCGTGGCAATCTTCCCATCCAGCGTCATCCCGGCCTTCAGGATCGTAAAAGGGCGGCCGGTTTTCACCCAATGTACGTAGGCTTCATTCAGCTGCGCAGCCTCCGCCTCGCCGCAGCCGACCTCTACCTCTATGCCTGCCTGCTTCAGCCGTGCGAGGCCGCGTCCTTTTACCTTTGGATTGGGATCGACCATTGCCATGACGACACGACGGATACCGGATCTGACGATAAGCGGGACGCAAGGCGGGGTGCGCTTTTTGAGATGGCTACAGGGTTCGAGGGTCACGTAGAGCGTGCCGCTTCTTGCCCGGGAGCCGGCCTGGCTCAGGGCGATCACCTCGGCATGCGGACCGCCGGCTTTGCGGTGGGCCCCCTGCCCGACGATCCGGCCCCGAGTCACCACTAAGGCGCCGACCATGGGATTGGGACTGGTGAGTCCCCGGCCCTTTGCGGCGAGCCGGAGGGCAAGGGTCATGTATTCCAGATCGCGTGCGGACGACTTCACCGTTTCGTACGCTTGGGACGGCGGGTGAGACGCTTGCTGCTGCGCTTCGATTTCGCGGATGCGTGCGTCACAGGTTTTTTGGCCGGCTTGGCTTTCGCCGGCTTGACTTTCTCCGACTCCGCTTGGGCCAGGGCCGCCTGTGCAGCGGCCAATCGCGCAATGCCCACCCGATAGGGCGAGCAGCTCACATAATCGAGCCCAAGAATATGGCAAAACTCCACGGAACTGGGGTCCCCGCCATGCTCGCCGCAGATACCCAGCTTGATCGTGGGGCGGGTCTTGCGTCCACCGGTGATGGCGGTGCGCATGAGCGACCCGACGCCTTCCCGGTCGAGCACGGCAAACGGGTCGCTGTCGAGTATGTTGGCCGTCTTATAGAAGTCGATGAACTTCGCCGCGTCGTCGCGCGAAAATCCGAACGTCGTCTGGGTGAGATCGTTCGTTCCGAAAGAGAAGAACTCGGCCTCCTCGGCGATCCGATCGGCGGTCACGGCAGCGCGCGGAAGCTCGATCATGGTGCCGATCAGATAGGAAAGCTTCACGTTGTACCGCTTCATCGTGTCGGTCGCAACCTCTCGAATAAGATCCTTCTGGGCTTTCATTTCCGACACCATTCCGACCAGCGGGATCATGATCTCAGGGACGATTTTCGTGCCTTCCTTCGCCAGTTCACAGGCCGCTTCGATGATGGCGCGCGCCTGCATACGCGTGATCTCCGGCATCGTGATACCCAACCGGCAGCCGCGCAAGCCCAGCATGGGATTGAATTCGTGCAATTCCTCCACCCTGGTCAGCAGCCGCTTCTTTTCTTCGAGCACCGACGGCGCCCCGCTGGTCAGTTCAAGTTGAGCGATTTCGACCATCAGCTCTTCGCGCTTGGGCAGGAACTCGTGCAACGGCGGATCGAGCAGGCGAATCGTGACGGGATAGCCTTTCATCTCGCGATAGAGCCCGATGAAGTCCTGCTTCTGCAGCGGCAGTAACTGATCGAGATACTTTTCGCGTTCTTCACGTTTGCGCGCCAGAATCATCTTCTGCATGATCTGGATCCGGTCTTCCGCGAAGAACATATGTTCCGTCCTGCACAGGCCGATCCCTTCGGCGCCGAACATCCGCGCGATCCGGGCCTGATCCGGCACGTCCGCGTTCGCCCGGACTTTCAACCGGCGCACCCCGTCTGCCCACTTCAAGACGGTCTCGAACAATTGGTATTTCTCGGATTCGGAGGGTTCCATTTTTCCCTGCAGCACCTGAATGACTTCGGACTCCACGACGGGAATGTCGCCGCCGTAGACATTGCCGGTGGAGCCATTGACCGACAGATAATCGCCTTCGCGAAAGGTCTGGGTCCCGATCCGCACGGTCTGATTATCGAGCACCTCGATGGCCTCGCATCCGGCCACGCAGACCTTGCCCATCTGCCGGGCGACCACCGCCGCATGCGAGGTCATGCCGCCGCGCGCGGTGAGAAATCCCAAGGCGGCATTCATGCCATGTATGTCATCCGGGCTGGTTTCCTGCCGCACGAGGACGACCCGATTGCCTGCGGCCTTCATATCGACCGCACGGTCGGCCGTCAACGCGATTTTTCCCGCGGCGGCGCCTGGACCTGCCGGAAGGCCTTTTCCGAGCGCCGTGCAATGCGATTCCTCCTTGGCATCGAAAATGGGATAGAGATACTGTGAGAGCTGGTCCGGCCCGATGCGCTGGAGCGCCTCCTTTCGGGAAATGAGGCCTTCCTTCACCATGTCCACCGCAATCCGGACGGCTGCCACGCCGGTGCGTTTTCCGACCCGCGTTTGAAGCATATACAGCTTGCCTTCCTGGATGGTGAACTCCAGGTCGAGCATGTCGCGGTAATGGCGTTCGAGCTTTTTGTAGGTCGTTTCGAGGTCCTTGTAGGCCTGCGGCATGTACTTCTCGAGCTGGTTCACGGGAAGCGGCGTCCGGATGCCGGCGACGACATCCTCCCCCTGAGCGTTCGTCAAACATTCGCCGAAGAAGATCCGTTGTCCGGTGGCGGGATCACGCGTGAAGGCGACGCCTGTGCCGCTGGTCTCTCCCATGTTCCCGAAGACCATGGCGACCACGTTCACAGCCGTGCCCCAGGTTTCCGGGATATCGTAAAGCCGCCGGTACGTCACGGCGCGCGCACCGTACCAGGAGGAAAACACCGCATTGATCGCCATGCGTAACTGTTCGAGAGGATCGTCGGGAAAATCCCGTTTCGTTTCCTCCTTCACGAGCTCCTTGAAACGGACGACGAGTTCCTTGAGCGCCTTGGCATCCAGGTGCGTATCCTGCGTCACCCCAAGATCCTGCTTCTTGTGTTTGAGGATGTCCTCGAAATGCTCGCGGTTGACCCCCATCACGATGCTGCCGAACATGCCGATGAAGCGCCGGTAGCTATCCTGCGCAAACCGTTCGTTCTTGGTCCTGAGGGCCAGCCCGTGCACGGTCTTGGTCGTCAGCCCGACGTTCAGCACGGTATCCATCATGCCGGGCATGGAGGCTCTGGCGCCCGATCGAACCGATACCAGCAAGGGATTGTCCGGATCGCCGAAGCCGGCCTTCATCGACCGCTCGATGCGTTTGAGGGCTTGCAACGCTTCGTCCATCATGCCGGGAGGATAGGTCTTGCCGCGCTTGTAGTATTCGACACAGGCTTCGGTCGAGATCGTAAAGCCCGCGGGAACGGACACCTTGAGATTCGTCATCTCAGCCAGGCCGGCGCCCTTGCCGCCAAGCAGTTCCTTCATGTTGCCGGCACCTTCGGCTTTGCCATCTCCAAAGTAATAGACGTATTTCTTGGCCACGCGACGCTCTCCTTCTGCTATGAGGTCAATGAGTCGGGACCGAACGGCGGGCGGCGGCTTCCAACCGCATGCGATAACGGTTTACGACGTGCCTGGTGACACGAATGCCGCCCACGATGATCGCCACCACGAATGCGCCGACCGCAAAAAGCCGGTAGTCCACGAATGGTTCATAATCGAAATAGAACTTGCCATCTGCGCTCTTTTTGATCTGTGTCTCTTTCTGAAACGTATGCGTCTTCCCGGTCGAATCGGCCAGATTGAGCCATTCCGAGCAGAACTGCACCGGGTCGTTCGTGCCAGGGACTTGCTGGTAGGCCAATCGCAAACAGATGTCTTGTGCGGGATCATAGATATCCGGTGTCCGCACCAGGCGTTCGAAGTTGACGCCGGTCACCCAGATGCCGAAGAGAAACACCGCGTTGCAGACCACCATCATGACGACGCTGATGCCGGATGCAAAGCGCCGGACTTTTTTCGCCCTTAGCTCAGCCTCGGCATTGGCCAACGGCTGCTGAGGGAAGCTCGCTGAAGTGGAGTCCAAAGGGTCACCATTCGCTAGATCCCTTGTACCACAATCTGAGAGAAATCAGCGAACGACGCAAACAAATCATCGACCTCTTTCAGGAGCGACAGGCGGTTCCCGCGCACCGCCTGATCCTCGGCATTCACCATCACGGCGTTGAAAAAATCGTCGATCGGCCCCTTCATTCGAACGAGCACATTGAGCGCCTGCCCATAGTTCCCGGCGGCCATCGCTGCGGCATAGTCCTGGTGACTGCTCTGGACCATCTGATGCAACGCGGACTCGGCGGCCTCCTGGAACAGACCAGCCTCGACCGGCTTGCGATCCCACTGTTCTTTCTCGGTCAGCCGGTGCGCGCGTTTGAATCCGACGATCAACGGATCGAACTCCGCCCGCGTGGTGATCTGCTGCAGCGCCTTCATCTTGTCGAAAAGATCCACGATGTCGATGGCATGGCAATCGGCCGATTTCAGGACGGCCTCCATGACATCCTCTCGCAACTGTTGTGCGCTCTTGCCGTAAAAACGTACGCGCTCGAAAAGAAATCCAATGACATCGGGCGCCCCGCCCTTGGCCGTCTGTGGCGCGGCCATGACTTGCTGTTCGCTCAACACCTCCTGCGCCCGCCGCACCGCCTGCGCGAGATTCAGCCGCAGTCGGCTTTCGATCAGAATCCGCACGATGGCCGTGGCGTGGCGCCTGAGAGCGAAGGGATCTTCTGATCCGCTCGGGACCAAACCGACGAGAAAAAAGCCGGCGATGCTGTCCAACCGGTCGGCAAGCGACAAGACTTTTCCGGCCAGCGACTCAGGCAACTCCCCTTCCATGGCTCGAGGCATGTACTGTTCGCGGATCGCCGCGCTGACAACCGGTGACTCGCCATCGTGTCTGGCGTACTCGCCACCCATGATGCCCTGTAACGTTGGGAACTCTCCGACAATCCCCGTCAGCAGGTCCGCCT
>JAJFBJ010000214.1 GCA_020697375.1 Nitrospira sp. | reverse complement strand
AGCTCCCGTACGATGTGCCCAACCGTGGAATCACACAGTGCCCGGTCGGGATATCCAAGGATGGCCAGCTGCGACAGCGCCGCATCGTGCGTCGCATCGTCTGGCCCATTGCGGACGGCGCCGTCCCGTACGGCACGAAGCAGGGCTCTGGAGGCACGTTCGCGCTCGGCGGTCAAATCGAGTGTAATCGAATTGAGGAATCCGGCACGTTTGATGCGTTCCAACCGTTCCAATCCGGCCCAGCACAAGAGATTCGTGAAGGAATGCTCTTGCCACCCGCCTCGGATTTCCCAGAGGCCCGCGTCCTGCCGCCCGATGCTCCTGGCGCAGAGTTGCGCCAGATGAGTCAGAAGGCCGTCGAGATCCCGCGTGCGGAGATCGACGAATCGTTCGTCGAAGAAAATCGGCGTGAAGGTAAGAATCATCTCACCGTAGGCATCATTTTGGACCTGGTCGGCCGCCAGATTATGGCTGCGGACCGGGGCGCTGCCCTGGTAGCCGATCCAATTCGAATGCTCGATTTCCGGAAGCGGGAGCCCCTGGCTGAGCGTATACACCGGCCGGAGGCGGTCACGCGACTGCTCATGAGTGAGGGCGATGTTTAAGAGGAAGTTGAGGAAGGATTCCATTTCCTCGAAGTGACCCAGGTTGTTGAAGGCCGTGAGCGTGAAGTAGGCGTCACGCAGCCAGCAATAGCGATAATCCCAGTTCCGCTGGCCGCCCACCTGTTCGGGCAGGCTGGTCGTCATGGCCGCCAAAATGGCCCCGGTATCTTCGTAGCAGTGCAGCTTCAGTGCCAGGGCGGAGCGGATCACTTCTTGCTGATGCAGTAGCGGGACGGAACAATGCTTGACCCACAGCCGCCAATAGCGGATGGTTTGTTCGAGAAAGTCGTGCGTCACTTTAATGAGGTCGTCTTCGATGCCCAGCCCCCAGGTCAGGCCGAAGTAAAATTTTCGAGTCAAGGCCACAGGCGTTTCTTCGCAGAGATAGGTCAAGGGCATATTCGTCAGGAGACGCAGGGTCTCACCACGGATGTCGTAGCGTAGATGATTGCTGCCGCGGACAGGCGGTGCGGCGGTTTTTTCCCATCCGCACACGGGACGGCAGCTGACCCGAATGGCCGGTGTGCCTTGCAAAGGCTCGACAAGCCGAAAAAGCGCAGCAGGGCGGTACATGCGCCCGTACTGCTCGAATCGAGGACAGAAATCCGTCATCCGGAACGAATCGCCGTTCGAAAGCTTGACGGTTGTGGTCAAAATGTTCGTATTGGATAGATAGGATTGGCTGGTGGTCGGTTCCGGTGACGTTGAAAGCGAACTCGTAATGGAGAAATGGCCGCCGTCCGGGTCCAGAAGCCTCCCGAAGACCGGGGGACTGTCGGGCCGGGGGAGGCACATCCATTCGATACTTCCGGTTGCATTGATGAGGGCTGAGGTATGACAATTACCGATGAGTGCGTAGGGATACATGCTCCAACCATAAGGGATTTCGCCGCTGAAGTAAACGAGAGGTGATCTATGCGTTTGTCCCTGCGATTCTTGCTGCCGTTGGCCTTGGTGCTGGCCGGCCTGGCCTATGCCGTCATTCCATTGGTGGACAGCCTCACGCTGAAATGGTTCGTGAGGGATGTCGAAATACGCGCCGAACTGATCGGCCGCATGGTCGAAGGTCCGCTCGGCGACCTGCTCGCATCAGATTCGAGGACGAAGCTTCCCGCCTATTTCAACCGCGTCATCCAGGACGAACGAATTTTTGCCATCGGATTCTGCGACCTCCGCAACCGCATGCTCTACAAGACGCAGACGTACCCGGAGGCTATCGCCTGCGAAGGGAATGACACGGTCCGTGCTGGCCAGACGGCCCTCTTGCAGCTACCTCGGGGAGCCGTCCACGTGGCGGCAGTCGGCATCGAAGGCAACGCCGGTCCGATTGGCCGTTTGATGCTGGTACATGACATGAGCTGGGTACAGCGCCGAAGCACGGACACAAAGTGGTATCTCTTCTACTTGTTTGCCATCATTGGAGCGGTGATCTCCTCGGTCACCGTGCTGGTCGCACACTTAAGTTGGCGCGGCTGGGTCAGCGGCGTCCGCTCGATGCTCCGCGGCGAGGGCCTGATCGCCTTGATCAAAGACAAACACCATGGCCCCGAGTTGCAACCGGTCGCCAAAGACCTCCGTGCGCTCATCCATGATCTTGAGGCAGACAAGCGCATGAGAGATGAAAGCCAGGTGAGCTGGAAGCCCGCGACCCTGAAGTCCACTCTTCACGACCATTTGGCTGGCGACGAAGTGCTCATTGTCTCGAACCGCCAGCCGTACATTCACAATCGGAAAGACGAGGCGATTGAAGTCCAGGTTCCGGCCAGCGGAGTGGTCACTGCCCTGGAACCGATCATGCGGGCCTGTTCAGGGGTGTGGATCGCCCATGGAAACGGCAACGCTGATCGAGACGTCGTCGATGCACGCGCACATGTACGCGTGCCGCCCGAGGCGCCTTCGTTCGATATCCGGAGGGTCTGGATCACACCCGAAGAAGAAGCCGGGTATTACTATGGATTCGCGAACGAAGGCATCTGGCCTCTCTGTCATCTGGCCCACGTTCGCCCCGTGTTCCGATCGTCTGATTGGCAACAGTACCAGGCGATCAATGAACGATTTGCGCTGGCAGTAGTGGAGGAGGCCAAGACGGATAATCCGGTCGTACTCATCCAGGATTTTCACCTCGCTCTGGTACCCAAACTCGTGCGGGACCACTTGCCGCATGCGACGATTATCACGTTTTGGCACATTCCGTGGCCCAACCCGGAACGGTATGCGATTTGTCCCTGGTATGTCGAAATTCTGGAAGGCCTGCTCGGCAGCAGCATCCTGGGATTCCATACCCGCTTCCATTGCAGTAATTTCATCAATACGGTGGATCGGTCCCTCGAGACGAGGATCGACTGGGACAGCTCGACGATTTCGTACGGGGGCAAACTGACGGCCGTCAACCCCTATCCCATCTCGATCGAATGGCCGGGCCGCATGCTCGCTTCACAGCCATCGGTTGTTGAGTGCCGTAAGCGGGTCAGGGAGATCTTTAAACTGCCCCTCGATCATATGGTGGGCTTGGGCATCGAACGTCTCGATTACACGAAGGGCATTCTGGAACGGTTTCTCGCGGTGGAACGGTTGTTGGAATTGGAGCCCGAGTGGATCGGGCGGTTTTCATTCGTTCAGATCGCCGCCCCCAGCCGTTCGAAGATAGAGGAATACGCGCAGTTCCGGCAGCAGGTCGAGAATCTCGCCGAGCGCATCAATAAACGTTTCGGCCGCGAGGGGTATCAGCCGATCCACTTGTTGATTCGGCACCATGACGTGCGAGACGTCATGATGCATTATCGTGGCGCCGACTTATGCGTCGTCAGCAGCCTGCACGACGGGATGAATCTGGTCGCGAAAGAATTCGTGGCGGCCCGGGACGACGAGCAGGGCGTCCTTATTTTGAGCCAATTCACGGGTGCGGCCACCGAATTGCCCGACGCGCTCGTTGTCAATCCATACAATATCGATCAGTGCGCGGCGGCCATGCATCTTGCGCTGAAGATGCCTCCGACTGAACAACGGGCGCGGATGCGAAGCATGAGGGGCATCGTGCAAGAGTTCAACGTCTACCGTTGGGCGGGCCGAATGCTGATGGATGCCGCCCGCATGCGGCAG
>JAJFBJ010000088.1 GCA_020697375.1 Nitrospira sp. | reverse complement strand
GTCCGCCGGCGTGGATGAGCCGAACGAGACCCACATGGCGCCGATGAAACTGACAATTAAGATAGCGGCAAGCTGTTTCTTGAAATGTTTTTTCATGATGAGAGACCTCCAGGCATTTGCTCTGGCACTCAGCAAAGACCGTACCACGAGCCGAAATAAAGCCAAGCCTGGAAATGAGGCAAAACCGATGTATTGTTCCTGGAACTCTCCAGAGTCAGGCACATTCTTGAACAGGATGCTGCAGAGACCATGCAGCATACCTCGCAAACGGGAAGCTGGTTTACGCCGGGATCAGGCATGTCATGCTATTTTCTTGCTTCATTCCTGGGCATACAATCCTTCGGCATCAGTTCACCGCCGTGAAAATGCGACAGCTGCCTCCAACGTCCTTCGGCATCAGTTCACCGCCGTGAAAATGCGACAGCTGCCTCCAACGCTGGAAGACGGCTTTGTCGTCGAAGGTGAGGAGATATTCCTCGCACCACATCCCTGGCGCTGCGAATCTGTTACCGGCCTGTTGCTCCCGGACTTCATAGACCCAGATGGTTTGTCCGTCCCCATCTTGCCGGGTTGCGTCGGGAGGACCGAGTTCCTGTCGCACCTCGGCTTGGGTCGCCCGCCCTTTGACCGAATCGAGGTACAGAGCTTGTCTGTTCTGAAAATGGCTGCATCCCGCGGCCGTGACCACGACGGCCAAGATGCCGATTGACCAATTCCTCATCATCATGTGCCTCCCGGTTGGACCATGATCGGCGTCGAAATATGCTCGGCAGGATTGTACACCGATCGCGACGACAGGTCTTGTCCACGGTAAGTATCTGCCCAGTGGAAGCCCCCTGGATCGTCGGACCCTCAGGAGAGCTGAGCGACCGGCTTTGAGTATGTGGGGATTGAGACTCTATAGGAAGGCGTTCATGGGAAGGCTGAACTTGGGCACCGACCGAGCCGGGGAGTTGACGAGACGGGAGATTGATGCGGAACGGTCAGACGGCTTTTTTGACCAGTCCGGACCGGAGACAACGGGTGCATACGCGTATGCGCAGGGCCGAACCGTTCACCAGCGCTTTCACTCGCTGCAGGTTGGGATTGAAGACGCGTCTCGTCTTGTTGTTGGCGTGACTGACGTTATTTCCTGATTGATGCTTTTTTCCGCAGAGGTCACAAGCAAATGCCACGGCCCTACTCCTTTTGCTGCGTCGTACAACGACTGGTCCTTCAATGGGATGGGATGCTACCATAGCGCCGCGAGCCATAACAAGCCGCGGTCATGAATTCGCATTCACCAGGACCTCTTGCCGACGCCATCTTCAATGCGAGGCTTCACGCATGAATCATGTGACGTTCATTGGATTGCTTGCAGGCGCCCTGACGACGATCGCCTTCATCCCTCAACTTCAGCAGACCTGGCGTACCCGCTCCGCTCAGGACGTCTCGCTGGGGATGTTGCTGACATTCACGACGGGAGTCTTTCTTTGGTTGATCTACGGGCTGTTGCTCGGGGCCCTTCCCATCATTTTGGCGAATCTCGTTACCCTGCTGCTGACGCTGGCCATCCTCATCTTGAAGCTGCGCTATCGCACATAGTTCTCTGCTCCATTGCGCGAAATCGGTTTTTTGCCTGCCGGTCCCGTCTATCGCAGTTATGCATCGTTGGGCCAAGTTTCAACTTGACAAGGCCGACCCTGCTCTCCTAAAGTTGCCTCGTTTCAATACACCTCGGGTCAAGGGAAGAGGGTGGAAAACCCTCGCGGTCCCGCCGCTGTAAATGGGGACGAAACCCGCAGGCGCCACTGTTCACCGTTCGGTGAATGGGAAGGCGCGGGGAGTAGGATGAACCATGAGCCAGAAGACCTGCCCGAGGAAGACCCTTTATTCCCTCGTGGGCTGGGGAATAGGCGAGGATGACATTGCGGGAGCAATCCTCAGGGTTCCATGGTGGCCCTGGGGATTTTTTATTTGCGCGTCACCCATTTCTGCCCGATCGTAGCCGGATTCACAGGAGTCGTCTGTTATGTGCTGCTGGTCTGCTCTGCCATCGCTTTTGGAAATCTCCCCGAGGATCAGGCTGCGATGAAACGGCGTCAACAGGGCATCCTCACGGGCATGCCGTTTATGGCGAATATTGCTCCGCGCACGTTTATCGATGATGCCGGAAGAAAACTCTATGTCGCCAAAGCTCCCACGCGTGTCGTATCCCTTGCGCCGAGTATCACGGAGATGCTGTTCGCGCTGGGGTTGGATGAACAGATCGTCGGGGTGACGGAATTTTGTGATTTTCCTTCGGCCGCCGCCGGGAAGCCAAAGATCGGCTACGCCAATCCGAATCTGGAATCTTTGGTCGCCCTTCGTCCGGAGCTGGTTGTTGCGCCGCGCGAGTTTCACCGGGCCAATGTCCTCGCCAAGCTGGATGAACTGAAGATCCCGGTCTTCTTGCTCGAGGCCACCTCGCTTGAAAATATCTTTTCGCACATTCATCAGCTGGGACGGATTTTCGATCGCTCGACGACCGCCCATGGCATGACCCAAGCCATGCGGACCCAGATGACGGAGATCAGTCGCCTGGTTGAAACGATGCCACGCCGGCGGGTGCTGTATGTCATCAATAGCCAGCCTCTGATCACCGTAGGCCCGGGCAGTTACATTCACCAGATGATCGGGCTGGCCGGAGGCATCAATATCGCGGCCGCAGCATCGGCCCCCTATCCACGCCTCACGATGGAAACCGTGTTGAAAGAGGATCCGGAAATCCTGATCTTTCCGAGAGGGTCGGTAGAGACCGTGCCCCGAAGAGAACAGCAGGAATGGCGGCGCTGGACCACTCTGACCGCCGTACAGCAGAATCGCCTGCGTGAAGTCTCCGCCTATGCTCTCAACCGCCCCGGTCCACGTGTCATGGAGGGATTGAAAGAACTTGCCAGGGTGATCCATCCTGAAGCCTTCTCCTCCGATGCGGCGCCTGTACGACCATGATGCCCTCTGCCGGCCATTCTCCGTCGCCTGTTCCCGTTCCCTCTCTGGCCTCCCAATCCCTGTCCTCACGATCCATGCCTGTCGTCGGGCCTGGTCAGCGCCTTCAAGGGGCGATGCTGACCGCGTCACGCTGGTGGCTCATCATGAGCGGCCTCTCGATCGCGGCCTTCCTGCTGGTCCTGGTCTGTCTGCAACTCGGGACCCAATATATTGGGCTGGGCCAGCTTGCTCGAGTCTTCGTATCCGCGCTTTCGGCTTCAGCCGATAGTCACGAGACAGCCGCCACAGCCGGCGTCATTCTTCTGCAAGTGCGGCTTCCACGGGTCCTATTGGGATTCCTAGTGGGAAGCTGTCTCGCGTCGGTCGGCGTTGCGTTGCAAGCCTTGCTCAGAAATCCGCTGGCCGATCCTTACGTGCTCGGGGTCTCGAGCGGCGCGGCACTGGGCGTCGCCTTAGCCGTGTTGTTTGGGATTGGGACCACGGTGCTTGCCCTATCGGTTTTGCCGGTCTGCGGATTTCTAGGCGGGCTGGTGGCCTTGCTCGTCATTTACCGGATGGCATCTACGTACGATCGACTGCCGATACATTCGGTGCTCTTGGCTGGAGTCATTCTCAACGCGATCTTTTCCGCCCTGATCATGTTCATCACCTCCATCATGGAACCGAATCGGTCCTTCGGCATGATGGCCTGGCTCATGGGCTCTCTCACGGCGCCGGCCTATCCGGTGCTGGCCGCTCTCTCGGCCTATTTGCTCGTCGGGCTTGTACTGCTGTTCCAACAGGTTCGGGTGCTCAACATTCTGGCCCTGGGGGAAGAGCCGGCGCGGTCATTAGGGATAGACACCGAACGGACCAAACGCTTCATCTTTCTCTTGTCTGCGCTGGTGACCGGTGCGGTCGTGTCGTTCAGCGGCATGATCGGGTTCATCGGCATGATCATTCCGCACGCCGTGCGCCTCGTGGTGGGGGCAGACCACCGGCTGCTCCTTCCTGCTTCGGCATTGGTGGGGGGGATGTTCCTAATGGGAGCCGACACGATTGCCCGAACGGCCTTTGTGCCCTCGGAAGTCCCGGTGGGGGTCATCACAGCGTTAGCCGGGGGTCCGTTCTTCGTCTATCTTCTCGTGTGGCGAAAGGATCGGCTGGCATGAATAGACCAGGCGGACAGGCCTTGAGTCCTGATGCAGCGTTCTCATCCGGCCGGAGCTTCGTCCCTGCCTTTGACGTGCGGGGATTGCATTTCTGTTACGGCAGACCTCGCGCGCAGGAGGCACAGTGGGTTATTCATGACCTCACGCTTCAAGTCGAACCGGGTGAAATCCTCGGCATCGTCGGCCCCAATGGATCGGGGAAAACATCACTTCTAAAACTCTTGGCCAAGCTGACGGCTCCTCAGCAAGGCGGCATCGCGGTATTCGGGACAAGTCTGGCGGATCTCTCCCAAGAGAAAACGGCGCAGACGGTGGCCTTCGTTCCGCAGGAAACCACGCAGATGTTCCCCTTTACCGTGGCGGAGACGGTCTTGATGGGGCGATTTCCGCATCGGCATCGGACGCGATGGAATCTGGGGTTTGGGTGGGAGGATCAGGAAGATTGCGAGGTAGCGGCTCACGCCATGGCCACGATGGATATCAGTCATCTCGCTCCGCGCGCGGTCACTGACCTCTCCGGTGGCGAACGCCAGCGAACCATGATTGCCCGCGCCTTGGCTCAATCGCCACGAGCGATGTTGCTGGATGAGCCGACGGCGTTTCTGGATTTGCAGCATCAGATCGAAATTTGTTCACTCTTGCGCCGGCTGCGGGATGAGCGGGGCTTGACCGTGATAATCGTCTCGCACGATTTGAATTTGGCGAGTCAATACTGCGACAGAATCGCCATGTTGAAGGAGGGCAAGGTCTCCGCCTTGGGAACTCCGTCCGACGTGATGTCTGTCGAAATCCTGCGAGAAGTGTACGGCTGCGATGTCTTGATCGACCCTCATCCTGAATCCGGGCTTCCGCGAATCACGATGCCGAGACAGTTAGCGCCGCTTCAACGCTAGAATTAGATGGTTGCGGGATGGGTTCGTGCCCCGCCCTCCCGCGTGAATGAAAGGGGCGCGAGCCATTTGGAGAACGAAGTATCAGAAAGACGCCGTCAGCGTCGGGGAAGATGGTGCAAAACCATCACGGTGCCGCCACTGTAAGCGGGGAGTGACCCTGCCATCACGCCACTGTGTGCCGAGGCACATGGGAAGGCGCGGGGAAGCGATGAGCCGCGAGTCAGGAGACCCAATTGACGGATGTGCGACTGAGCCCTTCGAGCGAAAGGGAGTTTCAGCATGCTGCGTATTATCACGGAGTGGTCCGTCTGTTGTGTGCTCGTGCTGGCGGCCGTGGCGCCACCGGTTGGGATGGGGATGGCGTCGGCCGAAGAACCGGACGATCCCGATGCCGTCGTGCAAACCGAGGAAGTCGTCGTCACTGCTACCAAGACCCCGTTGCCGGTGAGCCAGGTGACCAGCGCCGTAGAAGTCATCACCGAACAGGATATGAAGAAACAAAACATCAGAACCGTGGTCGATGCCCTTCGGTTGGCGCAGGGAGTCGCGATCCTTTCCAACGGCGGACCAGGCACGGAGGCCAATGCCAGAATTCGCGGCGGCAGTTCGAGCCAGACGCTGGTGCTCATCGACGGCGCCATCGTCAACAGCGCGACCTTGGGCAGTTATAACTTCGCCAATTTGACCACCGACAATATCGAGCGGATCGAGATACTTCGCGGCGCGCAAAGTATGTTGTGGGGATCCGACGCCATGGGAGGCGTCATCAATATCGTGACGAAGCGAGGGCAGGGACCGTTTGCCGCCGGCGGATTTATGGAGTATGGGTCTTTCGCGTCCCTTCGCGAAGGCGGGACCGTATCAGGCAAGCATGGTGCGATCGATTACAGTCTCTCGCTCTCCCGCTGGGACACCTCGAGTTTTTCGGCGGTGAATTACCGGCGGGGCGCCACTGAACGCGACTCCTATCGCAATTGGCAGGGATCCGGTCGAATCGGCGTGGATCTGCCGCATGACGGGCGATTGGACTTCAACATGCGCTGGATGAATTCCGATAAGCAGCTCGACAATCTGTCGGCGGTCGCTCCGAACGATGTGTACGGGTCGAAGCTTCGGAGTCAGGAATACGTGTTCAGCGGCAGTTATGAACAGCCGATCACCGGCTGGTGGTCTCAGAAGTTGACGCTCGCGCGCTCTCAGGAGGCATCGCTGTTCCTGCCGGGAACGCTGCAGCGCAATCTCGTCACCGGTGTATTCAGTACACCGTTCGGCTCTCCGAATGAAACGCGCGTCCTCTCCAATCGTTTGGAGTGGCAGCATAATTTTCAAGTCACCAAACTCCTTTTGCTCAGCGCCGGTTATCAATTTCGCGAACAGCAGGGGGAGAACGACAGCGGGCTCGTCAATAGTATCCTGAGTTCCAACGCCGGGTTCGCGCAAGCGCAATTCAATCTCTGGGATCGAGTTTTTGCGACCGCGGGCATACGACATGACAGGTACAACGTATTCGGTGATGCCACGACCTATCGACTGACCGCCGGATATTACCACAAGGAAACCGACACGAAACTTCGTGCCGGCTATTCCACCGGATTCCGGGCGCCCGGCATGAACGAATTGTTCTTTCCCAATTTCGGCAATCCCAATCTGGGGCCGGAAAAGAACCAAAGCATGGATGCGGGAATCGATCAGTATTTCTTCTCCAAACAGTTCAAGTTCACCGGAGGGTTCTTTTGGAACCGCTATCGGGATCTCATTGTCACCATCTTCGATCCGGCCTTTTGCGCATCGTTCAGCACCTTCGGTTTCTGCCCGCAGCAACTGGGGAATGCGTCCACGAAGGGATGGGAGGCCGGACTCGCTTATACCTATTCAAGCGACAGGCCGTTTTTGAAGAGCATCATTCTGCAGGCCCAATATACCAATACGCTCACGCGCGATCTGGACAACCAAAGCCGTCTTCCTCGCTGGCCGACCGACCAATGGAGCGCCATCATCAGCTACCAGCCCATCGATCCCTTGTGGATCACCTTGACCGGCCGTTACGTCGGGACGCGCTTCAACACGACCGATAACCAGCAAAGCCTGCCCGCCTTCGATGTCTGGTCACTCGCCGTCACCTATGATGTGACGAAGCAGGTGCAGGCCTATTTGCGGGCCGAGAACCTGTTCAATGAGAAATATGAAGAAGTGGCCAGCGCCGGTACTCCGATCAGGTCCATCTTCGGCGGCCTGCGATTCACGTTGGGCGGGAAAGCGTGAGGGATAACGACTGATGCGACATCCTCGCCTGGTCATTGCCGGCACCCACAGCGGAGCGGGCAAAACCACCGTCACCTTGGCGCTCATGGCAGCCTTGAATGCCAGGGGCCTTGTGGTTCAACCTTTCAAGATCGGCCCCGATTTCATCGATCCCGGCCACCACCAGGCGGTGACAGGAAGGCCCTCGCGTAACCTGGATGGCTGGATGCTGGGAGAACCTCTCAATCGAGCGATCTTTTCGCGCGCTTCAACCGACGCGGACCTGTCCATCATCGAAGGCATGATGGGACTCTTCGACGGCAGTTCGTCGATCCATGAACGGGGCAGCACGGCCGAACTCGCCAAGCAGCTGAATGCGCCCGTTCTCCTCGTCATCGACGGCAGTGCGATGGCACGCTCGGCTGCGGCCATGGCATCTGGTTATGCGAAGTTCGACCCTCCCTTACAGGTTCGCGGGGTGCTCTTCAATCGAGTTCAGAGTGAAGGCCATTACCGTTTGTTGCGCGAAGCGGTGGAGGCGGAAACAGACCTGGCAGTCATGGGGTATCTCCGATCTGATTCTTCGGTGACGATCCCCGACCGGCATCTCGGTCTTAGGACCGCCATCGAACAAGGTCAGTCTGACCTCTATGAGCGGCTGGCCCGATCCGCCGCAGAGACGATTGATCTTGATCGGGTGGAAACCTTGGCCCGATCTGCGGGCGAATTTCTTGATGATGATCTGCCGATAACGATGCCTGCCGAGCATCCGCAGCCGGTCCGTATCGCGGTGGCCTACGATGCGGCCTTTTGTTTTTACTATCAGGACAACCTGGAGCTGCTTGAAGCCGCCGGGGCTGAAATTGTGAAGTTTTCACCATTGCGCGATGCCGGGTTGCCTGATGCGGATCTGCTCTATTTCGGGGGTGGCTATCCTGAGCTCTACGGTGCGACTCTGGCCGCCAACGTCACCATGCGGAGGGCCGTACGGACATTTGCCGAATGCGGCGGAGCCATCCATGCCGAATGCGGAGGGCTCATGTACCTGACGCAGGCGATCCGCGACTGTGACGGGCGGCGACAGGAGATGGTCGGGATCTTTCCAGCGGAGACGGTCATGCGTACATCGGGACTCACCTTGGGCTATCGGACGGTGGAGGTGAGCCGGACCTGTTTGCTTGGCAAGCCCGGCACGTCTTTGCGCGGGCATGAGTTTCATTATTCCGTGCTGGAACCGAAGGGCGATTTGGACTATGCCTGTATGCTGTCCGACGCGGAAGGGCGGCCTGCCGGTCACGATGGACTGACGACCGCGAATACCATCGCATTTTACAGCCATCTGCACTTCGGCAGCCGGCCGGACGTCGTGACCGATTTGCTCGCCGTCGCCCGTCGAGAGAGCCGGCATCGCCGGCCTGTAAGGAAGGGATGACATGGCGGAACAAAGCGAACATCGCGCCAAGATGCAGCGATTGAAAGCCTCGGTGGATCGCCGGATCGAAGCGGCGCAAGAAGAGAAGGGTCTCTTGATAGTCTACACCGGTGCGGGCAAAGGAAAATCAACCGCGGCCCTCGGGATGGCACTGCGCTGTCTCGGCCATGGCATGAAGGTGGCGGTCGTGCAGTTCATCAAGGGCGCCATCGATACCGCCGAGGAGCGGGTGCTGAAGTCATTCGGCGACCGCGTGACATTTCTCCGCATGGGCGAAGGCTATACATGGGAGACGCAGGACCGTGAGCGTGACCGCGAATTCGCACAGCAGGCCTGGGCGCATGTCTGCAAGTTCTTGGGCGACTCCTCCTATGCGATGGTGATCCTGGATGAGTTCAACATTGCCCTTCAGCAGGGGTACGTGGATATGAACCAAGTCCTGCCCTGCTTGCAGGCCCGCCCATCGATGCAACATGTGGTGATTACCGGCCGAGGGGCGCAGGCCGATTTGCTGGAAGCCGCGGATCTCGTGACTGAGATGAAGCAGGTGAAACATCCCTTTCGAAAGGGTATCAAGGCGCAGGCGGGAGTGGAATTTTGAGGGGGCCGGTCACCAAGACCTGCGAGCATTGCCGGCAGCCGTTCGAGTGCGGCGGCTATCAATGCTGGTGCGGGAAGGTCGGCATTACGGAGCAGCAATTGGGGTGGATTGAGGCGCGCTTCAAGGACTGCCTTTGTCCCACCTGTTTGCAACAGGTCGCGAGCGGCGCACTCGGACCGGATGGCCCCCACAACGACTCCCATGGCGCCTAACGCTCGAAATATGGCTGGTCGAAGAGTCATTCCACAGGATCCATCAATTGTTCGCCGTCCGGCATTTCAAAGACGGAGCATGGCTCGATCGGCGGTCGATCCTCAGGAACCGTTTTCCTTGGCCGAGCGGGAGGCGGTATATCGGGCAATTTTTGAACGCCGGGATGTCCGTCGGAATTTTCTGTTGAAGCCGATTCCCGAGGAAGTCCTCGCGCGATTGCTGAATGCCGCGCACCATGCCGGATCAGTGGGGTTCATGCAGCCCTGGGATTTTCGTCATCGTCCGGGCTCATTCGACGAAGCGAGCGGTGAAGCGGCTCTTCGACAAGGCCAATGAAGCGGCGGCCTCGCGGTATGGCACAGAGCGTGCGAACCTGTACCGGGGCCTCAAGCTCGAAGGCATCGAAGAATCATCGGTCAATCTCTGTGTGACCTGCAGCAGGCAACGCGGCGGTCGGCAGGTGCTCGGCCGTTCGACGGTGCGGGATACCGATCTCTATAGCACCTGCTGCGCCATTCAGAATCTCTGGCTCGCGGCGAGGGCCGAAGGGATCGGGGTCGGATGGGTCAGTATCTTGAATCATGCCGCATTGAAGCAGGTGCTCGGTATTCCGAGGCCGGTGAAAGTGCTGGCCTACCTCTGTCTCGGCTATGTGTCGGAATTCGCGGTGAAGCCTGATCTGGAAACTGCCGGCTGGCGAGCCAGACTTCCGGTTCACGAACTGGTGCACTATGAGGCATGGGGAAACCGAACGCAAGGGAACGGGAGGTAAAGGGATGCGGATTACCAAGGTCTACACCAGAACGGGCGACGCGGGCCAAACCAGGCTGGCCGGGGGACAGCAAGTCTGGAAGGACTGCCTGCGAGTGGAGGCCTACGGCACGGTCGATGAACTGAATGCGTCCGTCGGGTTGGTGCGGGCGATGAATGCGGAAGTGGAAAATGCCTCTTCCGCCTCGACGCAACTTGAAGAGGACCTTCGCTGGGTCCAAAATAAACTGTTCGATGTCGGAAGCCTTCTCGCCACGGCGCCGGGCCAAACTTTTAAGAACATGCCGACGGTCACGGCCAAGGATGTCACGAAGCTTGAGCACATAATCGACCGGTGCCAGGAGGACCTGGCGCCGCTCAAGGAATTCATCCTTCCCGGTGGAGGAAAGGTCTCGGCGACGCTCCATCAAGCGAGAACGATTTGCCGCCGCGCCGAACGGATCTGCATCCGTTTGACACGCGAGGAAACGATCGCGGCCGAGCTCAACAAATACTTGAACCGTTTGAGTGATGCCTTGTTTGTTTTGGCCCGATGGGTGGCGAAGACGCAGGGTGAACCGGAGTTTTTGTGGCAACGTGAGACCGATGCGTCCGTTGACTGATAGCCATGAGCAAACATGTCAGCAGCCGGTCGCGTCTCATTCTTGTCTTGGGCGGAGCCGCATCGGGAAAAAGTCAGGCGGCGCTGGATCGAGCAGGACGGACCGGCCCGAAGGCCTTTGTGGCAACGGGCCAGGCCCTGGATAGCGAAATGGCGAAGCGGATCGCGCGGCATCGCGCGACACGTTCGACTGATTGGATGACCGTGGAGGTGCCGCGCGAGCTGGCAGCCTGGTTCCGATCGGAGGGCAAGGCTTATCGCACGATCGTGGTGGATTGCCTGACACTCTGGTTGAGCAATATGTGCGGGCGCAGCCCCGCAGGCACTGACATGTCCGGACCGGTCGATGAAGTGCTGAATGCCATTCGCGCCGTTCCGGCCAGGGTGGTGCTGGTCAGTAACGAGTTAGGATTCGGTCTGGTTCCGGCCAGTCGACAGGCCCGCGCTTTTCGTGATGTTGCAGGCCGGGTCAATCAACAGGTGGCCGAAGCGGCTGATGAAGTCTATGTCGTCATCAGCGGCCAGCCGCTTCGACTCAAATAATAATATGGAGATAGGCAATGGCGCTTGACGAGGTTTTCGCCCGGATCCAGCCGCCCGATCACGAGGTCGTCTCGCAAGTGCAAGCGCGGCTGGACCGGCTGACGAAGCCCCCGGGCAGTTTAGGCCGGCTGGAAGAATTGGCTATGCGTTATGCCACCATCACGGGCGAGGTGAAACCCAATGTGCCGCGCGGAGCCCTGTTTACCTTTGCCGCGGATCACGGGGTGGCGACCGAAGGGGTGAGCGCCTATCCACGCGAGGTGACGCCGCAAATGGTGCTGAACTTTCTCCGTGGTGGCGCCGGCGTGAATGTGCTGGCTCGCCATGTCGGCGTGGAAGTTCGGGTCGTGGATATCGGCGTGGCCTACGAATTCGGTCCGCTGCCGGGGCTCATTCAAAAGAAGGTCATGGCGGGGACGAAGAATATGGTGCTGGAACCAGCCATGAGCCGCGAGCAGGCCATGGAGGCCCTGCAGGTCGGCGTCGATCTGGCCACAGAAGCGGCTCGCGAAGGCATCGGCCTGATTGGAACCGGCGATATGGGCATCGGGAACACAACGCCGAGCGCGGCGATCACGGCGGTGATGACGGCCCGCTCTGTAGCCGACGTGACCGGCCGCGGAACCGGAATCGACGAGGCCGCTCACGCCCATAAAGTAGCGATCATTCAACAGGCGCTCGACCGGCATCGCCCTCATCAAACCGATGCGCTCGATGTGCTGGCGAAAGTCGGTGGATTGGAAATCGCCGGCCTGGCCGGTCTCATACTCGGCGCCGCGGCAGCCAGGGTGCCGATGGTGCTGGATGGTTTTATTGCAGGGGCTGCGGCCTTGATCGCGGTCGGATTGCAGCCCTGCTGTCGCGATTATCTGATTGCGTCACATCGATCGGTGGAACGGGGCCATCAAGCGATCCTGGACCATCTCGGCCTGAAGCCGCTCTTTGATCTCGATCTCAGGCTCGGTGAAGGGACGGGGGCTTGCCTGGGGATGAGTCTCGTACAGGCGTCGGTCAAGATCCTCACCGAGATGGCGACTTTCGATGAGGCGGGTGTGTCGAAACGTGACTGACATGGCCTCCATGACCAGACCCTTTGTGTTTGCCTGGCATTTTCTGACGGCGATTCCTATCAGCCGGAACCACCATGAACCGACGGCCACCGAACTCGGCGCGTCGATGGCCTGGTATTCCACGATCGGCTTGATGATCGGCGGGCTGCTGGCATTGGCCGACAGCGGCTTGCGCTGGTTTCTCACTGCCGAGGTCGTCAATGTGCTGCTGATCCTGTTGCTGGTACTTCTGACGCGCGGCCTGCATCAAGATGGATTGGCGGACACATTGGATGGCTTGGCCGGCGGTCGCACGGCAGCGGACCGGCTGCGTGTGATGCGTGATCCGCGGGTCGGCGCCATCGGGGCCACCGGGTTATTTCTCTCACTGCTCTTGCGGTATGCGGGATTGATGGCCCTTCCGCAGATGCTGCGTCTACCGGTTCTTATCTGTATGCCGGCGCTCGGTCGCTGGGCTATGGCAACGGCAGCCTGGTCCTCTCCCTATGCGAGGAGCGAGGGCGGGCTTGCCGCGGCGTTTCTTGCCCATCTGTCTTTGCATCATGTGCTGCTGTCGAGTCTCGTATTGGCTGCGGCGTTGACGGCAGGATTGGGCATCCTCGCGGCGCTTGTCATCATGGGGGCAGGGTTGATTCTGGTGGCCCTGGTGCGAAGCGGGTGCCGTGAATGGTTCGGCGGCGTGACCGGAGACACCCTCGGCGCCACGAATGAATTGGTTGAGATCCTTTTTCTGCTGCTGGTACCGTCGCTGGTGATGGGACGATGACCGGCATCGACCTGTTGCTGGCTACCGCGCTTGATGCGGTCGTGGGTGATCCTCGCTGGCTTCCGCATCCGGTTCGGGGGATGGGGGCGGTCATTGCCTGGTATGACCATTGGATTCGAACCCTGTGCCGAACCGATGAATCGCTGCGAATTGCAGGGGGTATTCTCGCGATAGGATTGCCGACGGCTGTCTATGCGACCGGGATCGTGGTGATTTCGGAAGCAGAATCATTTTCGCCGGTACTGGGTCATGTGGTCGAAATTGGATTGGCCTACACGACCCTCGCTGGTCGAGACCTGTTGGACCATGTCCGAGTGGTCGGCCATGAATTGGCACAGGGAAATCTTTCCGGTGCACGGAGGGCGGTGGCAAGGATCGTCGGAAGAGACAGCACAACGTTGGAAGAGCCTGAGATCGTGCGTGCGACGGTCGAAACCATTGCAGAGAGTACGTCGGACGGCATTATCGCGCCGATCATA